>CALZTY010000014.1 GCA_945829225.1 uncultured Bacteroidales bacterium | reverse complement strand
CGAGGTTGTGGTACAGTTTTGGTACACAAATCGCAATCTGTGGTACACCTTTTTCTGCAAAACTATAATACTTTCAATGCAAAGTTGCGAAAAAACATTGAAGATAGGGACATACTTTCAGAAGAATTTAGTAACTTTGTAATCGACAATAGAGCCGAATAGTTGGCTCATTCATCTGAAAAGGTGTTATTTGAAATATCTTCTTTTAGTAAATTCTCGCAAAATTCGCTAATAGATAGTAAGATAAGGGCATGTAACACCTACATCGGTAGCATATACTTACCCTTTCTATGGTATTTATAAAGCTTCTCGGTGTGGGTTTGTTGTTTATCCACTATCTAAGGCAATGCAAGAATCCTACTAAAAGGGATATGCAGAATACAATCCCACACCTTTTCTATATTCGATTCTTAACCGCTTTATCGGGGTTGTGAAGCATAAACATTATTTTACAATGAAACACAAATTATTACATCTACAGTCGCTGGTTGCTGTAGCTCTGTGTGTCATTATGGCAATGGCTTTAAACAGCTGTAGCGATGATGACGATGAACCAGCAGATAACCTAACCTCTATCATTGTAGGAGTGTGGGCGCAGGATGGCGATAATGATATTATCGTAATAAATAAAGGCGGTACCGGAGCAGGTTACGAGGATCCAGCCGACTATTACGATAATAATTCTTATGGCTCAATCACTTGGGAATACAAGAATGATTACGTTTATCTGAACATAGGCTATTATGGCAATATTCAAAAAGAAAAATTAAAAGCTATATCTGTTTCAAAAAACGAAATTAAGTGGCGTAGATATAGGAAAGATGAAGATGGTTATTTTACAAATGAGTCCGAGGAATGGACTTGGACTAGATACGAATAAGTATTATAGTTATACTACTGTCCGCTATACTTTTTTAGGCAGAGAAAAAATTTATGGCTGAATTGTGTCTTAGTTTAGAGGCATATTCCGAGAGCGTCATTCACCACAAATCGTCGGAACATATTGCCGAAATGCGAGCGCGAGGGATAGCCTACGCTTTGCCAGATTGCCTCAAGGGTGTAGTCGCCGTATTCTTCATGGGTATTTATCCTACGGCACGCCTCACTGATGCGCGTACGAGCAATAAATTGAGTAGTGGTAAGACCTGTCGATTTCATGCGGTAAGAATAGAGGAAGTAGTCTCCCCGATGAGGTCGGCAGATTGGCAGATCCCCCAATAAGCCTATAGCAAACATATCTGAGTATTAGAACCTGAGGTTGTGGCGTATTATTATTTTACGTCGCGACCTCTCGTTTTGTCATCCACCGCCAAAGTCTATATCATTATTCCGAAATTTGGGTTATTTATCCCCAAATTTTGGTATAACTATTGTTTGTTATTTGGCGTTACTTTGCATGCTCAAACTACAACTAACATGAAACGTATCATATTATCACTGTTTACAATAGCAATGTTGGCACTTGCCGCTTGCGATAATGTTAATAAAAGTAAAATGCAGATATCACAGGAATGGGATAAGGTATTCCCACTTAGCGAAAAGGTTAACCACCGAAAGGTGGAGTTCAAGAATCGATATGGTATCACACTTGTGGGCGATTTGTATTCGCCAAAGGGTGGGAGCAACGGAATGGCACTCGCAGTATGTGGTCCCTTCGGTGCATCAAAGGAGCAGTCAAGCGGCTTATATGCCATGAAGATGGCTGAAAGAGGGTTCGTCACTTGTGCTTTCGACCCCTCCTTTACGGGTGAGAGCGGAGGAGAACCACGGGCTACTGCCTCGCCCGATATCAATACGGAGGACTTTCTGGCGGCGGTGGATTTCCTTAGCAGTCTTGATGAAGTTGACAGTGAGAAAATAGGCATTATCGGCATCTGCGGTTGGGGCGGCATTGCCCTCAATGCGGCAGCCATTGACCCTCGCATCAAGGCAACATTGGCAAGCACTATGTACGATATGAGCCGAGTGAATGGCAATGGCTATTTCGACGAAAACGACAGTGAAGCAGCGCGTTATGCTGCACGCAAGGCGATGGCTGCCGAACGCACAAAGGCTGTGCTGTCCGGCATGTTGACACAAGCAGGAGGCGTGGTCGACCCACTGCCAGCCGAAGCGCCACAGTTTGTCAAGGATTATTATGACTATTACAAGACTCCACGAGGCTACCATCCACGTTCGGGCAACAGCAACGGTGTCTGGCACACCTTTGGCTGCCAGGCATATTCCAACGCACGATTTCTCTATTACATCAATGAGATACGCTCGGCGGTGCTCATCATGCACGGCGAGACTGCCCATTCTCGTTACTTCGGCGAAAATGCCTATCAGTATATGGTAGAGGGCAAGGCGCCCGGCTATGACTTCGTCCGCAAGCCCAACACGGTGCCACAGAACAAGGAACTGCTCATCATCCCCAACGCCAACCATTGTGACCTGTACGATGGCGGTTATACCGAGCCGGAAGGCAAGGGCAAGGCAAAAAATATGATTCCCTGGGATAAACTTGAAAAATTCTTTAAAACTAATCTCGAAAAACAATGAAAAAGGTTGTAGTAATTTCAACCAGTCTCCGTGTCGGGTCAAACAGCGACCTGCTCGCTGAGAAGTTTGCCGAAGGTGCCAAGGCATCGGGCAATGAGGTGGAGAAGATTTCTCTTCGCGGAAAGGAAATAAAATTCTGTGTAGGTTGTCTGAGTTGCCAGCACACCGGTGCCTGTGTATTCAAGGACGATGTCCCCGACATCATGGAGAAAGTGCTGAATGCCGATGTAGTCTGCTGGGCGACACCTATTTATTACTATGAGATGAGCGGACAGATGAAGACGCTCATCGACCGTATGAATGCCATGTATCCCAAGGATTACCGTTTCCGCGACATCTATCTGCTCACCACTGCCGCCGAAGCCGAGGAGGATACTCCCCGACGTGCCGAGATGGGTCTTACAGGTTGGATAGACTGCTACGGCAAGTCATCACTCAAGGGTCATCTCTTCTGCGGCGGCGTAACCGACGCACGAGACATTGAAGGCAATGCCACCCTGATGCATGCCTACGAGATGGGTAAAGGTGTTTAATCGCAGAAAGGATAATTATTGATGATGAGACGTTATATCATCTTCATATCTTTAATAACAATAACGACACTAAACGTTATGGCACAGCAAAAGATAGTACAGACGGCAGGCCGCACGCAGTTGGGCGAGTTTGCCCCCGAGTTTGCCCATCTCAACGATGATATTCTCTTTGGCGAGGTGTGGAGCCGCAACGACCTGCTTAGCCTTCGCGACCGCAGCCTTGTTACGCTCACCTCACTAATTAGTCAGGGCATCACCGACTCGTCGCTCACCTACCACTTGCAGGAGGCGAAGAAGAACGGCATCACAAGAACGGAAATATCTGAAATCATCACACATATCGCTTTCTATGCAGGATGGCCCAAGGCATGGGCGGCTTTCCGCCAGGCTAAAGAGGTTTGGAAAGAAGACACTTCTTTGGAAGATGCGAAGAGTCGTTTCCAACAAGAGATGATATTCCCCATTGGAGAGCCCAACACTGCCTATGCCAAGTATTTCAAGGGCAACAGTTATCTGGCGCGTATTTCCGGCGAGCAGGTTCCTATTGCCAATGTCACCTTCGAACCGGGTTGCCGCAACAACTGGCACATTCATCATGCCACCAAGGGCGGAGGACAAATGCTTATCGGCGTGGCTGGTCGTGGCTGGTATCAAGAGGAGGGCAAGCCGGCACAGGCGATTCTCCCGGGGACAGTCATCCACATCCCTGCCGGCGTGAAGCATTGGCATGGAGCCGCCGCCGATAGTTGGTTTGCTCATCTTGCCATTGAGATAGAGGGCGAAAACGCTTCCAATGAGTGGCTTGAGCAGGTAAGTGATGAGCAATATTATGGAATACAAGGAGAATATAAATAATAATAGCGCTACCGTGCAAATCTCTGTGTGATTGATTGAAAGTATACTACAATAAATTTAGGCATTTATGCGTTTTAATATACAAGCGCTATTGAACTATGCAGGAGATTTTTCTCAATACAATACAGGACTTTAACGACTACCAGGGGATAGAGACGCTTCATCCTTTGGTCAGTGTGTTGCATGTGGAGAACACCGAACACATCCAAAAGAGTGTGATGCACTATGGGCTCTATGCCATCTACCTCAAGGAGACCAAGGGGTGCAAACTCTCCTATGGACGCACACCATATGACTTCGACGAGATGACCGTGACGAGTTTTTCGCCCGGTCAGGTGGTGACGGTGGAGCCTAATCCCGATGTGCCTTTTGCAAAATACACGGCATTGGCATTCCATCCCGACCTGTTGAACCGCACATCATTGACAAAGCAGATGAGCCGCTACGAGTTCTTCGACTACACAAGTACCGAGGCTCTCCATCTCTCGGCAGCAGAGGTTGAAACCTTCAAGGGCGTACTTGCAATGATAGAGCAGGAACTGCATCACACCATCGACAAACACACGCGTGAACTCATCGTTTCGAATATCGAACTTTTGCTCAACTATTGCCTCCGTTTCTACGACCGCCAATTCATCACGCGCGAAGAAATCAACCACAGCGTGGTGAAGAAGTTCTTGACGCTGTTGGATGAATACATCCGCGACAAAGCAGTATATGAGGGACTTCCCACCGTCGCCTACTTCGCCGACAAGTGCTGCCTGTCCACCGGCTACTTCGGCACCCTGGTCAAAACCGAGACAGGACGCACCGCCAAAGACATCATCAACGACCGCGTCCTTGCCAAGTCCAAAGAACTGCTTCAATCAGAGGAGATTACCATTACGGAAGTCAGCCAACGTCTCGGCTTTGAATACCCACAGCATTTCGTCCGTTTCTTCAAGTCAGTCACAGGTAAGACCCCATCGCAATGGCGAGTGGCATAGTATCGCCCACTCTTGCAACAAGTTAATCTCTATCCTGCATCGGGGACTCAGCGGATAGATGCTGTTCGATGAGTTAGAACCTTTGCAACTTGGCTTTTGTACCTCGTTTGACGATGTAAAGTTGACCTCGTTGGGGAGTTGCGACAAGGACTCCTGTGAGGGTGTAGTACTGCACCGGTCGGTCGTTGTCGGCAAGAATGGCATCGACCGAGGCGTTGTAAGAATATGACCAACGCATAGCGGATAGGTCAACGCTGATGTCGTATAGCCCGGTCTGCTCACTGTCTATCCATAAGTTCCATTTGTCCGATGCAGAGGATAGTGTCATCATGTCGCCGGGGTAAGAGCCATACCAAATTCCATTTTCGGCATCATAAATGACAAAGTTTTGCCAAGCCTCGGTCACCTCTAATTCGGCAGAATAAATCCCCTCAGACCCGTCTGTGGGGAGGAGAGTGGCGAGCAGAGTGGTGTAGTCCGTGCTGAAGATTCCGAGCGACTTCGGGAACACCGTCCCGACCTCGGTATTTCCGCTGAATGCATCAAGAGCCATTGTAGGATGTCCGTCCGAGGTAAATGCGCCCTTGTTGTAGGCGCTCCATCCCAAATTTTCGTAATAACCGGGCTTCCACACGCCATCGGTTTGCGGCTCCCAATAGAAAATACCTGCACAGCCCTCAATAGCGGTCATACGTTGAAACAAATCTATCATAACCTCCCGTGCGAGTGCGGGTTGAGTCACATCAAATCCTGTCTCGCATATCATTATCGGAAGACCGTAATCCGCTATCGCATTTTTTACATATTTCTCGGCGTTGATATTGCTGTATGTAGCCGATGCGTCGCCACTATTCCACTCATCGACAGTGGGATAGTGCGAGAAACCTATCATATCAGCCTTACCTCCGGCAGCGATGAAGTCGGGGATAAACCATTGAGCCGCTTCAGTTCCTGCGAGGTGGATTATTACTTTTGCGGCAGGAAATACGGCTTTCACCGCATCATATCCTGCGTTGCTCATTGCTACATAATGCGTAAATCTATCAGCACCACTTTTGTCCCAGTCGATTTTGCCATAAGGAAATGCGATGCCATTGTTTACCTCATTTCCCACCTGGACCCATTTGGGTGTTACACCTGCATCCTTCAGTGCCTGTAGCACATCTGTCGTGTGGTCTATAAGCGCCGCCCTTGCTTCCTGGTCAGTAAGCCCATTCCACGCCATTGGAGCCGCCTGTGCGCCCGGGTCGGCGAAAAAGTCGCTGTAATGAAAATCTATCATAATGTCGAGCCCTTGCTCCTTGGCTCGGCGAGCCTTTGTCAGCAGGTCGTCCTTGTCACACCATTTCCCGTAACCGAAACCATTAGGGTCAACAAATACGCGTAGGCGCACAGCATTCATGCCTATTTGTTTCATAAGCACAAACAGGTCTGTTTCAGTCCCATCGGTAGAGCAAAAAATTCTCCCGTCGGCTTCCATCTCGGTCACCCAACTGACATCGGCACCGCGTGTAAAATCCTGTGCCGCAGATGTTATGCTTGCGGCAAGCATAATCAATATGATTAATACTTTTTTCATCTCAAATTTAATTTATCACAGACACAAAATTAATTCTTTTACTCAAAATACGCAACCGGGATGCCGATAAAAGTAGATTTGGTGGTAAGGAGAAAAAGTTGTAAATTTGTAGTTCATTAAAACCCCAAAGGACAATGAAGTGGCTTAATCTACCGCAGGTAACAAAGAACTTACTGATTATCAACGTATTGATATTCCTTGCCGGTATTCTCATCCCCGGCATGGAGCAGAGCCTGTACAAGTGGGCTGCGTTGCACTACTTCTCCTCTCCCGGCTTCAACGTGGCGCAATTGTTTACTTATATGTTCCTCCACGGCAACTTTACTCACCTGTTTTTCAATATGTTTGCGCTGGTGATGTTCGGCAAAATCATCGAGCAGGTGATGGGGTCGTCGCGCTTCTTGATATTCTACATCAGTTGCGGCATCTTTGCAGCCCTGTGCCAGTTGGGCATCAATGCCATACAGGTGCACCAAGCGGCTCAAATGTATTCGCCGCAAGAGTACGACTACATCGTGCGCGAGGGCTGGAACAATATCATCAATAATTACCAATTTGTCGACCCATATGCCGCACACCTCAACAACCTGGTCAACGGCGCCACCGTGGGTGCCTCGGGCGCTATCTATGGCATCTTGCTGGCATTCGGCATGTTCTTCCCCAACCAGCCCATATACCTGTATATGCTCTTCCCCATCAAAGCCAAATGGCTGGTGATTGGCTATGGTGTCATTGAATTGCTCAGCGGCATGAGTACCAATGGCGATGGCGTGGCTCACTTCGCCCACCTTGGCGGTATGATTGCCGGATTGATACTCATTCTTTACTGGCGCAAAAAAGGCTTTTTCAGAAATCGCTGGTTCTTCTAATCCTCTATGCCTCGGGCTTTTGTGACATGGATAATTGCCGCGCTGAATGTCGCAGTGTTTGTGGCAGCGCTGACCGGAGCCGACACCTTGGCGCTGGGGCTTGACAGCCACGCCTCGCCGGTAGCATTGCTCACATATATGTTCAGCCATAGCGACTCTATCCACTTCATTGCCAACATCTTACTACTGATAGTTGCCGGGGATCGGCTCGAGCAAGCCATCAGTCACATCAGCGTCGCTATAATATATATATGTGGAGGCATTGCCGGCGGGTTGCTCTTCGTGGCGGCTTGCAAAATAATAGGAGCAGACAACGCCACCC
This sequence comes from uncultured Bacteroidales bacterium, assembly GCA_945829225.1. Lineage (GTDB taxonomy): Bacteria > Bacteroidota > Bacteroidia > Bacteroidales > Muribaculaceae > CAG-873. The sequence continues at coordinate 42,802 of CALZTY010000014.1, read as the reverse complement.
TCACCGGCGCCTCAGCTGCCACCCTCGCCCTGTGCACCGCCCTCATCGGCTCCTCATCCAATATGCGTCGCAATCTACTGCACAACCGCCTCTCCGTGGCAATAATTATACTCCTGATACTCAATATAGTATACGGTCTACAAGGACACAACCCGGGAGGCGCTATCGCCCACCTCGGCGGCATCGCCGTAGGCATTATTGCCGCCGTCATCATCTGCCGCCGCCATCCCGCCGTGGACACCAACGCTCTCATTGACAAGGCTCGTCAATCAGGTTATGCATCGCTCAGCCCCGACGAACAACGTATTCTCAATCACCACTCCCTACAAGCAAATGCCGAAAATAAGTAAAAAAAGAAACATCTGGCGCAAAATACTCCGCGTATTCCTCACTCTGCTCACCGCCATAGCGGCGCTGGGCACTGTGGCTGGTGCTTTCGGCGGCGATTTATCTCCAACTACATATCGCTATATCTGCTTGATGGTGATGACCTTCCCTTTGTGGCTTATTCTTTTGATTCTCATCTCGATAGCCGACGCGCTGTGGTGCCGCAAAGCCTTGTTCATCTCGCTGGTCGCTGTCATCGCATCGGCTCCGGCAATTTGGAATTTCTCACCCTTGGTGCTCTTCGGTCCCTCCGAAGGTAAATATGCCGACTGCCCCAAAATCAAGTTGCTATCCTACAACGTGTGCAATTTCACGGCGATGGACTCCATTTATCCCGACAGCACCAACCGCACCCTGTCGTTCATCATCAACACCAATGCCGACATCGTGTGCCTGCAAGAGGCGAGCGGATTCTCCTATGACAAACGAGCAAAAGCCGTGATGAACTCCTCGCAAGTCGACTCTATCTCGCGCATGTATCCTTACATCCTGCTGTGTGAGCGCACTCAGATGGTTCTCTCCAAATATCCCGCCAAGGTAATTCCCACCGGATACAAGAAAAAAGGAACTAATGAGATCGCCACGGTGCGCGTCACTGTCGAGGGCGTGGATATTACCATTTTCAACGTTCATCTCCAGCCCTTCAATCTCGCCAATCACGATAAGGAACTTTATAGCGAACTGACGACTATCGACCGCAATGATTTAATAAAACACAACAGTATGGACAGCGTCAAGTCGCAGTTGCTGAGCAAAATACAACGAGCCGCCGAAGGTCGCGAATACGATGCCGAGCGACTATGCCGATACTTGAGAAGCCTCGGCGGTCCCAATGTCATCGTCACCGGCGACTTCAACGACGTGCCCGGATGCTACACCCTGCGCCGTCTTGCCGACTGCAATATGCATGAGGTATATCCTGAGGTGGGTTTCGGACCTATGATTACCTACTACGACAACAATTTCTACTTCCGCATAGACCACACCCTCTACCGCGGAGCACTCAAGCCGCTGAGGATGGAGCGCCCCTCCGTCAAGTTCAGCGACCACTACCCCATTATCACCACGTTTGCACTCACCAATAGTTACAAGCAATGACCACTAACCGAAATTTAGGACACTACGACCGCCTCTATGGGCTCATCGGACGCACCCTCGGACACTCTTTTTCTCAACAATTTTTCAACGAGAAATTCGAGGCTGAGGGCATCAACGCTCGATATGTCAACTTTGAATTACCCACAATCGACCGTCTCCCCGAGGTGATTGCCGCCCGCAAGAATCTTGCCGGGCTCAATGTCACCATCCCCTACAAGGAGCAGATTATCCCATACCTTGACGCTCTCGACCCCCACGCCGCCGAGATTGGCGCGGTGAATGTCATCAAGATTTACCACCAACCCGACGGCAGCATCAGCCTCAAGGGCTACAACAGCGACGCCACCGGATTTGCCGACTCCCTGCGCCCCATGGTGAACGATGGCAAGAAACGCCGCGCCCTCATCCTCGGCACGGGCGGCGCATCCAAGGCTGTGGCTCATGCCCTCGAGCAACTCGACATCGACAGCCTCAAGGTGTCGCGCTCCCACCGCGAGGGGGTTATCACCTATGGCGACCTTACCCCGGAGGTCATCGCCGACCACCTAATCATCGTCAACACTACCCCGCTGGGTATGTACCCCAATGTAGACAAGTGCCCCGACATACCCTATGAGGCGCTCACCCGCGAGCACATCTGCTATGACTTGCTCTACAACCCCAATGTCACCCTGTTCATGAAAAAAGCCGCCGACGCCGGCGCTATCACCAAGAACGGACTCGAAATGCTTCTCCTTCAGGCTTTTGTCGCCTGGAACATTTGGAATAAATAATCAATCGCTAATCATAGACAATGAAAACTCTGTCACAAGTAATTTATGTAGCCATCATCGCACTCATCCTCCTGCCCTTGGAGAAAATGGGCTTGATGAACATCACGGCTCCTATCGCTCTCGCCATCGGCTTGGTGTTTGCGTTCACCCTCTCCAATCCCTTCCCCACATTCAATAAAAAGACCTCCAAATACCTGCTCCAGGTGGCTGTGGTGTGCCTCGGCTTCGGCATGAATCTGCAGGAGTCGCTGCGCAGCGGTGCCGACGGCATGACTTTCACCATCGTATCGGTCGTCGGCGTGATGCTCCTGGGTGTAGGCATCGGCTATATGATGCACATCAACCGCAAGACCGCCTACCTTATATCCTCAGGTACAGCCATTTGCGGCGGTAGCGCCATCGCTGCCGTCGGTCCGGTCGTCAAGGCTGACAGCGACGAGATGGGCGTCTCCTTAGGTGTCATTTTCATATTAAACTCCATCGCCCTGTTCATCTTCCCGCCCCTCGGGCACTATTTCGGATTGACCGAAACTCAATTCGGCACCTGGGCTGCCATCGCCATCCATGACACATCATCGGTGGTCGGCGCCGGCGAAATATATGGTGAAACCGCCTTGCAGACTGCCACGCTTATCAAACTCACCCGCGCTCTGTGGATTATTCCCTTGGCATTAGTCACTATGTTTATCTTCCGCGACAAGACCGGCAAGATTTCCATTCCATGGTTCATCTTTATGTTCGTCGTCGCGATGACCATCAACACATATGCCGCACTGCCCGCATGGTTTACCGACGCTATGACCTGGGTGGCTCGCCGCGGCATGGTGGTAACCCTCTTTATGATTGGCGCATCGCTCACCCCCAAGATGCTCAAAGCCGTGGGTATCAAGCCCTTGCTGCTCGCCATAGCCCTATGGATAATCATCGGCGTGTCGAGCCTCTTGGTGGTCCTCAATGTAGTAGAATAATCATCTGACACGCCGTGAACACCCGGCTCCATAACATTCCCGCGCTCGCGCCGGCTCTCGGTGTGTGCGCGGGAATTGTGTTGTGGAGCGTTGGCATCGGCGGCTGGGTGGCTCTTGTTGCCGCTATCGCAGGCACAACACTGATTATTAAGCGCATACACCTCACGGGCATTGCCATTCTCTGCCTCGCCGCCGGCTGGGGCATCGCCACCCTCAATGCCCCTATATTGCTCAATTCCCATCAAATCAGCCACTTACGAGGCAAAGTGACTGCGGTTGAGCAATCATCATCGTCTGTTCGACTCCTCGTTGATGCACCTCAAGGTTTACGCGCCGAGATCTACCTTCTGCCGGGTGGCGAAATGCCACTCATAGGCGATAGCGTCAGCATCTCAGCCGACCTCCGACCGGCTCGTGCCTACGCCGACCTGCCCGGCGAGCCCGATATGAGCCTTTATTATCTGCAACGCGGCATCTCTGCCGTTGGATACGCACAACTATCTCAAATCGAGGTATTTGGACACAGCGACGACCTTGCCTCACGCATGGCTCAGCGACGCGAGCACATCCTCGCCAACCTCGCCGACTCGGGCATTGACGACGAGACTTTTGCCATCCTTGCCGCTATGATTGTGGGCTACGACGACGAGTTACCCGACTCGCTGCGCGAGCAATTCCGCGCCTCGGGCATCGCTCATGCCTTAGCGCTCAGTGGTTTCCACGTAGGCATTATCATGCTGATAGTCACCATTTTGCTCTATCCATTGAGATTTTTCACACGCCTACGCACCTTGCGTCTGCTCCTTTCCATCCTCTTCATATGGCTTTATGTAGCCTTCACAGGCTTCCCCTTGTCGGTGACTCGCGCCGCGATTATGGCGAGCATCTACCTGCTCAGCCTCGCTATCGGGCGTCGCAGCAACCCGCTTAACTCGCTGTGTGTCGCGCTGTTAATCATCTGCGCCATCCAGCCATTCAGCATCTTCTCGCCCGGGCTGCAACTCTCTGTAGCCGCCGTGTGTGGCATCATCGCTTTCACCCACCCTCTCACCATCGCATCACCGCGTCGACGCCTCACCTATCATATCAATACCGCTCTCGCCGTGCCCATAGCCGCCATCATCGGCACCCTACCCCTCACCATCGCATATTTTCATCGCTTGCCCTTGCTATTCTTGGCACCCAATATCATCGTAGCACTGCTGATGCCCCTATGGATGCTCGGCGGAGTTGCGTTGATTGTCGCCGATGCCATCGGTATTCCTTGCGGATTACTTGCCTCGGCGCTCGACGGCATCACCGACCTCGCCGAGAACGGTAGCGCATTCATAGCCACGCTCCCGGGAGCCGAACTCACCGGCGTGTATCTCGCACCGGCTATTGTCATCGCGCTTGTAATCTTCGGTATATCAGCCGCAATATGCATCAATATTGGCACTCGACGAGCCATACATGTCACTATAGCGATGGCTGGCGCGTTTCTCGCCACGGCGTGCTTGGCACCTGACGGGGCGCTTCCCGAGCAACATGTACGCATCTCGCGCCAGCCCTCAACCACCGCCATCGTCATCGGCGACGGCAAGCGGGCATTTATCATCCACACATCTACGAACGCCGGTCGTGCAGGAGTGGTCGAGCGACTCAGCCGCCAACTCGAAGGCTACGCAGCCGTCTGTGGCATCGACAGTCTCATATTCGTGCGTGGCGACTTCTCATGCGCCACAGCGAGCCTCCGGGGCGATATCCTCTCAACCCCCACTCGCTCGATAGCCATACCTCACACAGTGTCACGCCGCGACACCTCCGCAAGGCAGCACGTTGATTATCTGCTCGTTGGCAACTGCTTCAGAGGCTCTTTCGACCACCTCCTCAACCTTTATCCTTGCGACACCGTGCTGATAGGCAGCGAACTCAGCGCCAAGCGTACCGCCGCCTGCCTCCAATCCTGCCACCGCCTCAGCATCCCTGCCCTCCAACTCTCCGACCGATAAATCTCACTGCAAATTTAGTCTCCATGGCGACTAATTTTGCAGTACTAAGGATATAAATCAGCCGAATATCGCTCTAAGATCGCTATGTTAACAATTAATAATCAATATTTTAAATCATATTTGTTCATATCGATATTTTGTATTATCTTTGCACTGCAAAAATAGTCTCCATGGCGACTAATTTTGCAGTATATTTTAAATCTGAAACGATATGATTATTCAACGGCCATCTTATATTAAACAGCTACTGAGCAAGCAATGGAACGGTAAGGTAAAGATTATCACCGGAATACGTCGTTGCGGAAAATCTTTCTTATTATCAACGCTCTATAAGAATTATCTCCTTGGGGAAGGCGTGGCAAAAGAGTGCTTTATTGAGGTGGCATTGGACAAACAAGCCCATCTTAAGTATCGAAACCCTATTGAGTTGTATAAATTCATCCTCCGACAAACGTCGGATATCAATAAAAGATACTATGTGTTTATTGACGAGATACAATTATCAGTCAAGGTTAAGAATAATGATTTAGATATGAGTCTTGTTGATGAACACGACAAAGATCTTCTCTACACCACCTTTTATGATATCCTCAACGATTTGATGGCTCGTAGCAATATTGACATCTATGTAACAGGATCAAACTCAAAAATGTTATCATCGGATATTGTCACTAATTTTCGCGACAGAGGATCTGAGATTAGAGTCTACCCACTGTCATTCAAGGAGTTTTATCAAATATCTAAATTAGAAAAAGCCGATGCTCTCGAGGAATACATAACCTATGGTGGTATGCCATCTGCCGTACTGGAAAATACTGAAATCGAGAAAAAAAAGTACCTTATCGGTCTTCATAAGAACGTATATATTAAGGATATCGTTGAAAGATATAAATTGAAGGATGATGAGTTATTAGATGCGCTTATCGACTCTTTGTACTCATCGGTGGGCTCACTTACCAATACCCATAATCTCGCAAATGCCGCATCTTCTATTATGAGACGCAGCACCTCCGACCACACTATCAAAAACTACATCAATACCCTGGAAGACGCATTTCTCTTTCTCAAAACCAAACGCTTCGACGTCAAGGGCAAAAAATACTTTGACACCATCCAAAAATACTATGCTATCGACTTGGGATTAAGAAATGCCAAACTGAATTTCCGTCAACAAGAGAAATCCCATTTGATGGAAAATATGATATTTGTGGAACTTATTCGTCGAGGTTACAGTGTTGATGTCGGTGTTGTGAGTATATCCAAGATTATTGAAGGCAAGAAAAAACAATCTCAATATGAAATTGACTTCATTGTAAATACCGGGCACAGTAAGATATATATTCAATCTGCCTTAAATATTGATAGAGACGAGAAGCGTGCCCAAGAAACTTTCTCCCTCAAAAATTCGGGAGATTTTTACAGAAAGATAGTCATCCTTGATGGCAATTCAAAGCCGTGGACAGATGAGGATGGCATCACATACATCGGCGTCATTCCATTCCTACTTGACGACTCTTTCTTGTATTAGATAAGTATTGTTATTTGCGGCGCATGCGCGCTACGGGTATGCCGGCTCGCTCGCGGTATTTGGAGACGGTGCGGCGTGCCACTTTTATCCCTTTAACAGCCAGCGCATCAACGATATCGGCATCGTTGAGCGGGTTGTCGGGGTCTTCATTCTTGATAAGGTCATCAATCGCTGCCGATATGGCATGCGCCGAGTTGACTCCATCGGCACGCCCCTCGCTGAAGAGCGATTTCAGGGCAAACACCCCATATGGAGTTGACATATACTTGCCGGCTGTTGCACGCGAGATGACGCTGAGATCGAGCCCGGTGATGGCTCCCACATCGCGCAGGACCATCGGGCGCAAGTCGGCAGTGTCGTATGTGGCGAAGAATTCGGGTTGCAGATTGACGATAGCCTCCATGACAGCCATGAGGGTGGTGCTACGCCGTTGCGCCATATCGATAAACGAGGACGCCTCCTCGCGACGTGCACGGATGAAAGCCTCGTCGTCGCCACGCCCGGCAACGGCTCCGGGCATGAAAGAGCGCTCAATCGCCAATTGAGGCGTTGCCGATGCCAGCGCGACGTTGACTCTGCCATCGGGGAGCGTATCGACTATGAAATCCGGGGTGATATGGCGTGTGCGGTCGCCGGAGCCTACGCTCTCGAGTAGCGAACCGGGCTTGGGGTTCAGCGAGGTGATTACCGCCATGGCAGCATCCAATCGCTCGCGCGAGATGCCCATTGCTTCCATAATCTTGTCGAAGCGGCGCTTGGCAAAGAGGTCAAATCTGTCGCGGATAACAACCACAGCATCAGCTACTTCAGGACGTGAGTCGTCCATACGGGCGAGTTGCAACAGCAGACAGTCACGCAAATTGAGAGCACAAATGCCGGCAGGTTCCAACGACCTGACAACGTCCATCACTTGCTCCACCTCGGGGCGCTCGATGTCCAAGCCGGCGCCTATGGCAATGTCATCAGCAATTGCCTGTGGGTCGCGCGCGAGGTAGCCGTTGGAGTCGATATTACCTATAATATATGATGCAACTGCACGCTGTCGAGGTGATATATCGAGCAAGCCGAGTTGCTGCTCGAGGCGTTCATAGCCCGAGGCGCTGTCGTCGGCATCGTTACTGAAGCGGTCGTATGCGCTCGTGGCTTGGGTGGGTTGGCGCCACTCGGGGGCATCATCGGGGTCACCGTAGTCGGCTTGTTGCAGTTGCTCGGCAGTCTCGTTGAAATCATCGCCCTCGGCGTGCTCCTCGGCAACTTCGGGCTCGGCAACCTCGAGGGCGGGATTTTCATCTATCTCTCGACGCACCTCGTCCTCAAACTCCGGTGCCGACATTTCAAGCAAGCGCCCGAACGCCACTTGCTGTGGGTTCAGGCGTAACTTGAGCGCTTGCTGTTGCTGTAACGATTGCGACTGACCTGCCATAGGAGCCTACAGGCTCAATATGAAGAGCCCTCGTATTTATAGATATCGTACAGGCGCATATTAAATCTCAGCGAGGTGTACGGCGGCAGCACCGAAGTGGTTGCCGAGCCGTAGCCCACTTGGTAGGGAACGATGAGTTCGCAGGTATCGCCCACGTGCATATTCTCCAGTGCGATGCTCCAGCCTTGTATGGTGTGGTTGCAACCGAAGCGCTGAATGCCCGTGCGACCATATTTGTTGGTATCCTTTGACGAGTCAAATTGCTCACCGAGGCAGGTATAGCCATCGTAAATCACATCTACCACACTGGTGTACAGCGGAGTAAGGTTTTGGGCGGTCTCGCTGCGGTCGTTGAAGAAGTGCATCAGCACAAAGGCGCTGGGGTTCCATGCCGGCACCACCACCTCGTAGTAGCGATTGCCCTCGTCATCGACGCTGTCGCGCAGACGGTTGACCCAATCGTCATTGGTCTGGCGCCACACTTGATAGTCTTCGAGGTTGATTTCGTCATCATCACTGCAGGAAGTAAATCCGACAGACAATGCCGCAATCACACCGAGAACTATGTATTTTGTAAGTTTCATTGGCTACTAATCAGTCTTAGAAAGATACTTGAGGAGCGGTGGCGGCACCTTCGTCAGCCTTAAACTGAGGCTTGGTCTCGAAGCCGTTCATCGAGGCGATGAGCGAGGCGGGGAAGCGACGCACCATCACGTTGTAGTCGCGCACGGTCTCGATATAGCGCTGACGCTCAACGGCGATACGGTTCTCGGTACCTTCCAATTGGGTCTGGAGGCTGAGGAACTGCTCGTTGGCTTTGAGGTCGGGATAAGCCTCATGCACAGCGTTCACATACAGGTTGAGAGCGCCCTTGAGTCGGTTCTGTGCATCGCTATAGGCTTGCATGCCGGCATCGTCGCCGGGCTGTCCGGCTTGTTGCACGGCTTGAGCATCATTATAGGCGCTGCTGAGCCCGGCACGCGCTGCCGTAAGGCTCTCGAGGGTCTCGCTCTCGTGCGAAGCATAGCCCTTGACAGTCTCCACCAGGTTGGGGATAAGGTCGAGACGGCGCTGGAATTGGTTCTCCACCTGGCTCCATTGAGCCTCCACCTTCTCGGCTTCGGTTATCAGTTTGTTATTCATGCTGATGCCCCAGCCCACGCAGGCTATTATGATGACTACTAAGACGGTGACGATTATCACCCAGGGTTGGATTAATTTCTTTTTCATAACGGTCAGAGGGGGGATAGTTTGTTATTTGAGTTTGCGCAACAACGAGTTGAGACTCACCTTATCATGGATAAGGGCGTGCAAGTCGTTGATATTCACGCGGATTTGCTCCATAGAGTCACGCTCGCGCAGGGTGACTGTGTTGTCCTCGAGGGTCTGGTGGTCGACGGTGATACAGTAGGGAGTACCCACGGCATCTTGGCGGCGGTAGCGCTTGCCGATTGAGTCTTTCTCGTCGTAATGAGTTGTGAAGTCAAACTTGAGTTCGTCAACGATTTCGCGAGCTTTCTCGGGCAGACCATCCTTGCGGACAAGGGGCATCACGGCACACTTGGTCGGTGCCAAGGCTGCCGGCAAGTGCAACACGACGCGCGAGTCGCCGCCCTCGAGGGCTTGCTCCTCGTAGGATGAGCACAGCACCGATAGGAACATGCGATCCACACCGATAGAGGTCTCTATGACGTAGGGGGTGTATGACGCATTCAACTCGGGGTCGAAGTACTGAATTTTCTTGCCGGAATATTTCTCGTGCTGCGACAAGTCGAAGTCGGTACGCGAGTGGATACCTTCCACCTCCTTGAAGCCAAAGGGCATCTGGAACTCGATGTCGGTGGCAGCGTTGGCATAGTGGGCGAGTTTCTCGTGGTCGTGGTAGCGATATTTCTCGTCGCCCAAGCCCAAAGCCTTGTGCCAGCGCAGACGCCATTCCTTCCAGTAAGCAAACCAGCGCATCTCGTCGCCGGGGCGAACAAAGAATTGCATCTCCATCTGCTCGAACTCGCGCATTCTGAAAATGAATTGGCGAGCAACGATTTCGTTGCGGAATGCCTTACCAATCTGTGCGATACCAAAGGGGATGCGCATGCGACCGGTCTTCTGCACGTTGAGGTAGTTCACAAAGATACCTTGGGCGGTCTCGGGACGCAGGTACACGGTCATTGAGCCGTCAGCAGTGGAGCCCATTTCGGTGCTGAACATGAGGTTAAACTGGCGCACATCGGTCCAGTTGCGGGTGCCCGAGATGGGGTCTACAATTTCCTCATCGATGATGATGTTGCGCAAGCCCTCGAGGTCGTTGGCATTCATTGCCTCGCTGAAGCGGGTGTGGACAGCCTCGCGATGCTTGATGTAATCCACCACGCGCTGGTTGGTCTGCTTGAACATTTCCTCGTCGAAGGAGTCACCGAAGCGCTTGCGAGCCTTCTCGACTTCCTTGTCGATTTTTTCATCTATCTTGGCGATATGGTCCTCGATGAGGACATCGGCGCGATAGCGCTTCTTGGAGTCACGGTTGTCAATCAACGGGTCATTGAATGCGTCGACGTGTCCCGACGCCTTCCATATTGTAGGGTGCATAAAGATGGCTGAGTCGATACCCACGATATTCTCGTGCAACAGGGTCATCGCCTCCCACCAGTAGCGCTTGATATTATTCTTCAGTTCGACACCATTCTGTCCGTAATCATATACTGCCGACAGACCGTCATAGATTTCGCTCGAAGGGAATACAAAACCATATTCCTTGGCATGAGCGACAATCTTCTTAAACACATCTTCTTGTTGTGCCATTGATTTATTGTTTATTTGTTGAATATTCGCTTTTAACGTGCAAATTTACTAATTCTCCGCCGATTATCAATAATCCTCACCCTCTTTTCACCATAATTAAGAATTATCCCCTCTTGATTCAATTTGGTCTATTATATCCGTGATGCGATTAATGAGATAGAAGGGCAAATTTACGATTCTAAACGATTTCCCGGTAGGCGTGCTTACCGTATCTATTGACAATGGCTTGGACCACACCCTTATTGCAATATCTACATCCGTGTTATCCATAAACACTTGTAGCGAACGCAAATGAGCATTAGAGCCTGTCTTAACCTCAATAGGATATATTCGTGAGTTATGTGTAATAACAAAATCCACCTCTGCACCATTATTAGGTCTTGCCCAGAATGAACGATGACTGCTCACTTTATCGTCGAGCGTGAGCAGTTCTTGAGCAACTACCTGCTCGGCGATATGACCTCGCCACGTATCGACCATATCAATACTACCGATTATTTCTTTCCTTATTCCGGCTTGGTAATTGACCATACCGGTATCAAACCAAACCATTTTTGGCGCTCGCCGTGTCTCCGGTATTGCAGGTATCTTGGTCGATGATACCGGATAAATCAATTCAAGAAGCATTGCCTTCTCCAATAGTCTGAATGCCTCCGCAACCTCTCTTGATTTGTAGCCCGAATTAGCAAAGTTCCCCAATGTTATAGTCTCGCCCGCAAACGCCCAACCATACGTCAACACAAAGCGTACCACATCTGTCAACTTGCTGCCTTTGACATATTTCTCCGTATCATCTTTATAAGCCTGTATCAGTGTCTCATATATATCATCAAGCGCAAGGACATCGCCGGTTTGCGCATATTTCTGCACCGCCTCAGGCATTCCACCTACTATTGCATATTGATTGAATTGGTACATCAGTTCGTTATGAAATGCCACGGTATACTCCACCTTGTCAGCAAGCACAGCGCTAAGGTCCATCCGACCTATCGCATCTATAAACTCACAAAACGAGCACGGTCGCATCGCCATATATTGTACTCGTCCCACAGGAAAACTGGCTTTTACATCTACTATATTCTCCAATAAACTTCCTGCCGCAACCACATACAAATCCGGCCTTTCCTCATAAAAATACCGTAACAGCGCAATTGCTTTTGCCGAATTTTGTATCTCATCTATAAATATCAGCGTCGTTCCCTCTTTGGGCGACTGACCCAAGCGGACAAACATCAATCTTACCAAGTCATTCAATGGTATTTCCATTTCAATCAGACGCAAATTCTCAGTTATCTCCATATTTATATAAAGATAATTGTCGAACTCGGCTCCGAACTGATTTACCACTGTAGTCTTGCCAACTTGTCGCGCACCCCTGAGTATCAGCGGTTTATGAACATCACTACGCTTCCATGACTCTAATTTTGTTATGATTTTTCGCCTAAACATTTTCTTTTTTGTTTCAATTCAGGGGCAAAAATACAAAATTTTGTTCTATTTCAGGGGCAAAAAGTCGAAAAATTTGTCACAATTCAGGGGGGGAAATTTCTTTTTCAATAGACGTAATAAAACAATTTCTGCAGAAATATTTGCATATTTACAATTTATATTGTAACTTTGCGGCGTCATTCTGAAATTATTAACCTTTTAAATCTATTACAATGAAAAACAACAGAGACGACAACAAAAAAAGCCCCGCAGGACACCGAGGTCCTACAGGGCTTATTATCAGGAAACAAAGTATCGTATCAGAAGGGGAAGTTGATACCGAAGTTGACGGAGGCGTTGGAGTTCATCGGCACAAACTGCTTGGTACATTCGCCCATGGTGCGGTCCATACCGAGGAACATATTGAATCCGGTGGTGTGGAGGTTGAGCATCCAGCCAAAGCCCACGCCATAGGTACCCATAGCGAGGTTCACGTCGGCAGAGAAGCACTTGACGGGGTGCACGTTAGCCGAGATGCGAGCCTCGGTCCAGGTGTACTTGCCGGCGAGGCGTGTGGTGCTGAGGAAGCCGAAGTGCAACTTGCGGTACATGGGCAGGGCATAGTCGACACCCACGTTGAGGGTGGCATGGAGGGTGCGCGAACGCGAGCCGATGTTGCCCATGTCGGTGAGTTGGTACAGGTTCTCGAGGTCGTCGGTGAAGCGGTCCCACTCGTCCTCAAAGGAGTTGGGAACGTCACCATTGGCGCTGAACACATAGGCGTCGGTCTCGATGGTGCGGTCGCCGTTGGTCGATGCGTGCTTGGTGTCGGAGAAGTTGATGAAGCCCAAGTCAATAGCCGCCAGCGAGAAGGTGAAGTCGCGCCACTGATACTCGGCACCGAGGTCAAAGGCTACACCGAAGCCGTTGGGACCAAAGGAGTCCTCGCCGTCGAAGTTGCATGACGATACGTATTCACGCCCCGAGGTCTCGCTTATCTTGTGCTCGTACTGGAAACTACCCATATTGGCATAGATATCTGCATTGGTGGTGGCAGTCCACGAGTCGGTACCCAACTCAAGATGCGCATTATTGAAGTAGGCATCAAAATTAGCCATACCGATGAGGAACTTGAGATTTGCACCTACACGCAAGCCGGGGAGTGCCTTGATTTCGTGTGAGTGTCCCAGAGCAACCTCGGCATAGCCATAGGCGCTTGCCGACAAATCGCGAATATCGTAGGTGCGATTGGTGACACCTTCCTTGGCGAGAGATATCAATGAGCCGGGCACTGCTGCATTTACGTCGGCAACGGCATTAATCGACACGGTATTGTAGCCTCCGAATGCCTTAAAACCGGCACTGAGTACATTGACTTTGATGTTTGAACCGATGGTGTTCTTGTCTTTGATACCCGACATCACCTCGTCGACCGACACCAGCGGGTTGGTGAAGAGCACGGTGTGTCCGTTGCGGTTGTAGATGATGCTCGACAGATTGAGCGAGCCGTTGACAGCCACGTTGAGGTCGCCCAGAGCAGGCATTGACACGAAGTTCTTGTCGTTGCCAAAGGCGGGATTCATCTGATAGCGATAGAGGTAGTTGTCGAGGAAGTAGCCCGAATTGGTATTTTGAGCCGAAACGCCGACAGCGGCGCCGCACAACATGGCGGCGATTGTATATTTAAATATTGCTTTCATTGCTTGGATAATTTATTGTTACGGGCATTAAAGTTCCTTCTCGTAGTAACCGCTCACGACGGCACGGACCTTCTTGAGGGTGATGGTCTGTGTCGGTGCCAAGGCGGTATTGTCGGCTGAACCGTCAACGCGAGCCTCGAAAACTACGCCGTCGAGGTGTTGCACCTTGCCGGTCATCTTGATGGTCAGAGGCACGTCGGTAGAGTTGGCTTCTACTCGGCTGCTGACAATCTCCACACCGGGGATGCGATTACCTTTCACGTCGATAGGCCAGGCAACCATCTCCACTGCCAAGGGGCATTGGTTGGTGACGGTAGCGGAGAGCGACAACTGGGTGATGGTGAGAGCGTCGACATCCTCGTCGTTCCAGCCATCCTCGGTCTCGGTATAGATGATTTTCGAGCCTTCCTTCAGAGCCAAAGGTGCTACCAAGTCATAGGAGCCTTCAACCGCGGGAAGTGTGCGCCCCAGAGCAAAGTCGGTGACGTGCTGGGTAGGTATCTGCGGCTCGTTGAGGGTGATACCGATTTGGTCGGGCATACCGTTGCCGGCGGGTGACGACAGCAAGTCGCTCAGGGTGGTGAATTTCACGAATGTGAGTCCGTCGGCATAGGCTTCGGGCACGGCGATATTGTCCTTCGAGGGAGTCAGGACAAAGTTGTACTTGCCGGTCACGCCTTTGTTATGACCGATGGTGAATGCGCCATTGTCGGGCGAGAAAGGCAGAGCGGCTGCTCCCTCGCGGATGGCAGTAAGAGTGATGCCGGTGCTGCAATCGAGAGCATTGTCTGCCACGGGATTGTTCACTTGCAGATAAATCTGCGGATTGGCAAGAAGGATATTGGTACCCTCGCAGTCGAGGAAGTCGGGTATATCGCTGAGGCTTACCGGGTCAATATCCATGCCATCGAGTTTGTAGTTGACCACGCCGGTAAAGGCGGTGGCTTCCAAGTCGCTCAACGCATATTCGGTGCGGAAATGCAATGATGTAGGCAAGACTTCGCTCAACGACTCGGGGGTGATGCTCACATAGCCGCTAAGGATTTTGAACGCGCCGTCGTAGGTGAACTGATGGTTGGCATCAATGGTGGCTCCTGCCATATCGAAGTCGATAGCCGAGGCTTGAATTGATATGGAGACATTGTAGCCGTCAGTGACATATTCGTCGATTGTCCAGTGCCCGGTGGTGGCATCGTAGGTGCCGCGCTCGGGCTGTGCCTCAAGTCCCTTGGGCATCTGCAGCACCAAGTCGTTGAATGTCACGCTCTTGATACCCGAGGAGACGTTGAGGGTCTTCAGTGTGATGGTGAATGACAGATTTGCCTTCACCGATTCCAACGACACGATTGCCGGGTCGACTTTGCCGGCATTGTAATGCACGTTGTCACCCATCTCGGTAATTTCATAAGTGATGGTCCCGGTGGTCGGGTCAAATGAAGGTACGCGCATCCCCGTCGGCAACAATTGGTCGAGGTACGACTCATTGGCAGGCAGCACCGGCGCCGGAGCGGTCACGCGGTCGATAGTAATGGGATCGGAGGAGAAGGTGCCGTTCTCGGTGAGAGCGTACATCTCTACTCCGTCAATCACTACCGGCTGAATCTTGGAATCTTCGTCAAATGTAATGATGTCCCCTAAGGTCACCACGTCGATGTTGACGGGCAAAGTAAGGTTCTCAACCTTGATTTGAGTGGTTGTATCAATGTCCGACAAGTCGTAATCGTCATTGACACATGCAACAACTAACGATGCACATGCAATCATTAGCCCACCATTAATAAAATAATTCTTCATATCTACTTATATTGATTGGTGATTATAGACATAGCACTTAATAGGCGCAAATTTAAACAAAATAATGTTAAGACAATGAGCTTTTACATGTTTTAACTATTATTATATGTAAGATTTTCACTATCTTTGTCCATTATTACTTACTTCAACACCTAATCACATTAATATCAGCATGAAAGCACTTCGACTACTCATCGCCGCCGCCCTCGTTGCGCCGGCTGTGACAAATGCCCAATCTGTCCCCACCGAGGACGAAGTTATCCTCCACGCTTGGACCTGGTCGCTCAACACTATTGCCGAGAATATGAAGAACATTGCCGACGCCGGCTACACTTATGTGCAGACCTCGCCCGTGCAGACTTGCTTCGTCGGCGACAACGGCGGCCCCGCACTTTTCAGCGAACCCGGCGACTCCGTGATGGGCAAATGGTACTTCTATTACCAACCCACCGACTGGAAAATAGGCAACTATATGCTCGGAACCCGCGACGACTTCAAGAATATGTGCGACAGCGCTTATGCCTACGGCATCAAGGTCTTGGTTGACGTCCTTCCCAATCACACTGCAATCGACCACACCGCCGTCCTTCCCGGTCTCGACAACGCTGTGGGCGGACACGACAAACTTTTCCATGCCAACGGCTTGGTTGACATCACCGACTACAACGACCGCCTGCAATGCACCACCGGCATGATGGGTAAGTTGCCCGACGTCAACACCGAAAACCCCGACTTCCAATACTACTACCTGCAGTATGTCAACGACTTGATCAACCTCGGCGCCCGCGGCTTCCGATACGACACCGCCAAGCATATCGGCGTGCACTCCGACCCCGTTGACCCCCTCGCTACCGAGAATGATTTCTGGGACGTTGCCACCGGTCGCAAGGCTGTGCGCGGTCTTTCTCTGCTCATGCCCGATAGCCTCTACATCTACGGCGAGGTCCTCCAAGACAAGAACGTCCCCGAGGCTGAATATGCCGAGTATATGGACCTCACCGCAAGTTCTTATGGTCACATGCTCCGCGAAGTGCTCCACGCCGGTCGCGTGTGCAACGACTTGCTCACCAACTGGCATCACTCAATGAGCCCCAACCACCTCGTAACCTGGGTAGAGAGCCACGATACATATTGCAACGCCCACGAGAGCGCCGGGCTCACCGACGAGCAGATACGCACCGGCTGGGTATTCCTCGCCGCTCGCCAGCATGGTCGCCCCTTGTTCTACAGCCGTCCCGACGGCAGCACCCGCGAGAATTATTGGGGCAACAACCGCATCGGCGCTCGTGGCAATGCCGAGTTCATGCACCCCGAGGTAGTGGCTGCCAACAAGTTCCGCACCGCTATGAGCGGTAATGCCGAACTCCTCTTCACCGATGCCGACGGCGCTGTTGTCGAGGTATGCCGCAGCAATGCCGGTGCCGCACTCATCAATTTCAGCGACAAGGAAGTCAAACTGAACGTGCAGACCACCCTGCCCGACGGAACATATACCGACGAGGTACATGGCTCCACCTTCACCGCCAAGCGAGGCACCCTCTCCGGCAAGGTCGCTCCCCACACTTCTTACATTATCTATGTGCGCTAATTAGACAATAGTCTTACAATATGCAAGCGCTGATATGTTTTATAACATATTGGCGCTTGCATTTTTCCAAATGTTTCTTAAAAAATTAGCCGTAAAACTATGTTATAAAACATATGGATAGAAGTAAGTATTATTTTTACAAACTTTAACTATATGTCGCTTTTTCAGTTTTATCGCCCAAAATATAGCATTTTCAAATTTTCCAGGTTGAAAAATTCCACTATTCAACATTTATTCGCGCAAAATCTTAGCAATTCAAAGAAAAATGTTATTTTTGATGCTTGGCAAAGGTATTGACAAAAGAAAAATAATGATTACCTTTGCAATGAAAAATACAATCAATGCTTTTTCATAGAAGATACTACACACGTCATAGTGGAATTTAATCAAAGATCTGGAATAGACATATTAATCTAACATTAAGTACACAGTATGTTTACAAAAAGCGGATGGTCCGTGAGGATCGTCCGCTTTTTTGTTATGGTTTCGTTCTTATTTACAGGCTGACCATGGGTCGATAGCCTTGCAACTTGTCAAGGTCGTCGGCTGTGAGCATCTCGCGCGGGATGATGAGCACATCATCTACACGGCTGCCATATGCAATCGTCACCCGCTCGCAGGTGTATGACAGCGAGCGCACCTGCGCCGGCTTTACGACACAGATCACTCGCTCACGGTCATCGCTCACTTCAAGGCTGTCATCGCTCACACTGACGTGCGCTATGCTCGTGCGGTCAACGACTTCTTGTTTCAAGCCATATACCAAGACGGCAAAGGACATCACCGCCGGATAGATGACGAGCAACAGCATCAGCCCCACGATAGATACACGCAAATCAATGGCAACGCCTATGGCGATAGCAGCGAGAGCCGTTGCGATTATCCACCATAGGCGCCATGCCAGTCGCCGAGCAATCAGCGACATATATGCCGATGCCGGCACTGCCACTGACGGCTGCTCGGTCATTTCTTTATTCCGTCGCGGATAAGGAGGGCATCAATCTGCGGATCTCGTCCACGGAAGCGGCGATACAACTCGGCAGGGTCTTCCGAGCCGCCTCGCTCGAGGATATTGGTGCGGAAACTGTCGGCAGTCGCGCGATCGAAGATTCCGTTCTCGCGGAAGAGCGAGAAGGCATCGGCATCGAGCACCTCTGCCCACTTGTAGCCATAGTAGCCGGCGGCATAGCCTCCCGAGAAGATGTGGCTGAATGTGGGCGAAATCATCGTACCCTCAATAGGCTCGAAGGTCTGTACGTCGGCGATAGCGGCGTTCTCAAAGGCGATGGGGTCCTCGACAGCTGCCGTGGTGGTGTGCCATGCCATATCCAGGAAGCCGAAGGTCAGTTGGCGCATGCACGCATAGGCTGCCCCATATTGGGCTTGCGCCTTGAGTTTGTTGATAAGTTCCTCGGGCACTGCCTCGCCGGTGATATAGTGGAAGGCAAAACTGTCAAGGAACTCCTTCTCGGTGAGGAAGTTCTCGTTGAACTGCGAGGGCAACTCGACAAAGTCGTGGAGCACCGAGGTGCCCGAAAGGGTCTGATAGTGTACTCGCGACAGCAGTCCGTGGAGGGCGTGACCAAATTCATGCATAAAGGTCTCAACCTCATAGGGAGTGAGCAACGAGGGGGTCTCGGAGGTCGGCTTGGTGAAGTTCATCACTATGGATACCAAGGGGCGATGGTCAACGCCGGCGTTGTCAACAAATTGCTCGGAGAAGTTGGTCATCCATGCTCCGGGGCGCTTGCTGGGGCGCGGGAAGAAGTCGGTGTAAAGCACGCCGATAAATTCGCCGGCTTCGTTGGTGACATCATACGCCTTTACATCGGGATGGTATACCTCGATGGAGTCGTTGGGAGTGAACTGCAAGCCATAGAGGCGTGTTGCAAGTCCGAAGACGCCCTTAACGACGTGTGACAACTCGAAGTATGGACGCAATGCCTCCTCATCGAAGTCGTAATTGGCAGCCTTGTACTTGGTGGAGTAGTAGGAGTAGTCCCAGGGTGCGAGGGTGATTTCCTGACCCTCCATCTCGGAAGCAAACGCCGACAGGGTGGCAAGTTCTTGCTTCATAGGCTCGTAGTAGGCATCGCGCAGGCGGTTGAGCAAGTCGTATACATTAGCCGGGGTGTGAGCCATGGTGTCGTGCAGCGAGTATGTGGCATAGTCGGGATAGCCCAGGAGCTTGGCAATCTGACAGCGCAAGTCGGCGATGCGCACCATCACGGGGATGTTGTTGTACTCGCCCGAGCGGTTGCGCGATTGATAGGTGCGCCAATACTGCTCGCGCAGGTCGCGGCGTGTGGAACTCTTCATAAATGCCATATAGACAGGCTGGTCAAGGGTGAAGAGATACTCGCCGGAGCGATTGGCGGCTGCGGCGGCATCTGCTGCAGCGGTCACCAAGTTGGCGGGCAGCCCGTCGAGGTCGTCGGCAGTGAGCCATATCTGATGGGTAGGCATCTCCTTGAGGACATTTTGACCGAAGCGGGTAGTCAACTCTGAGAGCTCAGCCGACAGGGCGCGATATTGCTCGCGTGCATCGCCCTCGAGCTCGGCTCCGTTGCGAGCAAAGGAGTCGTAGGCTTTTTGCAACAGTATTGACTGCTCGGTGGTAAGGTTGAGCGAGGCGCGTTGCTCATAGACGGCGCGGATGCGCTTCCACAGTGACTCGTTGAGGGTGAGCGAGGTGGAGTAGTCACTCAGCAAGGCTGATGCCTTGATGGAGATTTCCATCATCTCGTCGTCGGCATTTGCCGACAACAGCGGGAAGAAGACACCCAAGACGCGAGTGAGGTCGCTGCCCACGTCGTTGAGGGCTACGATGGTGTTCTCAAATGTCGGAGCCTCGGGATTGGAGGTGATGGCATCCACCTCGGCGCGGGCGTTGGCGATGCCTCGCTCGATGGCTGGCATCCACTGCTCATTGGTGATTGCCGAGAAGGGAGGGGTCTGATGTGTTGTGTTAAAGTCTTCAAATAAGACATTTTGGGCTTGTGTCATAATCGGTAGACAAAGTGCTGCGAATATTAATGAAAGTCGCATAACAGTGCTTTTAGTTAAATAATGAGTTAGTAATTGGAGTGCAAAATTAGCAGAAATTTTTGTAATTCAAAAATATAGCGTAACTTTGCACACCGAAAGCGGCTATAGAGCCGCAATAAATAAGTAAAGATAAGGTAAAAAAGGTTTCACATTATGAGTATTACCGGAGCACTCAACCTGCGACCCAAGTTGTGGAGCGCATTGAGAAATTACTCGACCGAGCGATTGCGCGAGGACATCATCGCGGGCATCGTTGTGGGCATTGTAGCCCTGCCGTTGGCAATCGCATTCGGTATCGCATCGGGCGTCAGCCCCACTATCGGCATGGTAACAGCCATCATCGGTGGCTTCATGGTATCATTCTTTGGTGGTTGCTCGGTGCAGATCGGTGGTCCCACCGGCGCTTTTATCATTATTGTATATAACATCATCGCCCAATTCGGCTTGACGGGCTTGGCGATAGCCACAGCAATGGCGGGTGTCATCTTGGTGGCTATGGGCTTGTTCAGGCTCGGCACGGTCATCAAGTTCATTCCCTACCCCATCGTGGTAGGCTTCACCGCGGGTATCGCCTTGACGATATTCTCGACTCAGGTCAACGACTTCTTGGGCTTGAATCTGAGCGACATACCCGGTCAATTCATCCCCAAGTGGGGCGTATACTTCTGCAACCTGGGCAAGACCGACCTCATCACCCTGGCTGTGGGCTTAGTGTCGCTGGGCATCATCATCGGTGTGCCCCGCATCTCCAAGAAGTTGCCCGGAGCGCTGATAGCCATCATCGTGGTGACCGTAGCTTCGTGGCTGTTGTCGACATTCACGGGCTGGTTCTCAGTGGAGACCATCGGCGACCGCTTCGGTGATATGCCCACCGACATTCCCACGCCCCACTCGCTCACCATCGACATGGCGACCATCAATATGCTGTTGCCCTCGGCATTCACCATCGCGGTGTTGGGCGCCATCGAGTCGCTACTCTCTGCCACCGTGGCTGACGGTATCACCGGCTCGCGCACCAACTCCAATACCGAGTTGATCGGGCAGGGCATCGCCAATATCACCGTACCCTTCTTCGGGGGCATCCCGGTGACCGGCGCCATCGCGCGCACCATGACCAATATCACCAACGGCGGGCGCACCCCCGTAGCCGGCATCGTCCATGCCCTGGTGCTGTTGCTAATCTTCCTGTTCTTGATGCCTCTCATTAATTATATACCTATGGCAACCTTGGCGGCTGTGCTCATCATCACCGCTTATAATATGAGTGGCTGGCGCACCATCCGCGCCTTGTTGCACTCGCCCAAGAGCGACATCTCGGTGATGGCGGTGACCTTCCTGCTCACTGTGATATTCGACCTCACCATCGCCATCGAGATCGGCTTGCTGCTCGCCATCGTGCTGTTCCTGCGCCGCGTCATGGAGAATACCGAGATTAAGGCTTACTCGGGTCAACTCGACGTGAACGAGGGCACCGACAGCCCCAACCACGAGGTGCTCAACGTTGCCCGTGGGGTCAGCGTGTATGAGATCGACGGCCCGTTCTTCTTCGGCATCGCCACCAAGTTTGACGAACTGATGCGCTCGACCCATGCCGAGCGCCCCGTGGTGCGCATCATCCGCATGCGCAAGGTGGCATTTGTCGATGCCACGGCGATGCACAACCTCGAGATACTGATCAAGGCATCTCAAGAAGAGGGCATCAGCGTAGTGCTCTCGGGTGTGCGCGATAATGTGCGCGAGAGCCTCGAGCATGCCGGCATCGACCAACTCATCGGCACCGAGAACATCTGCGACCACATCACCAAGGCGGTCGTCAAGGCTAATGATATCGCCAACCGACATCACGGTGCCGAAAAGGTTTAGTTCAATATGAATTTTTAACAATTAGCATATTTAATTATAAATCAGATATTTAGCAGAGAAAACGCACAAAAACGAGTGATGGCTCGGAAAAATAAGTTCAAAAAAATTTTTTCAGTCCAAAATATTGCTTTAACTTTGTGGCGTTTTTGAAGCACTAAACAATTGTTTAACTATTTAATCAAAAAAGACAATGAAAAAGTTAGTTCTTTTACTTGCTGTTGTTTTCGGCGTATCAATGATCTCTTGTGGTGGTAGCGAAGCTACTACTGAAGCTGCTGACACCGTAGCTACTGAGGCTACTGAGGTTGTTGAAGAGGCTCCCGCTTGCTGCGACACCTGCGCTGCTGCTTGCGATTCTTGCGCTGCTGAGGCTCCCGTTGAAGCTCCCGCCGCTGAATAATTATTCAACACAACAGTACAAAGTAAAAGTCGACCCCAGGGGCCGGCTTTTCTTTGTTTTATACCCCACACCTACCAATGCTTAAAAACATAAAAACATATCCGCTTTTTATTGACTAAGTGCCGTTTTTTTCGTACTTTTGCAACTCAAGGACTAAACTATGGCAATCAATGAGCAAGATATCAATTCGGTTTTATAACAATAGAGAGGTTCGTGCAATATGGAGCAACGACGACAACAAATGGTACTATTCTGCCACTGATGTCGTTCGTGCTATAAATAATGAATCCGACTATGTGAAAGCGGGTAACTATTGGCGTTGGTTGAAAAAGAAACTTGCAACACAGGGGATTCAACCCGTGAGTAGCACTCACGAGTTCAAGTTAGTTGGACCTGACGGCAAAAAGCGTGTGGCAGATGTGATGGACGATATTACCTAATATCGAAATGATGCCGGATAATACATTCGATGATATTATCAGCAAGTATGTAGAGATGAACGTGGCACATCCGTTTATGGAAGGTAATGGGCGCAGCACTCGCATTTGGTTGGATTTGATGCTTAAGCGTTCACTTCAAAGATGTGTTGACTGGAGCAAAATTGACAAAAACGACTATCTCAATGCCATGCGAGTGAGTGTGACTGATGACACCGAAATACGAAGATTACTGAAAGAAGCACTCACCGATGAGATTAACAGTCGCGAGTTGTTTATGAAAGGTATTGACTACTCATACTATTACGAACAGGGGAATTAACAATTATTGACCGCCGGGGTGTTGACTCGTTCCTTAGGGCAGGCTGCAACGATAGATAATTAACTTTTATTAACGCGTGGTTTTGTTATTTTTTGGTACTTTTGTCGTCTAATAGGCAAAGAAACAAAACAATAAACTATAGTTAGAACCTTATGAACAAGATTTTTAAATGCGGAATAGCCCTGTTGATGGGGTTGTTTACCGCTGTGGGCATGTCTGCCCAAGGTATGATGGAGGCTCTCCCGGTTGAAGAGGGCGTCATCGTGGGACAATTGCCCAACGGACTCACCTATTACATCCGTCACAATGAGACCCCGAAGGGTCAAGCCGACTTCTATATTGCACAGAAGGTTGGTTCAATCCTCGAGGAAGACAACCAGCGCGGCTTGGCACACTTCCTGGAGCACATGTGCTTCAATGGCACTGACAACTTCCCCGGCAAGGGCATTATCAACTACTGCGAGAGCATCGGCGTGAAATTCGGTGCCAACCTCAATGCCTATACCAGCGTAGACGAGACCGTGTACAATATCTCGTCGGTACCTGTAGCTCGCCAAGGCGTGCAAGACTCGTGCTTGCTCATCCTCCACGACTGGTCGTGCGGATTGACCCTTGACCCCGCCGAGATTGACAACGAGCGCGGTGTAATCCACGAAGAGTGGCGCCGTCGCACGGTAGGTCAGATGCGCCTCATGGAGCTGTTGTTGCCCACCGTATATCCCAACAACAAGTATGGCGAGCGCCTGCCTATCGGCATCATGGATGTTGTGGACAACTTCCCCCCGCAAGCCATCATCGACTACTACCACACATGGTATCGCCCCGACCAGCAGGCTATCATCGTGGTCGGTGACATCGACCCCGCCTACATCGAGGGCAAGATTAAGGAAATCTTCTCGCCCATCGCTATGCCCGAGAACGCCAAGGAGCGCTACTATGTGCCCGTTGAGGATACCCCCGGCACTATCGTTGCCATTGGCGCCGACCCCGAGATGGACCGTCAGATGGCTATGATGTTCTTCAAGATGGAGCCCCTGATTCCCCGCGAAGTACGCAACACCATCGCCTTCTATCCCATTAATTACGCCACCACTCTCATCGGCGATATGCTCAGCACCCGCTTGAGCGACATTGCCAACAAGCCCGACTCGCCCTTTGGCTACGCCGGCTTTAGCTATGGCGAATTTTTCATCTCATGCACCAAGGACGCCCTCTTACTCACCGTCATCGGTAAGGACGACAACATCACCAACGATATCCAAGCTGCTTATCGCGAAGTGATGCGCGCACTGCGTGGCGGCTTCACCGTCGGCGAATACGAGCGCGCTAAGGCTGAATTCCTCTCGCGCATCCAGAAACAATATGACCAACGCGACAAGACCCCCAGCGAGTCCTACTCATATGAGTATGTACGCGCCTTTATCGACAACACCCCCATCCCCGGCATCGAGACCGAGAAGCAAATCTACGACATGATGGCTCAAGCCCTCACCGTCGACCAAATCAATGGCATGCTTGCCGAAATGATCAGCGAGGACAACCGCGTGGTAGCCATCATGGTTCCTGAAGCCGAGGGCATCGTCGTGCCCACCGAGCAAGGCGTGCTTGACGCCCTCGCCGCCGTTGACGCCGAGGACCTCGAGCCCTACAAGGACGAGATGCGCACCGACCCGCTGATCCCCGCTCTCCCCGCAGCCGGCTCCGTTGCCGCCGAGCAACACAGCGACATGTGGGATGCCACCGAGTGGACTCTCAGCAACGGTGTCAAGGTGATTGTTAAGCCCACCACCCTCAAGAACAACGATATCCAATTCTATGCTATTGCCAAGGGCGGTTACAGCGTACTCCCCGCCGAGGAAGCCGACAATATCATCTTCCTGCCCTACGCAATGGGCAACTACGGCTTGGGCGCATACTCCAATAGCGACCTCTCCAAGTATCTGCAAGGCAAGCAAGTAGGTCTCGGACTGAGCATCGACAAGTATGACCGCTCGCTCGACGGCAACGCTACCAAGCAAGACCTCGGCACACTGATGGAACTCATCTATGCCTACTTCACCGAATTCGACATCAAGGCTGACGAATTTGCCGCCGGACAGAACCTCTTCAAGGGTATTCTCTCCAACCAAGAGTCGACTCCCGAGTTCCAGTTCCAGCAGTTGGTACAGAGCGTACTGTACAAGGCTGCCTCCGAGCAACTTATCACCAGCGCCATCATCGACCGCGCCAACTGCGACCGCACCAACGCCATCGTCAAGCAGATGCTCGCCAATGCCGCCGACTTCACCTTCGTATTCGTGGGTGACTTCTCCCTCGACGAACTCAAGCCCCTGGTAGAGCAATACATCGCCACCCTCCCCGCAGGCGCCGGTAGCGTAGAATATGTCACCAATGCCGACCTCGAGCCCACCCTCGGCGCTCAAGTCACCGAGAAGAGCGTGACCATGACCACCCCGCAAGTATGGGCTTACTACAACTACGCCGGCAAGCGCACTTACACCGCCAAGGATCGCGCTATCGCATCGATTGTTGGTCAAATCATGAGCACTCGACTCCTCAACAAGGTGCGCGAGGAAATGGGCGCTACCTACTCCATCGGCTCCCGCGGCTCGATGGACCGCACCGGCGAGGCTAACTTCAACCTCATCATCCCCTTCCCCATGAAGCCGGAACTCCGCAACGAAGTCCTCGCCGCTGTTGACCAAATCATCGTGGAAATGGGTCAAAATATTACTGCCGACGAACTCGCCACCGTGCGCGAATACATGGTGAAGGTTTCCACCGAAGCCCTCGACGAAAACGAGTCATGGGCAGGTGCCATCGGCAACTACTATCTCAACAACGTGATGACCTTCCTCGGTGCTGTCGACGTTTACAACTCTATCACCGTTGAAGACCTGATGAACTTCTGGAACGACATCCTCGCCCAGAACAACCGTCAGCTCATCATCCTCAATCCCGCCGAATAAAATTTCCATATAGCGAAGAAAAATGTTACATGGTTTGGAGGGGCTTGACCGTGAGGTTAAGCCCCTCTTTTTTGTGTCACAAAAAATGCGTACCTTTGCACAAATGAAAAAATCAGACAATGAACTCTAAGAAAGTCACCACTACAATCTATATCTTGAGCGGTATAGTAATTCTGTTTTTCGCTTTCTTCAATATTGCAACACCTTGCGGTAGTGATGACTATGTATTCCTCACAGCACTGATGGACTATGGAACTGACGACAGCGGCTGCTTCAATTTTTGGCAAGGTCTGAAATATCATATCTTAGAGCGTTATACAATAGACAATGCACGAATACCACAGATAATATTGCCCGGTATCATGTACCTTCTTCCGCGGTGGATAATAGCTCTCATAACAAGTTGTGCGTTTGCTACGACGTTGATTTGTTTTAGAAAATTATCGTCAGCAGTATTCAAAGATTTTGGATGGTTCACTGCATTTATGCTACTATTTATTTGCGCAATTCCATGGCACGACTCTATGTTCTATACCTCATACCAAATGAACTACACCTGGACCAGCGCATTGATGCTAATTGCCTTCGTGCTCTTGAACAAAGGCACGGTAGCGCCCCTGTGGATGTTCCTATTGTGCTTGATAACCGGGTTATGGCACGAAGCATTTGGCATTGCAATAATTGGTGGTAGTATATTGTTGATGATATGTCACCGAAAAGTTAAGGCTAATGTTTTGGCAGCCGCAATAGGTGCCACCGTTGCAGTTATAGCCTTGGGACTCACCCCGGGTACAGCCAACCGAGCAGTATACCACCTATACCCTCAATTATCATATATTTTTTACCATCCAATCGGTGTTGCATACCTTCTTCTGTGGGCTTGGATGCTCTGCCGTCGAAAATGGCAAGCAATCGCCCTTGAAAGACGATTCATTCTTTTTGCAGGTGGTATTGGCGCAGTCATCTTACTTAATATATTGATTCCGTATCACAGAGTTGCATTCACAGCATACTTGCTTGCTGCATTCGGACTGCCGGCTCTATTGCAAAGGGTCGTTAACATCAAGCGACTAAAAAAAGTAATAATCGTGGCGAGTTGCCTTGTGTGGTGCTTCTTAATTGCACACCTCTCTGCCGCCGCAACCGGTATTTGGCGCATTAATCGTGGCGATGCCGAATTGATGAGGATAATAAAAGAAGCCCCAAGTGAGGGGTCTGTATTTGCAGATATTCCTTTGCCTCAGGATTTTTCGCCATTGGCGCTGAGAAAACCCTGCACCAACCACTATTATTTCCCTTACGGCTATGTTTATATCGGCAAATACCATAATATCTCAGATTTTGCCATTTTCCCGACTACATTTCGCACTTACCATGGCGAGGGAGTAAAATGCCCAGGCAATACCAATCTGGTGTATTGGAGAGGTTATGCCATCGGAACTGTAGAGACGACTAAGGCCCTTAATGGGAAACAACTATTTAAAAAATTCGGTTCAATCATTGAACCGGAATTTATCCAATTCCACTACTTCACCACTGATGACGGTCGGCGCTGGGGCGCTGCATATATTTTCCGACCCGGACTATACTTCTGGGATGACACTCCACCTGAAATTACAGTAGCCGAAGAATGATCGACGTTAAGGAACAATATATGCAGCGGGCGCTGGAACTGGCGGCGCACGGTCGGGGGAACACCTCGCCCAACCCCATGGTGGGCGCCGTGGTGGTAGCCCCCGACGGGCGCATCATCGGCGAAGGTTATCACCGCCGCTGCGGACAGGCACATGCAGAGGTGAACGCTATAGCCTCGGTTGCAGATGCCGACCGCCACCTGCTGGGCGAGTCGACCATCTACGTCACCTTGGAGCCCTGCTCGCATTGGGGCAAGACTCCTCCATGTGCACAACTGATTATTGACACCGGCATTCGCCGCGTGGTGGTCGCTGCCGGCGACCCCTTCAAGGAAGTTGCCGGACGAGGCATCGCCATGCTCCGCGCCGCCGGCATCGAAGTGGTCACCGGAGTCCTCGCCGAGGAGTCGCGGCAACTAAACGCACGCTTCATGACCGCACACGAGCAGCAGCGCCCGTGGGTGACCCTCAAATGGGCGCAATCGACTGACGGATACATGGATAGCGACCGCCCCGAGGGGCTCCCCGAGTGCTTCTCTTCCTCCCTTACATCGACATTGGTGCATCGCCTGCGCTCGCTCCACGATGCCATCGCAGTAGGCTCGGGCACCGTGCTTGCCGACAACCCCCGACTCGACTGCCGCCTGTGGCACGGACGCTCACCGCAACCCATTATCTTTGACCGACGCAAAATATTGAACAATAGCGACATACACACCACACTACCGGCAACTATCATCAGCGAAGGCTCCATCGGCGCTGCCCTCAGCACCTTGTATCGGCAAGGTATTACTTCGCTATTGGTCGAGGGTGGAGCCACTCTCCTCCGCGCCTTCATCGACGCCGGAGCATGGGATATAGCACATGTAGAGACTGCCCGGCGGTCGCTCGGCAACCACGGCAGATGCCCGGCGCCCGGCATCGACGCCGTCCCCACCCGCACACTCCAAGTCGGCGCCTCCGCCATCGCCATCTACAGCAACAACCCCCTCTTCAACCCCAAAAACCTGTAACAGATCATATCTACAACTATGTACAGTTTTTTAAGAATAATAATATTACTTTTTTTATAATTAGTTTCCATAGATGGAAACTAATTACTAACTTTGCAGTCGGAAACTAATAAATGAATGAATACACGATAAAAGTACTACTCTTGGATGAAGCCTTGACCTTCGTCCGCTCCTTGCCACTTAAGGTACAGGAGAAGATAGTCTATAATTATAAAAAGATTGAGAATGGACTAATTAACAAAGATCTTTTTAAGAAATTAGAAAACACCGAAATATGGGAGTTTCGCACTCTATATAATGGTAATTGCTATCGGCTATTTTCCTTCTGGGATACAGAGGCAGAAACTTTAATAATTGCCACACATGGCATTATGAAAAAAAGCCAAAAGACCCCATCAAAAGAAATAGCAAAAGCGGAAACAATTAGAGAAGAATATTTTAAAAATAAATGACCATGGCAAAGATGAATGTCACACCACTCGAAGTTTTGACCGAAGAAGTTTTTGGCAAAGAAGGCTGTCCTAAGCGAGATGCAATGGAAAAGCAGCTCAAGGAGGAGGTGAATGCCTACTTCGTTGGCGACGCTATTCGCAAAATGCGCCAAGCTCAAAATTTGACCCAAGAAGAATTAGGTGAGCGCGTAGGTGTTCAAAAAGCCCAAATTTCAAGGTTAGAAAAAGGCAAAAGTATTATCACGCTACCAACAATGAGTCGCATCTTCCAAGCGCTTGGTGTAGCTACTGCAACCCTTGACCTTGGAATTAGCGGCAAGGTTGAATTATGGTAATCAGGATGAATAAAAACACTCGAAATATGAAGAAATTTTACTTTTTTGCATTATCAGTATTTGTAGCCGCTACAGCGGCTGCTACCGAGCCATGGGACGGCACAGCCACCACATGGACCGAAGGCAATGGCTCAGAATCAACACCTTATATCATTTCGGCACCCGCTCATCTGGCATACCTCGCCGAGCAAGTAAATGCCGGCTCCACATACGAGGGCATGTACTTCCGACTCTCCGCCGACCTGGATATGGGCGCCGATGCCGAGTTGAAATTCCCTGTTATCGGCAAGTACGACACCTACACCGACGGCTCCACTATGCAGTCGGTTGACAACTCACTGGCTTTCATGGGCACCCTCGACGGCGACTACCACGTCATCGACAACCTCAGCATCGAGTACCTTGATGAGGAGCTCGGCGGCACCGGGCTTTTTGCCGTGCTGCGTTCCGCCTCGACTATCAAAAATCTCACCCTCGGCTCGCGCTCGCACATCAAGGGCGACGTGGTCACCGGTGCCTTCGTGGGGCAGATGCTCGGCGGTGTAGTTGAGAACTGCGCCAACGAGGCAACTGTCGAGGGTGGCATGTTCACCGGCGGCTTTGTCGGCTGCATCGAGGGCGGTTGCATCGAGCGCTGCGTCAATCGCGGCGCAGTGACCGGAGCCACCGAGGTGGGTGGCATCGTGGGTCAAGGCGCCGGCAACGGATACATCGCCTACTGCTACAACACTGCCGCGGTGACTGCCGTCGGATTTGGCGGCGCCGGCATCGGCGGCTGCCTGTATGAGGATTTCAGCATCGCCAACTGCTACAACATCGGCGCAATCACCGGCAATTCAAGCCCCTACATGGGCTCGCCACATGCCATCGTGTCGGACCTGTACCCGAGCAACACCGTGGCTGACTGCTTGTATGTTAGCGACTTATCCGGCTGCAATGACACCAATGCCACTGCAGTGACCGCCGACGACCTCAAGGGCGCCGAAGCCTTGGCTACCCTCAACGGTGGCACCGCCAACTTCAGCGCCGACGTCAAGGGCATCAATGCCGGCTTTCCCGTACTCACCTGGGAAGTGGAGAACGCCGGGGTGGATAACACCCTGAATGACAACAGAGTAGATTTCAGCGTAAACGGTCGCATTATCACTGCCTCGCAGTCGATTAGCGTGGTGGACCTCAACGGTCGAGTCGTTGCCACAGGCACCTCGTTTGCTCTGCCTGCATCGGGCTTGTACATCGTGGTTTCGCCCAACGGCGCCACCAAGGTGCAAGTGCGTTAAGTGATGTCGTTACAGCAATCCAAATTCCAAATATACTCTAATAAGGAGCTTTTCACCGTTAAAAACCTATAAAAACGACCGTTTTAGCGTTTTTTGTCGCCACGAAAGTGCCTTAATTTTGCCACGAAATCTTAACTTTGCATCTTGAAACGAATTTTTCTGATTATGACAAGAAAATTTGCAATATTATATAGTATAATTGCCATGCTCGTTACAGTCGTGGCATGTAACGACAGCTATAGTGACAACGTTGAGGAGACGGCAT
Source organism: uncultured Bacteroidales bacterium (assembly GCA_945829225.1). Lineage (GTDB taxonomy): Bacteria > Bacteroidota > Bacteroidia > Bacteroidales > Muribaculaceae > CAG-873. The sequence goes on along the minus strand of CALZTY010000014.1, from coordinate 11,307 downwards.
CGTCGGCTGCTGTGAAGTCTTTCGGCTTCGAAGCAGACGACTCGGTGCTCGCACACCTCGACTCGGTATTTTTCTCGGTCGACTTAGTGCGCGGACGCATCTTCAACGCCGACTCGCTCCCCGTGGGCACCGATGTAACAGCCTTGGTGCCGGTGATTACCACCCTCGACGGCTGCTCGGTGGCTGAACTGACCGTCAAGCGCAGCAACAGCACCGACACGGTGTATGACTACATCACCACCCCCTCGGCTCGCATCGACTTCACCAACCCGGTGAGACTGCGCCTGGTGTCGCCCGACGGATTGGTCGAGCGCCACTACACTATCACCGTCAATGTCCACAACATGGACCCCGACTCGCTCTACTGGAACCGCAACGACCGCCGCAACCTCCCCTCCAAGTTCAGCTACCCCACCTCGCAACACACCTCGTGCTACAAGGACCAAATATCCTGCCTCACAGAGTATCAAGGCGCTTATAGCCTCGCCACTCTGGGCAACTCTCTATCTACCATCACCGGCACCTCACCCGACCTCGGCGAGTGGATTATCGACTACGTATCCTTCCCTATGGCGGTGGATATCAACACTTTCACCGTGGGCGACGGCTCGCTGTACATCCTCGGCGTTGACGGCTCGCTACTCGAGTCGGTCGATGGTGGCAGCACATGGGTAGCCACCGGGCGCTCGTGGACACACATCTATGGCGTCTACCAAGGCAAAGCCCTCGGCTCGGCTCGCCAAGGCAGCAATTGGGAAATTCAAGAATATCCGGGCGCAAGCACCTACGCAATGCCCGATGGCATGCCCGTCAGCGGCACCTCAGCGCCGATATTCTACACCTTCCCCATGAGCGCCCTACCCCAGATGATGGTCGTGGGCGGACGCACTGCCGACGGTTCTCTTAGCGCCCACACTTGGGGCTTCGACGGCAAGTCTTGGGCTCGCGTCTCCAAGCGCGGTGTTCCCGTAGCCGTAGAGAATGCCGCTGTGGCTCCTTACACCTCCATCAAGGTGGCAGCCGACTGGAACACAACCGATTACCCCACCATGGTACTCATTGGCGGTCGCCTCTCCGACGGCTCCCTCAACGACACCGTGTATGTATCCAACGACTTCGGCGCCAACTGGATCAAAGCCGACACCAAGATGCAATTGCCCGACTACCTGCCGGCTATGCAACTCTCACAGGCTTTTGTCATCACCTCGACCCTCTCTGCCACTGAGGCGCGCTCGCGCATCTCGCAGGTATCCGACGAGTGGGCATGCCCATATATCTATCTGTTCGGTGGTGTCAACGCCGCCGGCAACACCTCCAACAATGTGTGGCGCGGTGTCATCAACCGCTTGAGTTTCAAACCGATAGAATAAGCCTATGCTGAAGCGTCTCCTATTCATCGTAGCCATCGTTGCCTCTGCAGCCTCTGCATCGGCACAGAGCCAAGCCGCTATCGCTCCGTATAAGTTTGACTTCGGAGTGAATATCGGCATGAGCGGCTACATAGGAGAGACCAACGGCTCCAATCCCTTCAAGCACCCGGGATTTAGCGGCGACATAGCGGCTCGCTACATCATCGACACTCGATGGGCTCTGCGTGGCTCGCTGGGCATGGCTACGCTGAGCGGCAACACCGCCGATATGGCAAATGTGCTCCCCGACGGCGCTAAATTCGACTTTTCATCAACAATATACGACCTGGCGGTGCGTGGCGAAGCCAACTTCCTGCCCTATGGCATCGGTGAGACCTACAAGCGCCTGCGCCGCTGGACGCCCTATCTTGCCGTGGGCATCGGGCTCAACATAGCCTCTTGCGACGGCAGCACTTCGGCGGCGTTCACCGTCCCCATGGCGTTCGGCTTCAAATACAAGCCCAAGGAACGCATCAACCTCTTTGCCGAGTTCTCGATGACTAAGGTCTTCGGCGACCGCGTCGACGGCTTGGCTGACCTCAGTTTAATCAAAACCGACTTCTACAAGAGCACCGACTGGGTGGCTCGACTCACAGTCGGTATATCCTATGAATTCGGCAAGCGCTGCGAGGCATGCCACTATGTAGATTGACCGCTATGAACCTGCCACAGAATTTTGACCCGCACAACATACCGGCGCACATAGCCATCATCATGGACGGCAACGGTCGCTGGGCTACAGCTCGCGGCATGGACCGCTCTGCCGGGCACGTCGCCGGCGTCGACACCGTGCGCTCCATCACCGAGGCTGCCTCGGAACTGGGCGTCAAATACCTCACCCTCTACACCTTCTCGACCGAGAACTGGAACCGCCCCAAGGAAGAGGTTGACGCATTGATGCACCTGGTGGTCGTAGCCATCGAGCGCGAAACCCCCGACCTTATAAAGAATAATGTGTCGCTGCGCATGATTGGCGACATGGACCGCATGCCCGAGGAGGCTCGTCGTCGCCTCGAGCAATGCATCAGCGACACCGGGCACTGCACCGGGCTCACCCTGGTGCTCGCCCTCAGTTACTCGGCTCGCTGGGATATCGTCAACGCCGCTCGCACCCTCGCTATGGAGGCTCGCAACGGCGATATCGACCCCGAGTGCATCGACGACCGCTCCATCGCCTCGCACCTCTCCACTGCTTTCATGCCCGACCCCGACTTGCTCATCCGCACCGGCGGCGACAAGCGCATCAGCAATTACCTCCTCTGGGAAATCGCTTATACCGAACTATATATCACCCCTATATATTGGCCTGACTTCAGCAAAGACGACTTCGCTCAAGCCATCGCCGAATATCAACAACGTCATCGCCGCTTCGGCTTGACTTCCGACCAGATTGAACAAAGACAATGAAGACCCAACACGTTATGCGTCATAATCTGATTTATATCGTACTCTCCGCTGCGGCGTGCCTGTGTGCGCTCACCGGCAGAGCACAAACGCCCAACGACACTGTGTACAGCCCCACGGTGATTTACTCGTCGATGCCTCGTACCTTTGAGATCGCCGACATCCGCGTGGAAGGCGCCCCCAATTACGACCCAGATATCATCCTCGGATATGCCGGCTTGAAAGTCGGCGAGCGCGTAGCAATCCCCGGCGACGACATCACTCAGGCTGTCAAGCGTCTTATCCGCCAAGGGCTGTTCCAGCAAGCACGCTTTGTCCTGGACAAGACCGTCGGCGACCGCGCATGGCTCGTGCTCCAAGTGACCACTCAGCCGCGAATCTCCCAGGTCAACTACATCGGCATGAAAAAGGGCGAGCGCGAAGACCTCCAGCAGCGTCTTAATCTCATGAAAGGCAATCAGATAACGCAGAACATCGTCAACCGCGCCAAACTAATCATCGAGAAATATTTCCGCGACAAGGGCTTCTCAAATGCCGTGGTCACCATCACACTCCACGAAGACCTCTCGGCGCCCGGCGAGATGATTGTCGACATCGCCGTGGACAAGCGCGACAAGATGCGCGTTCACAAGATTTACATCACCGGCAACACCGTCATGAGCGACGGCAAGATTCAGCGCGTGATGAAAAAAACCAACGAAAACGGCAAGATTACCAACCTCTTCCGCCAAAAGAAGTTCGTGCGCAGCGACTATGCCGAGGACCTTAACCTCATCATCGCCAAGTACAACGAACTCGGCTACCGCGACGCTCGCATCGTCGCCGACAGCGTGGTGCAATACTCCGACAACCGCGTTGACGTATACATCACCATTGAGGAGGGACAGAAATACTATATCAAGGACATCACTTGGGTGGGTAACACCCTGTATCCCACCGCCGTGCTCAACGACTTCCTGGGCATGAACCCCGGTGATGTGTACAACCAAACATTGATGAACAAGCGCCTCACCGAGGACGACGATGCCGTCTCCAACCTCTATATGGACCGCGGCTATCTGTTCTACGACTTGGTGCCCATCGAGCGCGAAGTGACCGGCGACTCCATCTCGCTGGAAATGCGCATGGTCGAGGGTCCCCAGGCTCGCATCAACAATGTGGTAATTAACGGCAACGACCGCCTCTACGAGAAGGTTATACGCCGCGAGTTGCGCGTGCGCCCCGGCTCGCTCTTCTCCAAGAGCGAATTGATGCGCTCGGCTCGCGAAATCGCCCAAACCGGGCACTTCAACCCCGAAAATATGGATATCCGCCCCGAGCCCAACGAGGAAAATGGTACCGTCGACATCATCTTCAACCTCGAGTCTAAGGCTAACGACCAAGTGGAATTCTCCATGGGCTGGGGTCAGACAGGTGTCATCGGCAAGTTGTCGCTCAAATTCACCAACTTCTCAATCAAGAATCTCTTCTACCCCTCTTCATACAAGGGCATCATACCCCAAGGTGAGGGTCAGACCTTCACCATATCGGCGCAGACCAATGCCCGCTACTATCAAGCCTACTCTATCTCGTTCCTCGACCCGTGGTTTGGCGGCAAGCGACCCAACTCGCTGTCGTTCTCGGCATACTATAGCCGCTCTACCGGCGTCAACTCCTCATATTACAATTCGCGCTGGGCATCAGGCGGTTACTACAACCCCTACGGCTATGGTTACGGCTATGGCTACGGCAACGGCTACTACAATGACTACTATCAGAACTCATACCAGCAGAGTTACGACCCCAACAAGGTCATCCAGATGGCTGGCGTCAACTTAGGCTTCGGCAAGCGTCTCAAGTGGCCCGATGACTACTTCACCTTCACCGCCGAAGTGGGCTACACTTGGTACTACCTCAAGAACTGGGACTACATGTACTATATGCAGAACGGTACGTCGAATGCCTTGGTATTCGGTCTCACCCTGGCTCGTAACTCAATCGACAACCCGCTGTATACCCGCACCGGTTCACAATTCTCGCTCAACTTCTCGTTCACTCCGCCTGCCGCACTCTTCGGCAACAAGGATTGGAAGACCCTCTCGGAGAAGTCCAACGCCGGCGACGAGCAAGCCAAGAAGGAAATCTACCGCTGGATCGAGTATTGGAAATTACGCTTCAAGTCGCGCACCTACACCCCGCTGTGCAATGCCGACGGCACCTACACCCCGGTGTTGATGACTCGCGCCGACATCGGCTTGCTCGGCTCGTTCAACCACTACCTCAAGTCGCCGTTTGAGACCTTCTACGTGGGTGGTGACGGCATGTCGGGCTCAAGCACTTATGCCACCGAGACCATCGCCCTGCGTGGCTACGACAATGGCGCCTTCACCCCATGGGGCAAGGACGGCTATGCCTACACCCGCTTCGCCCTCGAGTTGCACTTCCCGCTAATGCTCCAGCCCACTACCACCATCTATGCCTTGGCATTCCTCGAGGGTGGTAACGCCTGGACCTCGGTGAGCAAGTTCAATCCCTTTGAACTCAAACGCAGCGCCGGCGCCGGTGTGCGCATCTTCCTGCCTATGGTGGGTATGATGGGTATCGACTGGGCTTACGGCTTCGACTACGTCGAGGGATACAAGGGCGGCTCGCACTTCCACTTCATCCTCGGTCAAGAATTCTAAGCCGGATAAACCTTTTAACATTTCAAATGTCATAAAGATATACAATCACTCCTTAAATTAACTGTTATGAAAAGAATACTCATCGCACTGACCCTGATGATTGCCGGCTTCGGCGCCGCCTCGGCACAGAAGTTTGCAATGGTAGATATGGAATATATCCTGCGCAACATACCCTCCTACGAGATGGCATCCGAGCAACTCAACCAATTGTCGCAACGCTGGCAACGCGAGGTCGAAGCCGTGGGCAAGGAAGCCGAGACTATGTACCAAAATTTCCTCGCCGACAAGGTATTCCTCACCGACGACCAGATAAAGCAACGCGAGCAGGAAATCGTCAACAAGGAAAAGGAAGCCACCGACCTGCGCTACAAGTACTTCGGTCCCGAGGGCGAGTTGTACAACAAGCGTGTGTCGCTGCTCAAGCCCATCCAAGACGAGGTGTACGAGGCTATCAAATCCGTGGCACAGGCTCGCGGCTATCAAGCCATCTTCGACCGCGCTTCGTCGTCTAATATCATCTTTGCCTCTCCCACAATTGATATATCCAACGAGGTGCTCGCCAAGTTGGGCTACGCACAGAATTAAGTAAATAATAATTAATAACTTATAATCAATCATCCATGTTTAAAAAAATCATTCTTGCCCTGCTGGTCGCACTCCCCATGTCGGCTGCAGCACAGAAATTCGGCACTGTTGACATCAACTCTATCATTGAGACGATGCCCGAAGTAGCAGACCTCCAACGCCAAATCACCGAGGCTACTCAGAAGTACGAGGCTGAGTTCCAGAAACTCGTCGAAGAGGTCAACAAACTCTACACCGAGTATCAGCAAATCGCCGAGGACCCTGCAACCCCTCAGACCATTAAGGACCGTCGCATCCAGGAGATTACCGACCGCCAGCAGAAGGTTGAGCAATTCCGCACCACCGCAACTCAAGACCTCCAGCGTCAACAGGAGCAACTCATGGCTCCCATCCAGGCGCGTATGAACGATGCCATCAAGGCTGTCGGTCAAGAAGGTGGATACACTTTCATCTTCCCCAACGAGCCCTCGCTCATCCTCTATCAAGGCGTTGACGTCGTTGACGTTACCCCCGCCGTTAAAACTAAACTCGGTATCCAATAAACAAGCATCACATATCATATGAAATTACTTGAAGGAAAGACCGCGCTCATCACCGGTGCGGCTCGTGGCATCGGCAAAGCCCTTGCCCTGCGCTTCGCCGCTGAAGGCGCCAATGTAGCATTCACCGACTTGGTAATCGACGAAAACGGTCTCGACACCGAGGCTGAAATCGCTGCCCATGGCGTTAAAGCCAAAGGCTATGCCTCAAATGCTGCCGACTTCGCCCAAACTCAGGAAGTCGTTAAGAAAGTAAAAGAAGACTTCGGCTCCATCGATATCTTGGTCAACAACGCCGGTATCACCAAGGACGGCTTGATGATGCGCATGACCGAGGCTCAGTGGGACGCTGTCATCGCTGTTAACCTCAAGAGCGCATTCAACTTTATCAACGCCGTGCTCCCCATCATGTTGCGTCAGCGCTCGGGCTCTATCATTAATATGGCATCGGTAGTCGGTGTTCACGGCAATGCCGGACAATCCAACTACGCCGCCTCCAAGGCAGGTCTTATCGCCCTCGCCAAGAGTATCGCACAGGAAGTCGGCTCACGTGGCATCCGTGCCAACGCTATCGCTCCCGGCTTCATCGAGACCGCTATGACCGCCGCTCTCCCCGACGACGTGCGCGCCGAATGGGTCAACAAAATTCCTCTGCGCCGCGGTGGCAAGGTCGAGGATATCGCCAATGTGGCTACTTTCCTCGCATCCGACCTCTCATCGTATGTTACCGGTCAGGTCATCCAAGTCGATGGCGGCATGAATATGTAATCATATCGCTCCGCAATAAAAAGAAATCGCTGCAGTAGTTGCCGCAGCGATTTCTTTATGCGTATATGTGTGTAATCAGAAGGCGTTGTCCTCACCGTGGATGGCATTGAGGACTGTGCGAACTATGATCTTCATATCGAGGGCAAAGGACCAATTCTCGATGTACCAGACATCGTACTCAACACGTTTTGCCATCTTCCACACCTCATCGGTGAGTCCGCGATAGCCGTTGACCTGTGCCCAACCGGTGATGCCCGGCTTGACAAGGTGTCGCACCATATATTGATCAACGAGTTGAGTATACTCCTCGGTGTGGCGCAACATGTGTGGGCGTGGACCCACCACCGACATATCGCCCTTAAATACATTGATGAACTGAGGCAACTCGTCGAGGCTGGTGCGGCGCAGGAAGTCGCCAAAGCGAGTCTTGCGCGAGTCATTGCGCGTAGCCTGCACATTGTCGGCATCGCGATTGACGTGCATGGTGCGGAACTTGTAGCACCAAAAATCCTCGCCGCGATAGCCGGTGCGCTTTTGCTTGAAATAGACCGGTCCGGGCGATGTAAGTTTGATAGTAATGGCGATGGGCAAGTAGATGAGCGGATAGAAACACAAGAAGACCGAAGAAAACACAATGTCAAATCCGCGCTTGAGTCCACGGTTGAAGCGCTTCTTCAAGGGATTGCGACGCACGGTGAGCAAAGGCACCGAGCCAATGGTCTCTATCGAGAAACTGCGCGATATGTACTGCGAAATCTGAGGCACATAGAAGATTTCTACGACATTGTCGTCGGCGATTTTGACCACGCGAGGCAGTGTATCGTTGACACCTGCCATGGTATAGTAAATTTGGTCGACTTGATTGTCCTTGACAAACTTCTCGAGGGTGTCGAGAGAGCCACAGTAGCGACCGAGGAAGTCGGGGCGCCATTCGTGGTCGAAGAAGCCGAGGATTTTGTAGCCGAAACCGGTGTCGGAGAGCATCTGCTCGTAGAGGCGTCGGGCTGTGCTATTGGTGCCGACGATGACGACGCGCTTGTAGTTGTATCCACGGCGACGACGCGCCTTGATAAGGCGTCTCGAGAACAGCGACCAGGGCACCATAGCGACAATCATCAAGCCGTAGAGCACCACATAGAACATACGTGGCAACGGCTCCAAGCCCATGAAGGCTATCATCGACATAAAGAACAGGGCATGCAAGCCCACGGCAATGAGCGAGTCGACCAGCACCTTGTCCAACTGAATGGCTCGCAACTTATCGCCCTGTCGCGAGATGCGCACCAAGATAGGAATGAAACTGAGGTTGACCAAGCCCCACAAAATCATGCCGGTGACATGCTTGATAGCAAGCCCCGTAAACAGCCACATCGTCAACAGGAAAACCACGTTGACCAGGAAGATATCGACGGCAGTGAGTGCCGACTGGAGGTATTTGCCGAATTTACGTTTCCCCATGTTTACTTATAGAGCCACACGGCGTCGGCTCCCTCAAGTCATGGGAGCCGACACTGTGTGTGAATTGTGTAAAATCAAAGTTTGGAGGTCACCAACTTGATTTTCTCCTCAAGTTCGGCGATATCCTGGCGCAGACGCTCGGCTTTTTGCTCAAATTCGCGGAGCATGGAGTTGCCGCTCTTGCTCGACGAGGAGAGGAAGCCGAGGTTGTTCTCGAAGGTGCGCAACTCGGCGCGGCGAGTCTCGAGAGCACGGAAGAGGCGCTCGCGCTCGCGCAGCAACTTGGCATCGTCACCCTCGATGGCGGTGACAGCCTCGTTGAAGCGTTCGCGGCGCTCGCTGCGGCGGCGCAGGTTGAGTTCCTCGCGGATGCGGTCGAGGGCAGCGCGATAGGCGTCTTGGAGTTTATCCTTCTCGCGGAAAGGCACATGACCGGTGTCGCGCCAGCGCTCTTGCAGCTCATGCATGGTGGTGAGAGCCTCCTCGCGCGGGGTCTCGGCGGTGATTTTCTCCAACTCGGCGATGATTTCGCGCTTTATCTTGAGGTTGTCATTCTCGACACGGCGAGTGCCCGAGGTGGCTTTCTTCTTTTGCTCGAAGAAGTAGTCGCAAGCCTCGCGGAAGCGTTTCCACACGGCATCGCTATATTTCTTGGCAACGGCACCGATGGTCTTCCATTCCTGTTGCAGGGCAACGAGTTCGTCGGTGGTAGCCTTCCAGTCGGTGCTTTCCTTGAGAGCCTCGGCGCGCTCGGCGAGGGCAGTCTTGCGAGCAAGGTTATTGGACAATTCTTCGCGAGTCGACTGGAAGTACTCAGCCTTGGCAGCGAAGAACTTGTCGCACAGTTCGCGGAAGCGAGCAAAGAGCGCCTTGTTCATCTTCTTGGATGCGAAGCCGAAAGTGCGCCACTTGGCTTGGAGTTCCATCACCTTCTTGGTGGCATCGTCCCAGGCGACAAACGACTTGAGCGCCTCGAGGTCGATAGCCTCCATTGCTGCGCACAACTCTGTTTTGCCGGCTTCGTTCTCAGCCTCACGAGCCTTACGAGCCTCGAAGTGAGCCTGATAGCGCTTGTTGATCTCGGCAGAAGCAGCCTTGAACTTATCCCAAATCTCCTCGCGGAATTCCTTGGCAACGGGACCGATACGGCGCCACTTGTTGTGGAGTTCCTGTAGGCGGCGATAAGCGGTGATGACGTCGTCCTCGGTGATGAGGCTCTCAGCCTCGTCGAGGAGCAATTGCTTGCTATCGAGGCTTTTCTTGAAATCGTAGTCGCGCAATTCCTTGTTAATCTTGAGGTTGTCGCTGTAACGCTCACGAGCATCTTGGAAACTCTTCCACAGGGCTGTATCCTCGGTGGGAGGTACTTCGCCGATGGCATTGAATTCCTCTTGCAACTCGCGGTAGCGAGGGAATGTGCGATTGACGTTGTCGGTATCCTCGGCGAGTGCTATGATTTCGGCAACGATAGCCTTCTTGCGCTCGAGGTTGGCGAGGCGCTGAGCCTCAACTTCGGCAGTGTAAGCCGCCTTCTTCTCGCGGATTTGGTTGAAGAGCACGGAAATCTCATCCGGCTCCTCAGCCTCGGGAGCCTCCTCAGCGTCGTCGGCTGTATGGCGCAATGCGTTGATCTGCTGGCGCAGGCGACGAATGTCGTCGGCGCTGATATCGGCGGCATCGCGAGCCAACATAGCCCGAGCGGCATCGATAAGCGCCTCGGGGGTAAGCACCACTGTGGCTTCTTCGTCGACTTCTTCTACCTCGGCGACGGGTTCGGCGAGGTCTTCTACTACTGTTACTTCAGCGTCCGCGACTTCCGCGGGCACGTTTGAGAGGGTTTGTTCTTCGGCTTCTTTAGCAGCCAAAGCAGGGTCACGCATTTCCATTATTCATTAAATTTAAGTACCGAAAGCCACCAATCGAGGGCTTTCACGCCCCAAATTTACTCATTATTTTCATTCAAAGCAAGTAAATCCCGATATTTTAATCAAACGGCGCACGGGTTTCTTTATATACTGTGCTATATTGGTTCAAAATCTTGTTATTGAGGCGGAGTGTGGTGTCAGTACACCACACTCAAAATAAATGATCTGTTTATACGAAACCCCGGCCTTGAGAGTCGGGGAAGAATACTTTAAACTTTTTTACGCAACTGACTTTCTCTTACGAGGCCATCTTCTGTAGTGCGCTCTTACGAATTCCCACCGATTAATGTGGTAGCGCCAATAAGAGTGCACAAACACAGGCTTGTCACAGAAGCCTTGAACCGTTTTGGATTTTTGAGGCAGAGCCCCACTGCGGCGGTTCTACCCGAAGTGAGGATGCCTATTCATTATGTTTTTCAACATAACATTATAACCATGAGCTATACATGAGTGAACGTTCACTCATGAGCCGACTAAACGACCTTCACGGATTTATATTTTAACTTTAAATGTTTTGGTGTCTATTGTTACGATGTACAGACCTGTTGCAAGATTG
>CALZTY010000013.1 GCA_945829225.1 uncultured Bacteroidales bacterium | reverse complement strand
GAAATGGCTGGTACTATCCAGAACGACATCCTCAAGGAGTTCATGGTGCGCAACACCTACATCTATCCCCCGGAGTTCTCTATGCGCATTATCGCCGACATCTTCGAGTACACCTCGCAGAATATGCCCAAATTCAACTCTATCTCGATTTCGGGCTATCACATGCAGGAAGCCGGCGCTACTTGCGACATCGAGTTGGCTTACACCCTCGCCGACGGTCTCGAATACCTCCGCGCCGGTGTCAATGCCGGTATGGACATCGATGCCTTCGCTCCCCGTCTGTCATTCTTCTGGGCTATCGGCATGAACTTCTTCATGGAAGTTGCCAAGATGCGCGCCGCTCGTATGCTCTGGGCTAAGATTGTATCTCAATTCAACCCCAAGAATCCCAAGTCGCTCGCCCTGCGCACTCACTCGCAGACTTCAGGCTGGTCGCTCACCGAGCAAGACCCCTTCAACAACGTCGGCCGTACCTGTATCGAGGCTATGGGCGCCGCTCTCGGTCACACCCAGTCGCTCCACACCAACGCCCTCGACGAGGCTATCGCCCTCCCCACCGACTTCTCGGCGCGTATCGCTCGTAACACCCAGATTTACATCCAGGAGGAGACTATGATTACCAAGCAAGTCGACCCCTGGGGCGGTTCTTACTACGTCGAAGCCCTCACCAACGAGATCGCTCACCGCGCCTGGGAGCACATCCAGGAAATCGAGAAACTCGGCGGCATGGCTAAGGCTATCGAGACCGGTCTTCCCAAGCTCCGCATCGAGGAAGCTTCGGCTCGCACTCAGGCTCGTATCGACTCGGGTCAACAGACCATCGTCGGCATCAACAAGTATCGTCTCGAGCATGAAGACCCCATCGACATCCTCGAAATCGACAATACTCAGGTGCGCACCGAGCAAATCGAGCGCCTCAACGACCTCCGCGCTCATCGCGACGAGGCTAAGGTTAAAGAAGCCCTCCAAGCCATCACCGAGTGCGTTCGCACCAAGCAGGGCAACCTCCTCGACCTCGCTGTCAAGGCTGCCGGGCTCCGTGCTACTTTAGGTGAAATTTCCGACGCCTGCGAGGAAGTCGTAGGTCGTTATAAAGCTGTTATTAGAACTATTTCAGGCGTGTACTCAGCAGAAACTAAAAATGATCCCGACTTCGTGCGTGCTCAACAGATGTGCGCCGAATTTGCCAAGCGCGAGGGCCGTCAGCCTCGTATCATGATTGCCAAGATGGGTCAGGACGGTCACGACCGCGGCGCTAAGGTTGTTGCCACCGGCTATGCCGACTGTGGCTTCGACGTCGATATGGGACCGCTGTTCCAAACTCCCGAAGAGGCTGCCCGCCAGGCTGTCGAAAACGACGTCCACATCCTCGGCGTTTCTTCGCTCGCTGCCGGTCACAAGACCCTCATCCCGCAAGTGATTGCCGAACTCAAGAAACTCGGTCGCGAGGATATCCTCGTCACCGCCGGTGGTGTTATCCCCGCTCAGGACTACGATTTCTTGTACAAGGCAGGTGTTGCCGCCATCTTCGGTCCCGGCACTCGTATCCCATTGTCCGCTATTAAGATGCTCGAAATCCTCAACGAGGAATAAGCATCTCGCGACATAATCCCGCACAAAGAGGAGGCTGCCCACCGCAGTCTCCTCTTTTTTCACAAAAATTATTTGCACGATTGAATAAATGTTCGTAATTTTGCGAACAACAATCAATAAATATGACCAAACCGACTTATACATCCGACCAAGAACGTCTGGCTCGCTTCGCCAAAGCGATGGGACACCCTACCCGCATCGCCATCCTCAACTTCCTGGCGCAGCGCAACGAGTGCTACTTCGGTGACATTCACGACGAGCTACCCATCGCCAAGGCTACAGTGTCGCAACACCTCACCGAGCTAAAGGATGCCGGTCTTATCCAAGGTACTATCCAGCCTCCCAAGGTCAAGTATTGCATCAATCGCGAGAATTGGAATATTGCTCGTAGCATGTTCTCTGCCCTGTTTGAGGATTGCAAGGACCACAATAGCAATACTTGCTGCTGCAAGTAAAAGATTTTACCCATATTGTTCGTGTTTCGCCAAACTACAAACATTTATATTATGCACAAACTACTATCACTGGCGCTCTTGCTACTATTGATGATATCATGTAGCAGGGAAAACAAAGCAACCAGTCCCTACATCCGGCACAACAAGGACTGCGTGGAAGTGCTCTACTTCCACGGTGCACAACGATGCGCCACTTGCAATGCCATCGAAGCCCTAACTCACCAAGTCGTTGATAGCCAATTCGCTCACGAAGTTGAGAGCGGTGCCCTTGTGTTCCAAGTTGTCGACATCACCACGCCCGAGGGCGAGGCTCTTGCCGACCGATATGAGGTCACATGGTCGTCGCTCTTTGTCAACCAATGGCACGATGGGGCTGAGAGCCGCCACAATCTCACCGAATTTGCCTTTGCTAACGCTCGTAATCGTCCCGAGCAGTTCAAGGCTGAATTGATTAAACAAATAAGTCAACTCATTGAATAATGGACTGGCTACAATCTATCGTGGACAGCAGCACCACCCCGACGCTCACAGCATTTGTCCTCGGGCTCCTCACTGCCATTTCGCCATGCCCGCTTGCCACTAATATCGCCGCCATTGGATATATCGGAAAGCATATCGACAGCCGTCGTATGGTTTTTCTTAATGGCATCCTATATGCACTCGGGCGCATGATCGCATATACAGTCCTGGGTATCATCGTCATTAGCATCATCCGCGAGGGTGCCGGCGCGTTTGGCATCCAGAAAGCCGTGGGCAAATGGGGCGAACTGCTCCTCGGTCCCTTGATGCTCGCCATCGGCATCTTTATGCTCGTTGCTTCAAAACTCAATTTGCCCAAATTCGGCTTCTCGGGCAAGGGTGAGCGCATCGCCGGCAAAGGCGGGCTCGGTGCCCTACTCCTCGGCATCCTCTTTGCCCTCGCCTTCTGTCCCACCAGCGGCGTGCTATACTTCGGCATGCTTATTCCAATGTCGGTAACGGCTTCTGCCGGATGGACCTTGCCCATGATATATGCCATTGCTACTGCCTTGCCCGTCATTGTTGTCGCTTGGCTCTTGGCTTTCAGCATCGAGCGCATAGGCTCATTTTATGGCAAAATACAAACCATCCAAAAGTGGATAAACTCCATCGTCGCGATAATATTCATCGCCGTGGGCGTTTTTTATTGCATATTATATTTCACTTAAATCACAAACAATATGGAAATCAAAGTATTAGGCACAGGATGCGCCGGCTGCCGGGCGCTTTATCAAGCAACTCTCGAGGCTGTCGACCAACTTGGCATCGATGCTCATGTAGTCAAGGAGGAAGATATAATGAAAATTATGGAATACAACGTGATGTCGCTCCCGGCTCTCGTCGTTGACGAAAAAGTGGTGGCTAAAGGCAAGAAGTTAAACGTTGAACAAATCAAAGGACTCTTGAAATGATTCAGGCGTTTGCCGATTGGCTTGTCTACGGTGTCCTCGGATTGGATGCTCAATCTCACTGGGGATGTGCCGTGAACTTTTTCTTCTACGACACCCTCAAGATTACGATTCTGCTATTCTTCATCTCAATCCTCATGGGCATCATCAATGCCTATTTTCCCATTGATAGGCTACGCAACTACCTCACAGGCCGCAAATTATATGGCTTGCAATACCTCATGGCTGCTCTCTTCGGAGCCATCACTCCCTTTTGCTCTTGCTCTTCGATCCCGCTCTTCATCGGCTTTGTCAAGGGCGGCATACCCTTGGGAGTAACTCTCTCGTTCTTGATAACCTCCCCATTAGTCAACGAGGTAGCGGTAGCTATGTTTGCCGGCTCGTTCGGCTGGTACATCACCGGCATATACATCGCCAGTGGCATATTAATGGGTATGTTGGGCGGCTTTATCCTCGGAAGGATGCGTCTCGACCGATACCTCACCCCCTGGGTACAACAGATCCAAGCCCAATCACAAATTGAGGCTGTGGCGTGGCAATCCGAACATGTGCCCTTTACACATCGCCTGCCCGGTATAACTCGTGAAGCCTTGGGCATCGTGCGCGGAGTATTTGTATACATCATCATCGGTATAGCCATCGGTGCCGGCATCCATGGATTTGTTCCCGACGACTTCTTCGCGCAATGGATGGGACGCGACAACTGGTATGCCGTCCCGGCATCTGTCATCCTGGCTGTACCCATGTATGCCAATGCCGCCGGCATCGTGCCTATCATTCAGGTATTTGTCGCCAAAGGCATCTCGATTGGCACTGCGCTGGCTTTCATGATGGCTGTAGTCGGGCTGTCGCTCCCCGAAGCCACCCTACTCAAGAAAGTGATGACTTGGCGACTCATAGGCATCTTCTTCGGCGTCGTCGCCACCATCATCATCATCTCCGGCTACCTCTTCAACTTCATCCTCTAACCCTCTCCCAAATTACATACACAACAACTATACCCTTTAGGGTATAATTTAGTGGAACACAGCCTAAATTATACCCTAAAGGGTGTAATATTTATTGCTTGGTGTGGTACATGAAGTCGGACATCCACAAGTCGAGCCTGCCGTCTTCGTCGACATCGCCCACACATAGATGCGACTCATAGCCGTACTCGTTGGTATACACAAGATTATAGCCCGACATATAGTCATCTCCATCGACATACACGACTATAAACGGAGTGCTATATTGAAGACTCCAACAGCCCCTACTCTGATCCCATGAGTAGAATGAAATCACGTCACCGTCAATCACATACTTGCCATACTCGTGAATCATATCGGCGCTTGTCGCTGCCAAGTAAGTACCCGGCAACTCCTTCTTCAACTGAGCAAGTTCATTAGCCCGGGCATAGCCTTGAGCACAACCCAGCACCATCAACAACATAATAACAAAAATTCTAATCTTCATATCCAATAAAAACTTTGCAACAAAATTACCACTAATTCCTTAAATAGCAAATAGATTAATTGAAGTAATATATACCTTGGACTATTTTGTCAATCCAATTCTTGCGAAAATCGCTCGACGGAGAATATCGACAATCACACATACTGCAAATATCAATAATACAAACAAAAGATATAACTACCTAACTCGGGAAGTATTACTATTAATTCCTTATATAGCAAAGAGAAAGAGCGACAACTTGCCGCTCTTTCTCTTTATAGTTATATCGTACATTATAGTACGGCGCAGCTTTTGGATCGTTATTTGAGGGCGGCGAGGGTGGCTCGGTTGGCTTCCAACTTGACGAGGGTGTCGGCGAGTTTCTTGCGCTCGCCCTCGACAACGGCAGCCGGGGCATTGGCAACGAAGCGCTCGTTGGCGAGTTTCTTCTCAATTGAAGCCTTGAAACCTTCGAGGTACTTGATGTCCTTCTCGAGACGTTCAATTTCGGCATTGACATCTATCGAGGAAGCAAGAGGCACATTGAACTCGAGAGTGCCGACCATGAACGACATAGCGGCGGCATCCTTGCCGGCATTTTCGTTGATAGAGTCAACGTTAGCCAACTTGGCAACCAACGCCTTAATGCGCTCGGGCAGAGAGCCTAAGACATTGAGGGTGAGCACCTCGCGTGCCGGGATATTCTTCTTGGCGCGAACGGCACGCACGCCGGCGATTACCTCCTTTGCCAACTCAATATCAGCAAGTAACTGAGCATCAGCGGCTTGAGCAACGGGCATCGAAGCGTACATGATTGACTCGCCATCGGCACGAGTATCAATGTGCTGCCACAATTCCTCGGTGATGAACGGCATGAAGGGGTGCAATAGGCGCAACAGTGAGTCGAAGAAGTTGCTGGTGGCTTGATATGTGGCGCTGTCGATGGGGCTACCATACGGGGGCTTGACCATCTCGAGGTACCACGATGAGAACTCGTCCCAGAACAGGCGATATACAGCCATCAACGCCTCGTTAATGCGGAATTTATCCATCAAGTCGTTGACCTCATCGATTGTTGCAGACAACTTGGAGTTCATCCACTCAACGGCGAGGCGCGAAGTCTCGGGTTGAGCGACATCAGCGACCTCCCACCCTTGCATCAGTCGGAAGGCATTCCAAATCTTGTTGCAGAAGTTGCGACCCTGCTCGCAGAGGCGCTCGTCAAACATGATATCGTTGCCGGCAGGAGCGGCGAGCATCATACCCATGCGCACACCATCGGCACCATACTTGGCGATGAGTTCGAGGGGATCGGGCGAATTACCCAACGACTTGGACATCTTGCGACCCAATTTGTCACGAACGATACCTGTGAAATAAACGTTCTTGAAAGGCTCGCGCCCTACATACTCATATCCAGCCATAATCATGCGAGCCACCCAGAAGAAGATGATATCAGGACCGGTGACAAGCGTAGCGGTGGGATAATAGTAATTAATCTCCTCATTATCAGGGCTATTAATGCCATCAAAGAGGGTGATAGGCCACAACCATGAAGAGAACCAGGTGTCGAGAGCATCCTCGTCGCGGCGGAGGTCATCAGCCTTGACAGAGGCACAGCCTTCGATGGCTTGAGCCTTGGCGAGGGCAGCCTCGGGCGTCTCGGCAACCACGATGCGTTCCTCGCCGGTAACGGGGTCGGTGAAGTAATAAGCCGGGATGCGGTGTCCCCACCACAGTTGGCGCGAAATACACCAATCCTGGATATTCTCGAGCCAATTGCGATATGTAGTCTTGTATTTCTCGGGTACAAACTTGATAATGTCGTCCATAACCGGTGCGAGCGACTCGTGGGCGAAGTGGTCCATCTTGACAAACCACTGCATCGACAAGCGAGGCTCGATGGCGACCTTGGTGCGCTCGCTCATACCCACATTGTTGGTGTAGTCCTCGACGCGCTCCATCAATCCGGCGGCTTGTAGGTCTTGGGCGATAGCCTTGCGACAGTCGAAGCGGTCCATGCCCACATACATACCGGCACACTCGGCTATGGTGGCATCATCATTGAAGATATCAATAACCTCGAGGTTGTGAGCCTTACCGAGCATATTATCGTTCTTGTCATGAGCCGGAGTGACTTTGAGGCAACCGGTACCGAACTCGATGTCGACATAACGGTCCTCGATAACGGGAATTACGCGATTAACCAGAGGCACGACTACCTTGCGACCGCTGAGCCAGCGATTCTTGGGGTCCTTGGGATTGATACACATAGCGGTATCGCCCATGATTGTCTCGGGACGAGTGGTAGCGACAACTGCATAGTAGCGACCCTTGTCGTCGACGTGCATCACCTCGCCCTCGGCAGGAGCGCCCGGCGCGGGCTCGCCGTCGGCAAGATAATAGCGCAGGTAATAGAGTTTGGACTGCTCTTGCTCAAAGAACACCTCGTCGTCGCTGATAGCAGTGAGGTTCTTGGGGTCCCAATTGACCATGCGCAATCCGCGGTAAATCAAGCCCTTGTCATAGAGGTCACAGAAGACCTTGGTGACGCTGAGATTGCGCTTATCGTCCATGGTGAATGCGGTGCGATCCCAGTCGCATGAAGCGCCCAACTTGCGCAACTGGCTGAGGATGATGCCACCATGCTTGCGAGTCCACTCCCAAGCATGGTCGAGGAATTGCTCGCGAGAGAGGTCGGTCTTCTTGATGCCCTCGGCAGCGAGTTTTGCGATGACCTTAGTCTCGGTCGAGATAGAAGCGTGGTCGGTGCCGGGCACCCACAGAGCATTCTTGCCCTGCATGCGAGCACGGCGCACCAGGATATCCTGGATGGTATTGTTGAGCATGTGTCCCATGTGGAGGACACCGGTAACATTTGGCGGGGGAATAACGATGGTATACGGCTCGCGCTGGTCGGGAACAGAGTGGAAGAGTTTGTGATCGACCCAATACTGATACCATTTATCCTCAACTTCAGCCGGAGAGTATACGGTTGCTAAATCTTTCATTTGTAGTGTCAAAAAATAGTGGTTTACCAATTATTCTGCAAAGTTACAAAATAATTGGCAAACCACCGATTATTGGGCAAATGCTTTTATTATTTAATGAGATATTGCGACGAAATCGACTCGTTGCAGTGAACGCGGCGGATAGTGTCGGCAAAAAGTCGAGCCACCGAGAGGATAGTACACTTAGAGCAACCCTTGTCGTATGGGATAGAGTTAGTGAAAATCATCTCGACGAGCGAGCAACTCTCTACGCGCTCGGTAGCCGGGTCGCTCATGATAGCATGCGAGCACAGAGCACGGACACTGCGAGCACCG
This sequence comes from uncultured Bacteroidales bacterium, assembly GCA_945829225.1. GTDB lineage: Bacteria > Bacteroidota > Bacteroidia > Bacteroidales > Muribaculaceae > CAG-873. The sequence continues at coordinate 44,108 of CALZTY010000013.1, read as the reverse complement.
TTCTCCATCATGAGGTTGGCAGCCTTGGTGATGGTACCGGCGGTATCCACCATATCGTCGACGAGAATAACATTCTTGTCCTTGACATCACCGATAACAGTCATATTCTCAACCACATTGGCTTTGGCACGTTGCTTGTGGCACAATACCAAAGGCACATCGAGGTACTTGGCATAGCTATTGGCACGCTTTGCACCGCCCACATCGGGGGTCGCGATACACATATTCTCCAATTTGAGCGATTGGATGTAGGGGATAAACACCGACGAAGCATAGAGGTGGTCAACCGGGATGTTGAAGAAGCCTTGAATCTGGTCGGCATGTAGGTCCATGGTGATGACGCGGTCGATACCGGCAGTCACCAAGAGGTCCGACACCAATTTGGCGGCGATAGACACACGCGGCTTATCCTTGCGGTCCTGGCGAGCCCAACCGAAATAAGGAATCACAGCGATTGTAGATTTGGCAGATGCACGCTTGGAAGCATCAATCATAAGCAACAACTCCATGAGATTGTCGCTGTTGGGGAATGTAGACTGCACGAGGTAAACCTCGCAGCCACGCACCGACTCTTCAAAAGACACCTCAAACTCGCCATCGGCGAAACGTTGGATGTTCATTTTACCGAGTTCAACACCGAGTTCATTACAAATTTCCTCCGCCATATAGCGCGATTTAGTGCCGGCGAAAATTTTGAATGGGGGAAGGTTGGATTCCATAGGGGGATTTTATTGGTTGGTATGTGATTTTAAAGAAGATTTCTTACATTTCCACACGACAGCACCGTGGGCATTGATGTGAGTAGCAAAGGGCTCATCAGGCGAGAAGAATTTGCGGGCGCGTTGTCCGGTGAGCAAGTCTGTAAACATGGCACTACCGGGGTTGACACCCAGGCATTCGCAAGCGTGAGCGGGCACATTCACCTTGACCTTGGCATCTACATCCGAGAAGTTGACAGCGATGACAATCAACTCGTCGCCGGCGCTACGCACAAAGGCAAAGTGGCGATGCGGATTAAGGTGCTCGTTCTCGTAATTGACATACATGAGGTCGAAAAGCGAGCCCTCGCGGAGCGCTTTCTCGGCATTGCAGAGATAGAGAACGCGAGCATATAAGGCTCGAAGCGACTGCTCCTCGTCGCTGAGATGACCATCGCAGGTGCCTCGATTGAGCCAGCGGCGCAGCGTGGGGATACTCCAATAATCGAAGATTGTTGTGCGCCCATCGAGTCCGCTATATCCCTCGGCATCAGCGGCTTTCTCACCCAACTCCTGCCCGGCATAAAGCATGAACGGACCGGATGACATCATGGCGCTGACAATCAGCGAGGGAGTCACACGCGAAGCATCTCCGGCATACTGCTGGGATGCGAAGCGTTGCTCGTCGTGGTTCTCGAGGAAATTGAGCATATTGTCTCGGATACCCTCGACGGCTTGCCAGCAATTGGTGAGCGTGGCAGCCGACCAATTGGCAGTCTCGACACCACGGAGTGTATCGTAGAGGTTGACCTTGTCGTAGAGGTAATCAAATCCGGCTGTATAGATGAATTGGCGATACAACCCGATATCGTAAATTTCGGCTATAAAAATCAAGTCGGGATTGAGTTCCTTGACCATAGGGATAGCCCAGCGCCAGAAATCGACCGGCACCATATGAGCCATATCGCAACGGAAGCCATCGACACCGCGGGCAGCCCAGTAGCGCAGGATGTGCACCATCTTGATCCATGTAGGCGGAATGGGGTCGAAGTGACGCGAGCCGTCGCCGTAGTCATAGCCATAGTTGAGTTTGATGGTGTCGTACCAATTATTGATACCGGGGAATGCAGTAAAGCAGTCATCGCCGGAGGCACGTGCCGGAAATTCCACATAAGCATCGTCGCCCTTGCCGAGGTCAACGCCCTGAGGAGCAAATTGCTGGCGAGTGATATAGTAGAAATTGTTGGTCGGCGAGAAGAACATCTCCTTGTTGTCGCCGTGCCCGAGGTCCTCGATGTCGCCGGGAGCGCAGTCGGAGTGATATTGGCGCCCGACATGATTGGGAACAAAGTCGATAATTACCTTGAGCCCGGCGGCATGTGTACGCTCGACCATCTCGTCAAACTCGTCCAGGCGATGCAAGACATTGACAGCCAAGTCGGGGTCGACATCGTAGTAGTCGGTGATGGCATAAGGGCTACCGGCTTCACCCTTGACAACATGAGGGTTATGGCGCGGAATGCCGTATGCCGAATAGTCGGGGCGATGAGCATGCTCGATGACACCGGTGTACCACACATGAGTGACGCCGAGGGCTTTAATTTCGCTTAAAATCTTGTCAGTGATGAGGTTAAACTTGCCCGAGCCATTTTGCTCAATAGAGCCACCGGGCACCGGCGAGCAATTATAGTTGGTGAACAATCGCGGGAGCAATTGATATATAATTGGTCTCCGTTTGGCGGTCTGACGCAAGTCTTTTGACCGAAGATGGGGTGGTTTTTTGGCTCCTTTTTCCACAGTGTTGGAAGTTTGAGACAAAGTTACAAAAAAGAAACAAAACGCCAAAAGAAAAATAAACAATGAGTGAAAAAAATCCCCGACGCGGGAGGGCGCCGGGGATTTATATGAAGAAAAGTGGGAAAATTATTCGTAAACGAGTTCGAGGTCATCGACCCACATCTTGGAGCCTTCGCCACCGACGAAGTAGTCACCACCGACAGATGCCGAAGCGGTCACCATGATGTTGGAGGGCTTGACATCGGTGCGGGCGTAGGTGATAGGAATTTCGAAGGCAATCATATCGCTGCCTGCAGTAGCCTCGGTGAACTTAAGTTCGCCATAAGCGATAACTTGAGCGGCATTCTTATCAAACAACTGCTTGGTAGCGGTGTTGATGATAACGGGATAAGACTTGCCGGAGGTGCCATCATCGGTCATTGTAGCATCGAGCAGAGCGATATAGATGATACCATTGTCGGTGTCGCCCTTCTTGAGTGCGGGATAGTCATTGCTCTCGAAGTTGACGGTAGCCGGTGAGTACTTAACCCAACCCTTGAGGGCAACGGGACGGCTGGTCCAAGGACGGCCCCAACCGATAACGCCGTTAGTACCTTGAGTGCGGATAAATTCTCCGACGAACATATTACCGGCGGCAAATTTCACAACCATATTGATAGAGTTGAGACAAGCCGAGTATGTACCGCCGTGCTTGGTATCGCTATCGGGATATGTGGGAGGATTGCCGTTGAGGAATGAGGTATACTGCTGCAAAGCGGGGTTACCCGAATCCCAGAACATCTCTTGACCATCGGCATAGAGCCAATATAGTTTGCCGTTCTTGGTCCAAGACTCGAAGTCGCTATTGGGCAACTGATTGACATTGTCGGTGGTGAAAGTCTCAACCACGGGCGAGTCGTATGCATCGCAAGCGGCGATATACTCATACGTAGTCGAGGGCTCAAGACCGGTGACGGTAGCGGAGAAACTGTTGCCATCAACAGTAGCGTCAACCGAAGTCCAAGCCAGTGAACCATACTTGCGGTACTTGATCACGGGGTTGGTAGCAGCCTCAGCCTTGATGATTTCGCCACTCAGAGTAGCCTTCTTCGACCAAACGTCGTAGTCATTGCAAGCGGCAGTAGACACAGGAGCATCGCTGACATTGATAGCGAAGGTTGCTGTGCCCGATTTGCCATTGCCATCGGTAGCGGTAATGACAATCGAGTACTGACCGTCGGTCAAGGCATCCATGAATGCCGATGCGAAGACGAGTTTCATAGTAGTGACGTCCTCTACGGCATGATACTCGATGGTGTTGGTGATACCGGCATCGATAACAGCCTGTCGCAGAACGTCGTCGCTCATCTGAATAAGGTCGAAGTCGGCGACTTCCGCGCCAAAAAGAGTAGCGAAGTAAGACGAGGCGAGAGTAACGCCGGAGAGTTGACCATTTGCTTGAATCCACACTGAGTGGCGACCGAAGGTACCAGCCTCGCCGCGTTGCTCTTGAGAGATATCAAAGTTGATACCCTTGATGGTAGGAGCGGGAATGATAGGAATTTCGTTCTCCACATCGATAGCGGTCTCGTCGACGTCGATAGTGACGTAGGCACCGCCGATTTCGGTATCGGCAGGAGTGCACTTAATATTTAATGTGTAGAGGGTAGCGCCCTTGGCATCGACGATGTCGCCCTCGCGAGTGTAAGTGTCGCCACTGTTGAGAGTACCGGTGAGTACCCAGTGGAGGTCCTTATCGCGGGAGTTCATCATGAAGTAGCCACGCTGATCGGTGTTGCCGACATATTCGAGAGAGCCTTGCGAGTGGCTTACGGTGAGGGTGTAGTTGCTGAGCACCTCGTCGACCGAAGCGTCGTAGTTGGCAGCAACGACAACGTTGGCGATTTTACAAGTAACGTTCACCGACTTGTTATCGCCGCGCGAGAGGGTAAATTCCTCGCGACCCTTGAAGTAGCGGTCGTCGAACGAGGCGGGCACGGAGTCACCGGTCCACACTTCAGCGACATAATTGCCGCTCATAAGTTTGATACCGGCAGCGGGAATCTCGGCAGCGCCGTTGAACTTGCGGACAACGCCGGCGGGGCTTGAAATCCAGATGATAGCCGACTCCTTGAGTTCGTCGACAGTGGCACGCGAGCGCACCTCGACATCGCTATTGACGGTAGTCGAGAGGTGCAGGGTAGCCTCGCCCTCGCTGATTATGGGTTCATCGCTCGAGCAAGCGGTGACGCCTGTGGCAAGCATAGCAGCCATCAAGGCAATTCCATATATCTTTTTCATAATCATTCAGGTACAGTGAGGATGATATTACGCACCTCGTTATTGTTCTGGTTGTCGGTAACATCGATGGTGAAGGTGTGAGTACCGGGGAAGCCACCGAGCAGCACGAAGAAGCTGGTAATATCAAAGTTAACTTCAGTTTGATTGAGCACTGCATCGCCGTTGGCAAGACCGAAGGAATCGAAGGTCGAAGCCAAATCACCGGGATAAGCCAAGTCGGCACCGGAGAGGGTTGCGGTGGTGTTGGCAAAGTCGATGTTGGTCGAGTTGATGCGGATAATCAAGTGAGCGATGCCATTGGGAGCGGTGATGAGCACACGACCGTCGGTTTGGTCGGCAGCGGGCATCGGGGTGTCAAATTGGAGCACGCTATCGAATGTAATAGCCGACTCAACCACTTGACCGGGAGCGACTACGCGATAAGTCGACGACTGCCCCTTGGTATCGGTGCCCGAGAGGGTGATGCCGTGGGTGCCGGTGAACTCGGCGCATTTCTCAAAAATCTTGGTGAGGTCAACGACCACCGAGGTGGCGCCGTCGACAGCCGAAGCGGCGGGCAAGCCCCAAGTAGCGACAGCCGAAGCAGCGGTGCCGGGGTTGGCGAGGTTGACGCCGTTGATATCAGTGAGGGCGGCAACGAGGTCGCTGTTGTCGCTATCGATGCCGATGGTGAGAACCGACAGGGCATCGGGGGCGGTAACGGTGAGAGTCTTGGCGTTCTCGTTGTACTCGATAGTAACCTTCTCTGAGAACACTTCGTTGCTACCGGGACGGTCGTCGGGGTTGAGAGGCTCCTCATCGCCTACGTTTGCATTTCCGGTAAGGTCCTCGTTGGTGACCGACATATCAATGTTGATACCGGTCGAGGGGTCGATGTATCCCACTTCCTCCTCAGGCTCAACATTGTTGTTCTTGATGGTGAAGTTGAGGATGCGGTGCTGACCGGCTTCAATGTCGGTGTAGGTCTTGCAGATATACTCCGAGTAACCCTTAACAGTACCGGTGAATGTGGCAATCATGGTAGTTGAGCCGGGGACGATAGCAAAGTAGCCGGCGCGGGTCTCGTTGGGGGTGAACTCCAACCTACCCTCGTCATTTGCCTCGACAACGACTTTTACGTCATCGCCCATGACGGCACGGAGTTCATCGTTGAAGTTAACGGTGACCTTGAGCGAGGCAAATTTGCAGATCACGCGATTTACCTCGGTAATCTCGTTATTGACGATGTCAAATTCCTGTGAGCCTTCAAAGAGGGGCTCGTCCCAAGCAGCCTTAGCAACCTCGTGCGACTTGACATCGACGCGGTAGTGACCGACAGGGAGTGAGAAAATCTCGGGCATGGTGCCGTAGGTCCATTGCTCTACTTTTTGGTCCTGGTCATCGTAGATGGTAACGATGAACGGATTGAGGTCGACGGTGTAACGGGAATTGTCGCCCATAACACGCTCGGCATTATCGACCTCCACGCCGAGGGACGAGAGCGCCAACTGTCCTGTATTGGTGACAGGATAGTCGACAGACTCGCTACAAGAGCCGAGGAAGGCAATTGCGCCGGTCAGCGTGAGTATTGATATAAGATTATTTTTCATTTTTAGTGATTGACGCAATTAATAATTAAATGTAACATCATCGATATAGAGTTGCGAACCCATATATGTACCACGACTGGTGTTTGCAAAACCGGGACCACTCAACCAACTGGAACTCTTCGTAAGAGCATCGCTGATATTGGTAGAGAGGAAACGCATATACACCTTGGCTGCCTTAACTTTGCTTGTATACGAAAGGTTGAGAGTAACCTGTGTATAAGTACTTTGGGCACCGAGGTTGGTTATAGCCGAAGCCAATACATTGCCCGAGGCATCCAACACTTGCACCAGAGCCTCGCCGTGGTCCGAAGAGTTCTTGGCAGTATATTTGTACCAGAACGACAATGATGAAGGGCGTGAAGCGAATTCAATACCGCAATTGAGATCATCAGTATTCAATGGTCCCGAACGATCGGTGTATCCGGAGGGACGTACTTCGCGATTACTGCCGAGATGTAACAGACCGGGGTCAATATACTTGCATTTGCCATTGACTCCGGAAAGAGCAGTATTACCGGCACCCCAGCCGCAAGTGCGAATGAGGGCAGCTTTGCCCGAGTGCGAGTCGGTAGTCGCTATGGTACCCGAAATTGTGTCGTAAGCATAATCACTGGCAACACTTGTGTGAGGACTGGTAGTCATAATATTATTTGTACCCCAGCCATCAAACATAATCAGTTCCCAATTGTTGCCACTATCTGTCTCTCTAACATCGGCATCGAGGTTGCCATTGGGTATCTGAGCGGCAGTCTCGGTGGTGATAGTCTTGACGGGAGCCAAGTCGAGAGGCAGGTCGCCGTTTTTCACCTTAATATAATATGTAGTAGCGGGAGTAAGCCCGGTAATGCCCAGCATCTTATTTTCAACATCAATCGCTGTAGACATTGCCGAGTAGCCGGTACCATCAGTCGAAATATAAATGCTTGCATCGTTCATCATCTCGGTGAGGAGGCTGATGTTGCTATCCTGCTCACCGATAGTCACCGGGATGTAAGCCCGGGTTGCGAACACATTGTCTGTTTCAGTCGATGGTACCACCATAGGGTCCCTGGTGATATCCATTTCTACGCTGCCCAAGCCTTCGGCAGAATAGCGCATCTTGAGGGCAGCGGTGTTATCCACGCCGGTGATGGTGGCGGTAGCGGCATAGGTGTTGTTGCCGGTATTGGTGAGTGAAGGCGTAAATACGCTCCACGTGCCACGGCTGTTGAAGTATTCAAATTTGCAATAAGTAGCAGGGTCGCCGCCATTGAACTCGAGGTCGAAGGTGAGCAAATCGGCACCTACATACATCTGAGTGTTGGTGACGTTCATGCGCAAGGGCTCGGCTTGAACCTTGAAGGTGAAGGGGTCGGACAACTTGCCCAATTTATCCTTTACAACAATGGTGAAGGTGGTGACATTGTCACCGCTACCGAGGTACGAAATGTTGGCGAGGACGTTGGTGAAATCGGCGACAGCCAACTTATCGGGGTTCTTGAACAAGCCGCGGCAAGCGAAGCCGAGGTCGGTGAGTGTCGTTTGCTCGGTAGATGTGGCGGCGATGAGGTCGATTTCGGCAGGCCAATTGCGAGCCAGCAACGACGAAGATTGAGTGGTGAGCGTAACAGCCGAGAGACCGCCACGAGCGATGATGTCGCATACAAACTCGCTGCTGAGCACCTGACCGGGCACGAACAAGAAGGTCTCGTCGGGGTTGAAGCCCTTAGCGGTCACTGTAGGAGCGGGTGCGTTGAGCACCTCGTCGCTGATATCGATGGGCTGCAGGGCGCCGTCGGCAAGGTTCTCGTCAATATCGATGACGATGGTAGCCGAGCCGGCACCGCCGTTGCCGAGGTCGACAGTCACGGTGTAGTGGCGAGCGGCAACAGCCTCAAAGGAAGCGACTTCCAACTTGCCGCCATTGCCATTGGGCTTGACGAAGTCGACACTGAGAGTCACGCGACCGGGCTTGACATATGCCGGGCGAGTCTCGTCGGTGGCAAATTCGATATACTGACCACCGGCGCTGTGTACCTCAGCGCTGTACGACGTCATGTAATCCTTAAAATTGTCGGTGTAAACAACTGATACCATCGAATTTACGACACCGGCGACAACATGAACCGGAGTGGTGAGGTTTTCCTCAACGACCAAATTCTGAGTACCATAGAAAGCCGGTGACTCGAAGCCCTCTGTGTCTTCATCACCGTAGAACACTTCCATAGTGTACTTGCCTGCCTTGAATGTGCGATCCAAGGGGAACTCGGCTACACTATTCCACGTCTCGGTGAACGAGCCATCTGAGGAAGTAAGTCTCACCGACAAGTCGGCGGGAGTGATGTCGGTGTACTCGGCACGCGACGAGCGCCCCGAAGCCACAGATGCATCGACCTCCGTAGAAAGAGAAATCTTGCCTGTGCCCTGACCGAAGCCTAAGCCGATGCCATCGCTACAAGCGACGGTCATAGCCGTTGCGAGCACAAGAACAAGTCCCTTCAAGATTGTCTTCTTCATTGTGTAATTGTTTGATATTTAATTAGTTAATAATATTCACGTCTATAGGGCAATCAATTATGCCTTCTATCGAAAAATTACGCAAAAATACACAATTTCTGCCAATTGACAAAATAAAAACAAACAAATTGGAGAAAATGGACAACAAATCGGTGAATTGTACCACCGATTTAACAAAATAGAATCAAAATTTCCAGCGACGTAGGCGCAATCGTAGTTTCAGTTTACGGATAAGATTAAGGGGTTTGCGGCGAATACGCCCTTGATAATTAGCGATGTAATCGTCGACAGCATCGAGCACTCGCGCCGAGTTCTTGCCATCGCGGTGCCCCTCGTGGAAGGAGGTGTAACGATGGATTTCCTCCATCAACTCAGCGGGGTGAGTAAGGGCTTTTTCCAAAGCCGGACCGACCTCCTCCTCGTGCTGAACATCGAGCAGGAACGGACCGGGATGTGTGTTACGGAAGGTGACTACCGGCTTGTCAAGCATCATGTACTCCACGATAAGCGACGAACTGTCGCAGAGCAACACATCGCTCTCGCGGAACGTCTCCAAGCCCTTGTTGACCAAGCGGAAATCTACATTTGGCAGCGCCTCAGCCATACTCGCATACTGCGCCTTCAATTCTGGATCGTCAAGTTTGGGATGGAAAGTAATAATCCATCGCCATGGTTTTTCCTTGGCGAGCCGCTCGATAGTCGATGCCAATGCCCATGCCGACGAAATCCCCTTGGTGAAAGTAGGAGCATAAAGCACTGTGGGCACATCTCGATGAGGCTCCGGGGGCAATTGTGGGTCAAAAAAACTATCCACTTTGCACCACCCGGTTTCGTAGATTTTGAAGTAGCCATGCTTCTGCTCCAGTTGCTTAAAATATGGCGTACTGCTCTCGCCCTGAGTGCAATAGATGTCAAACCATCCACGAAGCGTGAAGTGGTCGTCGATTTTCTCTATGCGCTTGCGCATGGGATAGCCGTGGAACACCTCCACCTTCACACCCGGGAAGAAATCGTATACCCAATTGCCCGGGGCAAACACGGCGACGGGATTAAATTGCATCACCTCATCGATGGTTTTGAGCCGTATCTCGTCCGGCTCCAGCATATCGGGGCATGTATCTTCAAGAAACCACGCAGCCTCATCGCCGCGGCGACGTATCTCAGCCTGCAAGGGGCGCATGATGCTGTAGGCATAGGTCAGTGATGCAAATAGCAGGTAGTGTTTTTTATCAGATTTCATATTTGTGTGTTATTTCTTGCGTTTGAGGATTTTTTTCATTTCCTTGCGGCGCTCAAATTTGTCGAGGCATAGCAACACTTGCTCGGCTGTACGATCGGCATCCCAATCGCGAATATCGGCATATTTTCGAGCCACATATTCCATTATAGTCTTGTTGTGTGTAATTCTCTCGAGATTTTTGATGCAATCCTCCTTGGAGGGGGATTGCATGAACCGGCTGCGATTGGTGTCAATTAGCGTGAAAACATACTTTCCACGGTCGTCGATGCGATACAAGATGTTGTTGAAATTGAGGTCGCCGTGCATGATGCCTGACTCGTGTAATTTAACAATAAATAACACAACAGCATCAGCCAGTTGCTTGTCAAAATCACCCACCTTGGGCATCTTGGTTATCACGGCATCGTCATAGCAAGGCGTGGATACGAAGTAGGAATCGCGCAACAATCCATGGTGCTTACATTCGATATAAGCCACGGCATCGGGAGTCGCAATTCCACTTTGCAACAATCGCTCGGCATACAAATATGCACGCTCTGCCTTGCTCTTGCGCAGAAAAGTATAGACAAAGCGCTGGATAAATATGGGACGCTTGTATCGCTTTACTATCCAATCTTCGCCGTCAATCGCAAAGCGCTTCACCACATTACGCCCTTGGTAAAGGGTTTCACCTTCCTGCTCAAAGCGAGCGGGAAGGTGGATTATAAACTCCTTAAGGGAATGGTATGAAGGCGCGATTACGGCTTTCATTAATGATTTTTAACTAACGCAATAGCCTCTCTTACAGGGATAGTCTCCTGAGTACCGGCAACCATATTCTTGAGCGTCACCGTGCCGGCTGCAGCCTCGTCGGTGCCTATGATGGCAACGAATGGAATACCCGAGGTATTGGCATAGGTCATTTGCTTCTTAATCTTGGCTGCATCGGGATACAACTCGCAGGCAATACCGGCAGCGCGCATTGCCTTGACTGCAGCGAGGGCGGCTCCTATGGTATCGGCGCCGAAGTTGACAAACATCACCGTGGATGCCGCACCCAACTGTGCCGGGAACAAATCGAGACCGCACATTACATCATAGATGCGGTCGGCACCGAAGGAGATGCCGACACCCGACAAGCCGGGCATACCGAACACGCCCGTGAGGTTGTCATAACGACCGCCGCCGGTAATCGAGCCGATGGCAAAGTCGCGAGCCTTCACCTCGATAATCGAGCCGGTGTAGTAGTTGAGCCCGCGCGCCAGCGACACATCGAGTTCCAAATCGGCATCCAAGCCGAGGGCAGCGGTGTGTCCAATCACCTCGCGCAACTCAGCCACGCCGAGGGTGCCGGTCTCGCTATCGGCAAGCAATGTCGAGAGGGCGGCGAGGCGCTCATCGGCTGTGCCGGAGATTTGCAATATCGGAGTCAATGCCTTGATTGACTGCTCGCTAAGTCCGCGCTCGGCAAGTTCCTCGTTGACCTTATCGAGTCCTATCTTGTCTATCTTGTCGATAGCGACGGTGATATCTATCATCTTGTCGGGAGCGCCGATAATTTCGGCGATGCCGGCGAGCACCTTGCGGTTGTTGAGTTTGATGGTGATGCGTATGCCGAGGCGACGGAACACCTCATCAATGAGTTGCAACAACTCCACCTCGTTGAGCAGCGAGTCGCTACCCACCACGTCGGCATCGCACTGATAGAACTCGCGATAGCGCCCCTTCTGGGGACGGTCGGCACGCCACACAGGCTGTATCTGGAAACGGCGGAATGGCATCTGGATATCGTTGCGATGCTGAACCACAAAGCGCGCAAAGGGCACGGTGAGGTCGTAACGCAAGCCCTTGTCCGAGATTTGCGATGTCAACTTGACGAACGACTCCTCGTTGAGTAGGTGCGGGTCGACACCGGCAAGGTAATTGCCCGAATTGAGTATCTTGAACAGCAATTTATCGCCTTCCTCGCCATATTTTCCCATCAGCGTCGAGAGGTTCTCGAGCGCCGGGGTCTCGATCTGGTGGTAGCCGTAGAGGTGGAACACCTCGCGAATGGTGTCGAATATATAATTGCGCCGAGCCATTTCGGCAGGGCTGAAATCTCTTGTCCCTTTTGGTATTGCCGGTTTTTGTGCCATAATTATTATATGTGTAAAATCATGTGCAAAGGTAAGAAATATCGGCGAAATATAATAATTGACGCGTCGGAAATTTGCACAATCGGCAACATAGTGTTAATTTTGCCATCGAAATGGAGTACATAGCGTTGTTTATAGTTCTCTTAGTGCTCGAGTTGCTCTATATCAGAGTTGCCAAACACATCAAGGGGATGCTGCAGGTGCCGCAGTATCGCTCCTCACACACTGTGGCTACCATTTCGGGAGGCGGCTTCATCTTTTACATCGCAGCGTTATGCGCCGCGCTCCTCGATAGCCCTACCGACAACGCCTCGATTATCATCGGCTGGTCGGCAATGGCGGCTATCAGTTTTTGCGACGATTTCCGTCCACAGGGCATCTCGGCTCGCTTGATTTGCTACATCGCCGGCGTATCGCTCATCCTGTTTCAACTCGATTTGAATATTCCCCTGTGGCTCAACATCTTATTGGTAGTCTTAGGCATAGCCTTTCTCAATGCCTACAACTTCATGGACGGCATCAACGGCATCACCGCCGCTTACACGGCAGTGGTCATCGGCTCCCTCGCTTGGCTGAATTACAAGTTTGATTTTATTGCCGGCGACTACCTGTGGTTTATGCTCATCGCCACCGTGGTCTTCGCATTCTTCAACTTCAGGCGTCGTGCCATTTGCTTTGCCGGCGATGTCGGCGCCATCACCATCGGCGGTGTCACATTATTTATATTATACAAACTAATCCTGGGCGGCGAGTCGATATGGTGGATAGTCCTCGTGAGCGTCTACGGCATCGATGCCGGGCTCACCATCATCCGCCGACTCCTCCGCAGCGAGCGCATCTACCTACCCCACCGCCTCCACCTGTATCAGTTGCTCAGCAACGAATGTGGCATGAGCCATCTGCTCGTCGCCTCGATTTACGCTATAACACAGGCGGCAGTAAACATCTGTGCGATATTACTGCCGCCCGAGGCTTTAGGTATTTATACTGTTGCGGTGCTGGTAGCGCTGTCGGCAGTGTGGTGCCTCGCCGTCTACCGCATCAACCGCACACATTAATCATTTTACGCGCGCGAGGATGAGAGCCGATACCGGTTCCACGGTCATCATCCCTCCCTTGCAGGTATCGAGACCGGTAGCGCAGATGGTGCCGTCGCGAGCAATTACTATCCACTCACCCTTGGCTATCTTCACTTGGCAGGCCTCGTCAGAGCCGTTGAACACCAACTTGATTTCGCGCCACTCGTCGCCATTGGCATTATTCTTGATTGAATAAGAGATGAGGTTGGGCTGTGATACCTTGTCAAAGACGATATTGCGAGCGATGTCCTCGGCAGTGGTCATGCGGAATGCCGGGTGAGTGCGGCGCAGGCGTATCAACTCCACATAGTAATTGAATTGCTCGGCATTGATATGCTTGAGGTTCCAATCGATACCATTGACTGAGTCGGGCGATTTGTAAGTGTTGTGCACACCCTTCTTGTCGCGGAACAATTCTTCACCGGCAAACATAAAGGGAGTACCTTGTGAGGTAAAGACAATGGTCTGTGCCAAGCGAGCGGCACGCTGGCGCTGAGCCTCGGTCGAGCCGGGCATTGAGGCTGCCAACTTGTCGGTGAGGCACATATCGTCGTGGCACGATACATAGTTTACTATCATCTCGGGCGATGCCGCATAGGGGAAGCGCGAGTTGTTGCCGAGGCTGTAATCGACTTGCGGATGGGCGGTAGCGGCTACGATACCGATGCGCACCGTCTCCTCATTCCCTTCAGCTCCGGTGGCAAAGCCACGTCCTGCGGCATTGCTGTAGTGACCCTTGACTGCGTCGCGGAGGTCGTCGCTGAACACGGCGATGCCTGTCATCTGCGACACATTCTCTTTGAGGGCGCGACGCTCTACCGGCAGTGGCGAATCACCGGCGGTCCAGCCTTCGCCATACACAAAGATTGACGGATTGATTTCTTTCAATGCCGCTGCTACTTGGCTCATGGTCTCGGTGTCGTGGATAGCCATGAGGTCGAAGCGGAAGCCGTCAATGTGATACTCGGTAGCCCAATATTTGACTGAATTAATGATGAAATTGCGCATCTGTTGACGGTCGCTGGCGGTCTCGTTGCCACAGCCCGAGGCATCGGAGTACGAGCCGTCGGCGCGATGGCGATAGTAGTATCCGGGGGCGGTAAGCGAGAAGTTGCTATCGTCCTTTTGGGCAGTATGATTGTACACCACATCCATCACCACGCCGATGCCGGCATCGTGCAGTGCCTTGACCATTTCTTTCATCTGGCGCACACGCACTGCGGGGTCGGCGGGGTCGGTCGAGTATGACCCTTCGGGTGCATTGTAGTTCAACGGGTCGTAGCCCCAGTTGTATTGGTTGAGTTGCATATTTGCCTCATCTACCGAGTTGTAGTCGTAACTGGGCAAAATATGCACGTGGGTGATACCCAACTCTTTGAGGTGGTCGATACCGGTTGCCTCACCGGTGGGATTGGTGGTGTGGTGCTCGGTCAAGGCAAGGAATTTACCCTTGTGGACTATACCCGACGACGGGTCGATGGAGAAGTCGCGGTGGTGCATCTCATAGAGGATAACATCAGTGAAGTGCTCCACCACGGGTCCGTGGTCGTCTGCCCAGCCGGTGGGATTGGTGGTTGAGAAGTCAATGATAGCGGCACGCTCGCCGTTGGTGCCCACAGCCTTTGCCCACACACCCGGGGTCTCGGCGAGCCACTGCCCGCCATAACGGATGCTGAAGGTGTAGAACTTGCCGTACAATTGACGATTAACCTCGGCACGCCAAACACCGTCATTAGTTTTAACCATATTTAACGTATCCGTGGGCTGCGAGTTGCGATCGGTATCGTACAAAAATACACGTACCGACTCTGCCTCGGGCGACCATAATGCAAAGCGCGTCCCTGCGGGGTCTACGCTTAATTCCAAGTCTGCTCCGTCATACGATGGATACGCTGTGTAACGGGCATCAACATCATTCTGAGCCGATGCCATTGCTGTTGAGCCTAACATCACTGTTGCTGCAAGTAGTTTGGTTAAGTGTTCGTTCATGTAGTAAATATGATATTTTATGATTTTGCAAGCAAAGGTAGCTAAAAATCGCGATAATTTTGCGTACCTTTGCAAGAAATTATGATTTATCCGCAAAATATCGAACAAAAGATAGGCTTCGACACTATCCGCAACATGGTCTCGGAGCACTGTGGGTCGCCTTTAAGCAAGGAAAAGGTGGCTCAAATGCAGTATTCCTCCGACTACGACACGGTGCGTCGCAACCTCGGGCTCGTTGCCGAGTTCAAGAGCCTCATTGACAGCGACGAGGGCTTCCCCGCCGCCGTAATCCGCGACATCACCACGCGCCTCAAAGCCATACGCCCCGAGGGCACTTTCCTCACCGCTGCCGAGTTGGTCGACCTCTCGATCACCCTGGCTTCTATGGCTGCGATATGCTCATTTTTCGCCGCTCGTCGCTCGCCCGAGGGTGCATCTTCCTTGCCCTTGCTCGACGAAATAGCCATAAAACTCGACCCCTACCCCGAGTTGTCGCGCGAAATCGACCGCGCCATCGACCGCTGGGGCGAGATTAAGGACTCGGCGTCGCCCGAACTCGCCGACATCCGCCGACACATCGCCTCTATGGCAGGTACCGCCGGCGCCGTCATGCGCCGCGTCATCGCTCGCGCCATCGCCGACGGTTACCTCGATGCCGACGCATCGGCTTCTATGCGCGAGGGTCGCATGGTGCTGCCCGTCGCCGCCATGAACAAGCGACGCATCCCCGGCATCGTCCACGATGAATCTGCCTCAGGCAAGACCGTATTCATCGAGCCTGCCGAGGTGGTCGAGGTCAACAACCGCCTGCGCGAACTGCATATCGAGGAGCATCGCGAGGAAGTCCGCATCCTCATACGCATCGCCTCGGTCCTCCGCCCTCACATTGACAGCCTCCTCGAGAGTTACGACATCATCGCCACCTTCGACTTCATACGCGCCAAGGCGCTCTTTGCCGCCGACTGCGATGCTTCGATGCCGCACCTCGCCAACCGACCCGAACTCGAGTGGTACCACGCCTGCCACCCTGTGCTCCGTCACAGCCTGTCGCTCCACAACAAGCAGGTGGTCCCTCTCGACATCACCATTGACGACCGCAAGCGTATCCTGGTCATCTCCGGTCCCAATGCCGGCGGCAAGTCGGTCACCCTCAAGACAGTAGCCGTGGTGCAATATATGATTCAATCCGGGCTGCTTCCTCCGCTTTACGACAACTCTCACGTCGGTATTTTTGACAATATTTTTATCGATATAGGCGACGACCAATCCATCGAGGACGACCTCTCGACCTACTCCTCGCACCTGCGCAATATGCGCACCCTGCTGGCTACCGGCGACAATCGCACATTATTCCTGATTGACGAGTTCGGAGCCGGCACCGAGCCCCAAATCGGCGGCGCAATCGCCCAGGCGCTCCTCGCCGAGTTCAACAACAAGCACATGTGGGGCGTGGTCACCACCCACTTCCAAAATCTCAAAAAATTTGCCGACGAGACCGATGGGCTCGTCAATGGCTCTATGTTATACGACCGCCAGCAGATGCGCCCGCTATTTGCCCTGTCAATCGGCAGCCCCGGCAGTTCTTTTGCCATCGAAATCGCCCGCAAAACCGGTCTCCCCGAGCATATCATCACCGCCGCCGGCGACATCGTCGGTAGCGACTATGTCAACCTCGACAAGTACCTCCTCGATATCGCTCGCGACCGACGCTATTGGGAAAACAAGCGTCGCGACATCAAGCAAAAAGAGAAAAAAATCGACGAGGCGCTCAGCAAATACGAAGCCGAGGCTGACAACCTGCGCAGCCGCCGCAGCGAAATCATCGCCGATGCCCGACAGGAGGCTCGCAAAATCCTCGACGGCTCCAACGCCGCCATCGAGCGAGCAATCCACGAGATACGACGCTCTCAAGCCGAGCGCGATGCCACCCTCGAGGCGCGCCGTCAACTCGAGCAAGAGAAGCACGACATCATCAACGCCACCGAAGAGCATCCTCTGCTCAAGTCCAATCGTCGCAAGGCTCCCAAGCCCCAGCCCAAGCCGGCTCAAGAACGAGCCCTCGCCCCGGGCGACAACGTGCTCCTCGACAACGCCGGCACAGTCGGCACCATCGAGGAAATCCGCGGAAAGGATGCAATTGTCATCTTCGGGCAGATACGCACCACAGTCAAACTATCGCGCCTGTCGCCTACCCTCAAGAAGCCTCAGAGCGGCATCGCCAAGGCGGCGTCGCTCCTCACCGTGAGCACTGCCAATGACAACCGCGAGCGCCAACTCAATTTCAAGCAGGAAATCGATGTGCGCGGCATGCGTGTCGACGAGGCTGTTCAAGCCGTCACTTATTTCATCGATGATGCTATCCAATTCTCCTGCTCGCGTGTGCGCATCCTCCACGGCACCGGCACCGGAGCCCTCCGCCAGTACATCCGACAATATCTGTCAACAATTCCGGCTGTCAAGCATTTCGCCGACGAGGACGTGCGCTTCGGTGGCGCCGGCATCACTGTAGTAGAACTGTAAATTATGTCAGATAATCAAAATTACAACAGCCGCCACTTGCTCTGGCAATTATTCTTCACCTTTTTCAAGATTGGCGGCTTCACCTTCGGCGGTGGATGGGCGATGATTTCCATCATCAAGCGCGAAATCGTCGAGCGTCACGCCTGGATAAGCGAAGCCGAGTTCCTCGACTTGCTCGCTGTCGCGCAGTCGCTCCCGGGCATCCTCGCCGTCAACATTTCGGTAGTCGTCGGCGACAAACTCCGCCAACTCCGCGGCAGCCTCGTGTCAGCCGCCGGAGTCATACTCCCTTGCTTCCTCATCATCCTCGCCATCGCCATCTTCCTCACTCCCGAACTGATAACCACCAACCACACCCTCACAGCCATCTTCAAGGGCATACGCCCGGCTGTCGTGGCGTTGATTGTCACCCCGGTCATCACCTCGGCGCGTGCCGCTCACATCGGCTGGTCGATGTGCTGGATTCCCATACTCGTCGCCGCCCTCATCTGGTCGCGCTTACCGTTCATATCCAATCCCATATTGTTCATCACAATCGGCGGATTGCTGGGCTGGTATCAATTGGCTCGCGCTCGTGGCGAGATTAAGCCGAAAGGAGGTCGCGCATGATTATCTACCTGCGTCTCATTTGGAGTTACCTCAAGATTGGCTTCTTCGGCTTCGGTGGCGGATATGCCATGCTCTCGCTCATTCAGAGCGAAATCGTCTCTCCCGGGTGGATTACCGAGAAAATGTTCACCGACATCGTCGCCATCTCGCAGATGACGCCGGGCCCCATAGGCATCAACTCAGCCACCTACATCGGCTACTCGGCACCCATGGCTGCCCTCGGTACCGACACATCTGCCTTCTGGGGCGTCCTCGGAGCACTGATTTGCACCCTCGTGGTGGTCATTCCCTCATTCCTGCTCACTCGCTACGTCGGACACTTTGTGAGCCGACACCGCAACAGCACCGCCATCGAGGGCATCTTCCGCGGTCTGCGTCCCGTGGTCATCGGGCTCATTGCCTCGGCAGCGCTGATTCTCATGAATGAGGAAAATTTCGGCTCTTCCACCTCCGAGGTCACTATTTCGGTGATTATCGCCCTCGCTACCCTCGCTATCAATCTCTTCACCAAGATACACCCTATCCTCATCATCTGCGCCGCCGGATTGGCAGGATACATTATTTATATATAGAGACATGGATTATTCTTATCAAGAAGTCACTCGCTGGATGTTCGAGCAAATCCCCACGTTCCAGAACATCGGCGATGGCGCATACAAGCCCGGCTTGGAGCGCGTATTGGCGCTCGCCGAGGCATTCGGCAACCCTCATCAACAACTGCGAGCCATACACATCGCCGGCACAAACGGCAAGGGCTCCACGGCATCGCTCGTCGCGGCTATCTTGCAGTCTGCCGGGTATCGCGTCGGGCTCTTCACCTCGCCTCACTTGGTCGACTTCCGCGAGCGCATACGCATCAACGGCGAGATGATTTCAGAGAACGATGTCGTGGATTTCATCAAAAAATATCGCGAAAAATGCTCGGGCATAGAGCCATCGTTCTTCGAATTGACCACCGTCATGGCTTTTGATTACTTTGCTCGCGAGGGCGTCGACTTTGCCGTCATCGAAGCCGGATTGGGCGGGCGCCTCGACTCCACCAACATCCTCACCCCTCTGCTCTCAATCATCACCAATATATCAATGGACCACACCGCCCTACTCGGCGACACGCCTGCCAAGATAGCCTTTGAGAAGGCAGGCATCATCAAGCCCGGCGTGCCTGTGGTCATCGGGCGTGCCGACGGCGATGTTCGTCAAGTCTTCGAGCGTCGCGCCGCCGAGTGTGGCTCGCCTATCTCCTTTGCTCAAGATACCCCTCTGCTCAGCGTCATCAGCCGCGACTTCGACTCCATCGACTACCACAGCGAGCGCTGGGGCGACATCCACTCGGTGCTCGGCGGCGACTGCCAGCCCGAGAATGCCAACACCGTGCTATATGCCATCAGCCTCTTGCCCATTGACATATCAGCCGAGGCTGTCCGCGCTGCATTTGCCCGGGTAACCTCGCTAAGTGGGCTCGCCGGGCGCTGGATGGTCCTGCAACACTCGCCCACCGTGGTGTGCGACACCGGGCACAACCCCGGCGGCTGGGAGTACCTCGGTCCACGTCTGCGCCACATCGCCGACAGTGCCGACCTCCACATAGTCCTCGGGTTTGTCAATGACAAGGATATCAGCCACATACTGTGCCACTTGCCCGCCAATGCCCGCTATTACTTCACTCAACCATCGGTCAAGCGCGGACGCCCCGCCTCTGAGGTGCGCGACCTCTCAGCCTCATTCGGGCTTAAAGGGTCAGTATACAACACAGTAGCCGAGGCTTACACTGCCGCTCTCGGCGACGCGCAACCCTCGGCTACGATATTTGTCGGCGGCAGTTCCTATGTGGTTGCCGACCTTTTTTCTCAATTAAACATCAGTCTTCCACACCGATAAAACCCTCATACGAGGTGAAGTCGAGCGATGCCTCCACTGTGAAGGGCAGACCGCGGAAGTTGCATACAAAGTGCAACTGCGACTTCTCGCGTCCCGGGCGTATTGTCGCACGAAGGTCGCTGATGGGATAATTGGGCATCGGCACACCACCCATTGTGGGTGTCAACGCATCACAACTGAGGCTAACAACTGCATTCTCATCAATCGAATACGAAATGCCGGGGAACTCCATCTCCATCAAAGGCATACCTTGAGCAAACGAGGCATTCTGCACCTTGATTGATGCAACCTTGTTGATAAAGTCCAAACTTACAGTGTACAACGACACATTGGAGGTGAAGCCCTCGCCACCGGCAGGGGTCGATGTGGTCTCGCCGGCGATGCGGAAGGGTTGGCGAGCACCGGCAACCTTGTACTTGCCGTCGATAATATACGAGAACGAAACTGCCGGGTCATACTTCAGCGTCGGGTCTTTTTCGATTAATTTCGCTGCGAGGTCGGCGCGGTCAGCCCAGTCAAACTTGAAGTCCGATAGCAATACCTGCGCTCCGGTGGCAAGTGTACCCACTGTCGAGCCGGTCACCTCGCCCCAAGTCATATTGTCCAATAACTGCCAATCAGTCTTCGAGGTGGTCATTGCCGGATAACTCGACCCGCCTATTTCGATGCCCGAAATGGTCATCTCCGCCTTGCCGGTGGTCCAGTTGGCGTCCATCGAGATGCTCACCGGCGACGATACTGTCTGTGTGTTGTTATTACTCAAGTCGGTCACCACGGCATAGCACGATGTGAACGGATAGCGATAGATAGTCTCGCCGGCATTGTCCTTGTCACATGATGTAATAGCCATCACCGAGGCAGATAACACACTGATTACAAACAATCTGTTGATTTTCATATAAGATTTTGATTAAATTAGTTTTCAAAAGTACATAAAAAGCCGTATTGCTACAAGCAATTAAATATTTTTAATATTGAGTCGCAACGTCGCACCAAATGTCATCGGCACTCCGCGCTGAGTAAATTCGTTGCCTATCGACTTGAAATAGAAGGCATCATAGCACGTGTCAGTGATGTTTTCGCCCCATATGCGCAGCGACCATTGCTCGCTCGCCAGGGTTACCGATGCTCCAAGCAACGCATAAAACGGCTGACTCAGCGTGTTGGCTTCGTTCCACTCTATATCCCCCACGCCACGCAGGGTCATCTGCACCGACGGTTTCAAGCCCATAAACTCGCAGGGCGCATCCCAGCGTGCCGAGGCAAACAGTGTGTGTTCCGGCGCATAGGGCACTCGCTTGCCGCGATAGTCTGCTTTGCCGTCGTTATACTCTCTGAACTCGGCATTTGTGAAGCCATAATTCGCCACAAACGCCCAGCAATCACTTGGTTGCCAACGTGTTGACAGTTCCACGCCCATCGAGCGAGTCCGTCCGGCATTGGTCATGATGCGCCCGGTCACCGTGCCCGGCGGGAAGATTGTCAACTGCTGGTCGCGGCAGTCGATATAAAATGCAACCGCCTCGACTCCCACACGTCCGCCACACAGGCTGTTCTTGGTGCCGATTTCGTAATTAAAACTATACTCGGGCTTGTAACTCACTATGTCCGACACATGATAGGTCATGCTCAAGCCCATAGTCTCCATCACTCGCTGTTGCAGCACGTCGCTGAACATCTGCGTGTTGTAGCCGCCCGATTTGTAACCCTTGGAAAATGAAGCATACACATGCCCGGCATCGTAGCCGTAGGTCACCGACAACTTGGGCAGCAACTCGTTGAAAGTCTGCGACAAATGCCCGGTATCGTGGATACTCACCGGCATCCGGGCATACACCTGCTCGGTCCCCGAGGTCATATCATAAACTGTGTACGATGCATCGGCATCGCTGCGATAGTCGCATGCCACATGCTCGATATCCCAGCGCAAGCCGGCTTCAAAGGTCCAATTATCTATCTCCAACTTGCTCTGATGATACAGTGCCATCCCCGTGGTCTTGGTCTCGAAATTGCTCAACAACGGGAATGTCCGCTCGTCCCACTCTATCGGATACTGCGGATTCATCATATTGCGCTTATTCTCAATAAGGTTGCTGATACCGGTATCGTGGAAAGTCACCGGCGCATCCATAGTCATACTGCGCCACATGCCGAATACGCCACCGAGCCACGAGTAACGCCCGCGCTGTCCCTTGGTGAACAAATCCTCGGTGACGGTCAATTCATGCCGTTTCTGTGTGAGCGTGAAATAATCTTGAGGCGTAAAATCCTGGTCGAGGGTCATATTATCATCAAGATATTGCACCGAGGTGAGCGAGGTCACCACCACGCGCTTCCCTGCCCATGCCACGGTCAAGCCGTCGCTGAAGTAATTGCGCCGATAGAAGCATGTATCGTTGTAGGCTATCTCATCGGTAGCCACCGCGCGATAGGGATAGCCGCTCTGTCGGCTCAGCGACATCGTCGCAGTATTGGTCACGGAGTGATGTGCCGATGGCGTGAATACGGTCTTCCAACGCAATCCGCCGGTGTTATCCACCCCGACATTCGCGCCATTGCAAGCATTATTCCAATAGCCGTCGCTATGTGTATAATATCCTGATAACGAGGTGTATAAATTATCCTTAACCTTAAAATAGCCGCCCAACTCGGCACGCACACGGTTGGCATTGCCATACTCCACCAGCGCCCTCACTCCTTGGTAGTACATGGGCGACAAGGTGTAGATATTTATCTGTCCTGCCATGGCGTTGCGTCCGTTGAGCAACGACTGTGCACCACGCACCACCTCCATCGTAGCGATGTCGGGTATATCGGTGTCATAGGTGTCCTTGTTGAGCATGGGCACGCCATCGATACTCAAGCCCACTACCGCCTGGTCGATGCGCGAGCCTAAGCCGCGAATATATATCGATGAGGTCATGCGTGAGCCGTAATTAGGCGTATAGAAGTTAGGGGCTATCTCGCCGATATCCTTCACCGCCTCTATGCCCAGGCGCTCTATGCTGATTGTGCTCAATCGCGTCACCGGCGACGACCCCGTGCCAGGCATCTGCTTGATGCCCATCACTTCAACCTCTTTCAACTGTCGTGGCTGCACCGTGTCGCTCGGCACCTCAGCCATCATCACTGTCGGCAACGCCAACAGTATATGTAATGTGTATATTCTCTTCATTTGTCGGCAAAGATACGGATTTTTTCACAATAATCCTTAAAAGTTCCACCCACTACGCTTGTTTTTCAGAATTAATAACTAATTTTGTAATCTAAAGTGTGAACAAAATGGCGTCTTTACCCGCAGAAAACCCCGAATTGATCGAACGCTTGCGCGACCCCGCTACCGTGGCTGCCGCGTTCGCCGACGTCATTGACATCTACACCGAGCCCCTATACTGGCAGATCCGCCGCATGGTGCAGAGCCACGACGACACCAACGACCTCCTCCAGAACACCTTCATGAAGGCTTGGCAGTCAATCGAAAATTTCCGCGGCGATGCCCGACTCTCCACCTGGCTCTACAAGATAGCCATCAACGAGGCTATCACCTTCCTCGCTCGCGAACGTCGACGTGCCAACATCTCTATCGACGACCAAGAGAGCGCTCTCGTCGCCACTATCGCCGCCGATGAATATGTCGACGGTAACGACCTCGCTGTCAAACTCCGACAAGCAGTCGCTCAACTCCCCGAGAAACAACGCCTCGTATTCAATATGAAGTACTACGACGACATGAAATACGAGGATATGTCTTCTATCCTCGGCACATCAGTCGGCGCTCTCAAGGCTTCTTATCACCTCGCTGTGAAAAAAATCGAAAATATTTTTAAAATTTCAGATTAAACCATATTCCACTTCACACGTCAAATAGTAAAATCAGATTTTTGAATGAACAACAACAAAAACATATTAGAAGGCGCTAATCATGACGACGGCATGACCGTCCCTCCATGTTACTTCGCTGATTTCAAGCAGAAAATGGCGCAGTCCCTGCCCGCTCGCCCCGAGTTGCAGGCTCCTGTCGTCGCCCCGCGCTCGCGCTGGCAGCGCCTTCGCCCTTACGTTTACCTCGCAGCTATGTTTGGCGGCATCTGGTGCATGCTCAAACTCTTCACCATGCTCACCACAACCTCCGCTACACCGCTCGAGAGCAACCCCGTCATTGCCGAAGCACTCGCCAACGACCAATTTGTCAACGAATACGTTATCAGTGACCTCAGCCAATGGGACCTCTACGACGAATTTATCGACAGTGGCATATACCCCGACTCGCTATGCTGCGGCGACCTCTCTAACTTATAATCCCTCTCCGACTATGTTCAAACGCACTGTCCTCACAATCATACTCCTCCTCTCCGTAGTATCCTTCGCTTCGGCTGCCGCTCAGTCCTCGGTGCTCTCGCCCGACGACCGTCAGCGCTGGCTCAGCGAAATCCGTAACTACAAGCACGATTTCCTCGCCCGTGAACTTGACCTCTCACGCGAGCAACAAAATGAGTTCTTCCCCCTCTACGACGAGATGGAAGACCGCATCGAAGCCCTCAACGCTCAGGCTCGCGACATCGAGGCTAATGTTTCTGAAAACCCCGATGCCGGTGACCTCGAAATCCTCGGCGCCGCTTACTCCCAATTTGAACTCAAAAAATTGGAAGGCGAAATCGAACTTGAATACTACGACAAATTCAAAGAAATCCTAAACCCTCGACAACTATTACAACTCAAAAGTGCAGAGAAACTGTTCACACGTCAATTAGTAAATCGACGTAATCAGATGAGACAGCAACCTTTAGAACAGAAATAACTCCTGACAAAAAGTACACCCTTACACAAATACCCGAGCCTCGCCCTACCCGCGAGGCTCTTTTTTGCCGTTTCCCAACTCAATTTGCAAAATAGCATCACCATATTAGCTACATCAGCTATATTAGCTATATTAGCTATAAACCCTCAACAATAAACCATAAACTTGCAATTGTGCAAAATTTTTTCGCAGAAAAATTTGCACAATTGCAATTTATCTTGTACCTTTGCGCCATCAATTAACAACAACCACCTTAATCCTATATTACTATGAAAAATTTCAACATCTTCACCACCCCGGCTCCCTTCAAGCCCACCAACAACCAACCCGCTAAACCTAAGCAACTTCAACCCGGGTTGTGGTACGAGGGCGAAATCGCTTGTCTCCTCGGCGACCAACAATCAGGCAAATCTCTCCTTGCAATCCAAATTGCTGAACGCGTCGCGCGCGAGCACCTCAAGGACACGGTCCTCTACTTCGACTTCAAGATGACCGCTACCGAATTTACCCGTCGTTACTCGCGCCAAGGCAAGCCTTATGTCTTCCCCGAAAATCTCTTGCGCTGCGGTCTCGACTACTCTGCCGACTCGGGCAACGACGTCGACAATATCATCGGCGGCATCGAGCAGCAGTGCAAAGCGCTGAATTCCAAGATTATAATCATTGATTCCCTTACCTGGATCAACACCATCGCCCTCAAGTCGGGCGCCGCCCTGCGCTTCATGACGCGCCTGTATCTTCTTGCACGCAAACTTGGTCTCTCGGTCCTCGTGGTCGCCGAGACCTCCAAGGACCATTCGCGCACGCCAATCACCGTAAAATCACTCCGCGGATACCGCCGACTCGCCCCATTCTTCGACTCCATCTTCGCCGTCGGGAAGAGCGTCAAAGGCGATAAACAGCGCTATATCAAGCAGATATACGCCAAGGACCGCAAACTCGACTTCGGCGAGGACCACACCATCTGCGCCACCATCGAGACCCCAGAGGATTCCTTCCTCCGCCTCCACGTCACCGGCTACGCCCACGAGTCCACCCACCTCCCCGAGAAAAAAGCGCGTAAACCATTGATTTCCAGCAACAAGTAGGGACGCAATACATTGCGCCCGCGCATGCACCCCATTGCACATTGACATAAATTCCCATCCTCAGCCAAGCAAGACCCCGTCGGGGTCTTCGGCACAGCATCCCCGGACGTGATGTATCACATCCCTTCCGGCATGGTGATATTGCACTGATTTACAATGGCTTGTGCGGATTTGTCGGACTATTCTGCCACAGGACGAACGGAGAACCCGATGAAACGGTCGCCCCAATCCCGGAGATGGTAGCCCGAATTGAAGTAGAGGTAGTAGGCGTTGTAGGAACCACTCTCGTAGGGCGTACCACCCCAATAGTCGCCGTTAGAACCACGACTGTCGATCGACGACCCGGAGCGCCAACCGGCAGCAGGCAGGAAGATGTAGTTGCTGTTACGCTTGCTCTTTACTTTGTAGCCTCTTACGCCATTCATCGTCGTCCATTCCCAGGTGCAGTTATCTACTAATTCTTTTATCTCTGAGGCAGAGGGAAGTCGCCAGGGACTTCCCCACTTGTAGCGCGCTACATCGTATGATGAGTTGCCGCAGATATTGAAGTTGTAGTTACTATTATCATAGGTGAGACTATTATCGCTTGTGTACTCAGTCTTGGTGCTTACTTCGCCCCAGGCGTAGTAGTCGCCATAGCCCGTGGGGCTGCTCGCTCCTACATTGCATGTCGCCCACTTAACCGACAAGCCAAGGTCTACGTAGTCATATCCATTAATTGAACCACTAACTGTGAACTGCGGTTGAGGCGCTGGAGTAGGCTCCGGGGCTGGCGCAGGTGTTGGCTCCGGCTTCACCGGTTGCTCTTGTGGCTGTGGCTCCGGCTCTTCTTGTGGTGTGTACTCGCTGACATCGATAGTAGCTACTGCTGTGTCGCCGAGTTCGACTATTGATGCAAGGGTGTCCTCGTCGAGGTACTCAGGCTCGGCATTGCCGCCGCTTAGCATGGCGATGATGCCGGCTATTGCTACTACTGCTGCGATGGCTATCAGGGCGGCATTGCGCTTGTACCATGGCGTCACCGGCTTATCCACAAGTGGCTGGGTCTCGCCATCGTCCTTGGGCTTGGGCGCAGGTGCCGCAGTGTTGTCTAATATCGCGGCGAAGGCGGCGACGCTCTGCGGGCGCTTCTTCTTGCTCAACTCGAGGGCGGCGTAGACGGCTGTGCGAGTTGAAGCGCTAATTGCTTGGGGCAGAGGTTTTAATTCTTCTTCCTCGCTGATGCGCTTGTTGCTCGACGGTGGCGTTGTGCCGGTGAGCAAGTCGTAGAGGGTGGCACCGAGGGCGTAGATGTCGGTCGCCGGGTAGAACTTCTTGACATCGCAGTCATTTTGCTCGGGCGGCGCGTAGCCGGGGGTCAAGCCGAGAAGCGAGGAGGTGTTTTCGCCACTTTCCTCGTCATACTGTTTCGAGGCTCCGAAGTCAATGAGGATGGCTCGGTCGGCTCCATCGACCATAATATTCTGGGGCTTGATATCGAGGTGGAGGCGGTTTTGAGAGTGCACGTAATTGAGGGCGGCGCACACCTGGCGGATATAGCCCAGGGCGCGAGCCTCGCTCATGGGTCCCTCATCGTGAACGATGTCGGCAAGCGAGCGTCCCTTGATAAAGTCCATTACGAAATAGGCAGTGCCGTTCTCCTCAAACACGTCGCTGACGTGGACAATGCCCGGATGAGACATAGCGCTGACGGCGCGAGCCTCGTCGAGGAACTTGCGCTTGAGTTTGGCGACCAAGTCGCGCTTGCTGTTGGTGCCGATGGAGATATGCCCCGACTGCTCGTCGCGATTGCAAAAGTCCTTGACGAAGAACTCCTTGATAGCCACGCGCTTATTGAGCATAACGTGCACAGCCTCATATGTGCAGCCGAAGCCTCCGGCTGCAATGAAGCGAATTATTTTGTAGGTATCCCCACGTAGGAGTGTTCCGGGCTGCAGATACATATTCGATTGATTTAAAAAAATTTATTCACAAAGTTAAATAACTCGGTGCTAATACACAAAAAAATTAAGAAGTTTTTTACTACCTTTGCGTTATTGTTTACTAAAGATTGCCATGAAAAGATTATTTATTCTGTTCACCATAGCCTCATGCGCCGCACTGAGCGCAATGGGCTGGAGCCAAAAAGGTCACGACGTCACTGCTTACATAGCCGAGCAGCACCTCACCCCCACGACTGCCGCCGCCGTCGACTCTATCCTTGAGGGGCGCTCAATTGTCTACTGGTCCAACTGGCTCGACAACGCCTCCTATCAGAGCGAACTGCGTTACACCAAGACTTGGCACTACAAAAATATCGATGCCGAGGTAGCCTATGAGGACGCTCCGCTCAACCCCGACGGTGACATCGTCACCGCCCTACAGGCAATGACCGCTCGACTGAGTGCCGGCGACACCGTGGCTATCAACGACAGCCGCATCGCCCTGCGCATCGTCATCCACCTTATGGGCGACCTCCACATGCCCTTGCACCTGGGGCATGCCTCGGACCGCGGTGGCAATGAAATAAAGGGCAAATTCTTTGACCGCGAGGTCAAGTTACACTCGGCATGGGATTCCAACCTCCCCGAGGCTGCCCACAAATGGAGTTACACCGAGTGGCAGCAGCAAATCGACCGCCCCGCCACCTACGATGCCGATGCTATCATCGCCGGCGACTTCGATACATGGGCTCGCGAGAGCGTCGAGATAGCCTCACGCGTGTACCTATACTTCCGCCCGGGCTTCAAGATCTCCTACAACGACATAGCAAGGTGGGCACCAACCATCGAGCAGCAATTCCTGCGCGGTGGTCTGCGCCTCGCCCATGTCTTGAATCTTATCTACGACCCCGAGTATCGGGCATCGCAGCGTTAATTTACTACTTCAGCAGCAAAAACAACATCGTCACGATAAACGCTATTGCCACCACGCATACCAGCAGCCACAGGTAATTAGGCTCCGGCTCTTGCTTCTTGGCGGCTCTGCGCCGCGGGGCAATCTTCGCTATCGAGTGATTGATACGCGCCGACAAGGTGGGAATACGTGGCTGCACGGTGACTCCATCGACACTCTCGATGCGTATGATATACGCTGTGTGGTTGTCGTGGTTTTCCTCGGTGTTGGCACGTAGCAATTCCACCTTACTTTCCATCGTGGTAAGTTTGGGACTCTCGTCCGAGAAGATAAAGCAGATTTGCTCGTCTTCCATCTCCTCGAGCATGCCATCCGAGCACATATAGAAGATATCGCCGGGGCGTATATCGGCAGTCTCATAGATATCAGCCTTGCAACGACGCTCCAAGTGGGGTTGCATGGCTCGCGTGAGCACATTCTTGCGATGCGAATTGCGTGCCTCCTCCGGAGTCAACTCGCCTATCTTCACCAAGTCGTTCACCAGCGAGTGGTCATAGGTCTTGTGCAATATCTGCGTGGTCTTGGCGGTCCTTCCGGGACGGATATGATACACGCGCGAGTCGCCGATATGTGCGATGGTAGCACCGGCGCTGTGCAACTTGAGCATGGTCATCGTGGTGCCCATCTTCTTCTTGGCATGGGTATCCTTGTCGTCTAAGGCATCATATGCGGCTGCGATGGCTTCCTGAGCGATCTCTGTGGTGAAGGGCTCATCCTCACCCGGGCACTTGGCAAGTATCGCTGCCGACATCGCCTCGCACACCGTGGCACTCGCCACCTCGCCCGAGTCGTGTCCGCCCATACCGTCGCATACCAAGAACAAACGGTCCTCTGCCTTGGCTTCGCCATAGGCGGGGAACATCGAGTCCTCTTGATGGGGATTACCGTCATCGTCCTTGCGCTGACCAAATTCCCATATTGCGTAGGTCGAAATTGTATATTTCATCGTCTTCGTAATAAAAACGGGCAATGCTACGAAGCGTTTACCAACGCCTCGTAGCACCCATTATGTCAGAGTATTATTACTTGTGGTCTATTCATTTATAGGATTAAACCTACATATAATCTATCAAATCAAGTCGTCAAAACCGGTAGTATCTTCAGGCTGGAAGAACTCATCAGTATCGGGTGTGTCGTTATCGTTGTAATCGACTGCTACCACGTCAATGATACCATCTGAGTCAACATCGATAGCAATAGCCTGGTGACCATCTACCAAACCCGTCACGTATTGGGCATCCCCATCTGTTCCCGAGTCAAGACCAATAAAATCTTCCATATCAATAGGCTGGACAACTATTTCGCCGGCTGGCTCGTCAATGACATCAGGCTCAGGTTCCTCCACTTGGGAAGTCGGCTGCTGCTCTTGAACCTCGGGGTTCGGCTGCTGCTCTTGAACCTCGGGAGTCTGCTGCTCTTGCTCGCCTCCGCGGACTTCATTTTCTTGCTCACCACCGCGAACTTCATTTTCTTGCTCGCCTCCGCGGACTTCATTTTCTTGCTCGCCGGTTACTTCTTCAGGACCACCTCGTCCGTCGTCATCATTACCTTCGGTTTCTTGATTCTCGCCCTGGTTCCAGGTGAAGTGCGAGCCCCATTCTTGTTGCTGCTCCTCCGACATGGCGTTCCACTCGGCTGCGGTATAGGTGCCATACACCTCGCCGTGCCATACAAATGCACCACCGGCTCCTACTTCGGCACGTGCTGCCGCAAATGCGTCGGCAAACGACATTTCGTCATTAACGCCTTCGGCAAATTCGATGGAGCCATCAGGCACGATACCTTCGGGTTCGACGGTTTCGGCAAATTCAATATCCGTAACTTCGTCATCGGCTTCACGACCCGACACCAAGGTCATTGCTACTGCGCCGAGAGCGAGTCCGCTGATGCCGGCAGCGCCTACTTGTACCAAGGTTGGAACGCCTTTCTTCTTTCCCATCACTGATGGCTGGGTCGCATTAGCGTCGGAGTTGTCACCATAGTTGAGTTGTACGGTTCCTGCGTAATCAGAAGTCTTGAGGGTATCTTCAGTTTTCATTGTTTTGATGTTTTTAGAGGTTTGTATTATTTTTTGTTTCTGATGCAAAGTTACTACCTATTTCGGCTCCTGTCAACACTCCACATAGTTTATTCCACCAATACCCCCTTGTTTTATGACGAAACACCCGTTTTGGCTGACAAACTATCCTTTGCAAAAAACGAGGCAATGCCGTTGTTTGGCATAGCCTCGTTAAAAGCCCACATCAAAGGATGCGATGAAACTCCGATAAGACAGGATTTGAGTTCTTGACGTCCTTTGTAATCCCCCGGATCAATGTCTACCGATCTACGACCGGCTGGGGCCCGCCATTGGGCGGCAAGAGTGTCTCGGTATTTCACGTAAATTTGACGAGTTTCCCAATCTACTTTGATGTGGTATGGGATTGATGACTCTCTTGTCAGCGTTTGGTAGTGCAAATATACACACTCTTATCCACGCCACCAAATTTTTCTCGTTAAATTTTTTCTACCTGTTATTCATTGTCTGATATCCCGAAATAAGGCTCAAGATTGTCAACACGCAGTTGTACCAATACATCGCGATTATATAAGGGGAATTCTTCTATTTTTAACGGCACTCGTTTGCACACGCATCCGCGTTTGCACACAACGGAATCCTCATCCATTATTACAAAACGTTTACCCGCTTTGATGGCGGCTTTGTACTCATTGGAAATTACTTTTTCTTTGCCTTCTTCTCAGGCTCCATCTCCACGATGAACCGGTGGAGTTCCTCGGGCAGGCGTTTCTTGTAGTAGTCGGTCTTCTTGGCTGGGATATTGATGGTAGTTATACCAGTACAGTTAAGGAAAGCGTCAGGCATTTTTTTCACCCCCTTCGGGAGGGTTACTGTGGTTAGGGCCGAACAGCCCCCGAAAGCGTCCTTGCCTATGCTTGTAACACCCTCTGGAATTGTAACTGAGGTTAAGCCGGTGCAACCATTGAAAGCCTCCTTCCCAATGCTGGTCACACTATTAGGAATCTCCACGGAAGTCAAACCAGTGCAATTAGAGAAAGCATAATTCCCAATGCTGGTCACACCATTGCCAATCACCACGGAAGTCAGACCAGAGCAATAAGAGAAAGCAGATTCTCCAATGCCGGTCACTGAATTAGGAATCACCACGGAAGTTAAACCAGTGCAATTAGAGAAAGCATAATTCCCTATGCTGGTCACACCATTGCCAATCACCACGGAAGTCAGACCTTCGCATCCAGAGAAAGCAGAATTCCCAATGCCGGTCACACTATTAGGAATCTCCACGGAAGTCAAACCTGAGCACTTATAGAAAGCATCCTCCCCAATGCCGGTCACTGAATTAGGAATCTCCACGGAAGTCAAACCAGTGCAATTAGAGAAAGCCCTACCCCCAATGCTGGTCACTGAATTAGGAATCACCACGGAAGTCAGACCAGTGCATCCAGAGAAAGCCTCAATGCTGGTCACACTATTAGGAATCTCCACGGAAGTCAAACCAGTGCAATCACAGAAAGCGAACTTCCCAATGCCGGTCACTGAATTAGGAATCACCACGGAAGTCAGACCTTCGCAACCATCGAAAGCCCCATACTCAATGCTGGTCACTGAATTAGGAATCTCCACGGAAGTCAAACCAGTGCAATTACGGAAAGCATACTCCCCAATGCAGGTTACTGAATTTGGAATCTCCACGGAAGTCAAACCTGAGCAATCACGGAAAGCCCCAACCCCAATGCTGGTCACACTATTAGGAATCTCCACGGAAGTCAAACCAGTGCAATTCTGGAAAGCAGAATTCCCAATGCCGGTCACACTATTAGGAATCTCCACGGAAGTCAAACCTGAGCAATCACGGAAAGCCTCCTCCTCAATGCCGGTCACACCATTGCCAATCACCACGGAAGTCAGACCTCTGCATTCCTTGAAAGCACACTTCCCAATGCCGGTCACTGAATTAGGAATCACCACGGAAGTCAGATCTTTGCAATAAGAGAAAGCAGACTCCCCAATCTCTTCAACTGTGTCTGGAATGACAGTTGAAGCACAACCTGCAACAAGTGTGTTACATTCCGTCTCAATAATAGCATTACAATTGTTGCGTGAATCATAGCGCTCATTACCCTCTTCCACGATAATTTTCGTTACACCTGATAGTGACGAACACAAGTCCTTGTCAATTTTTACAACGGATTTAGGGATAACAATGGTGGTCAGGCCGTTCAGGCTGTATACACTTTTAAAAAGGACAATATGCTCCGTTCCTTCCGGGATGATGGCAACGCCATCCTTAATTTCAAAATCTGCCATAATGTTTATGTTTTTCAGTGTATTATAGTCACGCAAGGCGAAAAATTCAATATTTGGGGCAAGTTTTTTTTAAATTTTTTCTTACATTGACTGTTCAATGTTCCAGACGAAGGCACGCAAGCCCAATCGGGGGCGCTCCTCGTCGAAGGCACGGAGTGCTGCGAGCAAGGGCTCGACTCGCTCGTCGGGCACGATGGTGATGATTGCCGATGCCAGAGCGGGCCATGCGTGCGTGCCATAGTGGGGCTCGCCGCTGCGAGTGCCACGCCCGCTCACCGTGCTCCACGAGGTGAAGCCTCGGCAGTTGAGGTGGTCAAGAACTTCGAGTATGCGCTCGTTGTGTGCCTGGTCATAGGCTATAAAGACTGCTTTCATAGTGCACGTGTTTTGCGTAATTTCTTATGTATCTTGCGACGTATGCGCTTGACTCCGTTGCCGGCAAATACGCAGTAGAGCACCGGCACAAAGAGCAAGGTGAGGATGGTCGAGAAGGTCAAGCCGCCAATCACCGCGGTACCCATCGGGCGCCACATCTCGGCTCCCTGACCGGTGCCGCATGCCATAGGCACCATACCCAGGATGGTGGTCAACGAGGTCATAATCACGGGACGCAGACGCGACCGCCCGGCATCTATCACGGCTCGCTTGATTGATAAGCCGCGCTCGCGATTGAGGGTGATATAGTCAATGAGTACGATGCCATTCTTCACCACAATACCGATAAGCATGATGGCGCCGATAAGGCTCATGACGTTGAGCGTGTGACCCGTAATGAATAATATCAAGAACACACCCGAGAAGGCAAACATCACCGATGTCATGATGATGCCGGGATAGGTGTAACTCTCAAACTGAGCCGCCATGACGATATATACCAATACCAAAATGAGCATGGCAAGGATGAGCAAGTCGCTGAACGAGTCTTGTTGGTCCTCAAACTGTCCCGCAAGTTGGATGGAGATACCCTGTGGGATATCCATATTATCAATAGCCTCGCGCGATTGCTGCACCACCTGCGACATGGGCACACCCTGCACGATAGTGGTGACAGTGATGATACGCTCGCGGTCCTTGCGCTCGATGGTAGGCGGCGTGTAGTGCTCGACTACCCTACCCACATCCTTGACACGCACTGCCGTGCCGGCATTGTTGTAGATGAGGATATTCTCGATATCGGCAATCGAGGTGCGCGACTCGGGCTCGTACATCACCTTGATGTCATATTCCTCGCCATCCTCGCGGAAGCGCGATGCCGTGGCACCGTTGATGCGGTTGCGCAGGTAATTGGCAGCCGTGGAGAGGTTCAAGCCATAGATAGCGAGTTTCTCGCGGTCGAAGTCCACACGATACTCGGGCTGGTAATCGGCACGCGAGATGCGCACATCGGCGGTGCCCTTGATATTCAACAGGGCTCGACGCAACTGAGCAGCCACCGAGTCGGTTTCCTCGAAGTCGTAACCGTAAATCTCGAAGTCGATGGATGCCTCGCCACCCATGCCGCCCATATTGCCACCCACGGAGACTTGGGTCTTCTTGTACTCGGGATAGCGTTGCATGTCCTGACGCATCAGTCGCGCTATCTCGGTGATAGAGCGGTCGCGCTCGCCGGGATCGGTGAGGCGTATGTTCATCTTGACGATATGCGGACCGTTGTCACTGAGGTTGGCAAAGGTGTTGTCGCTCGACGCCGTGCCGGTGGTGTAGTTGAGCACCTGTATCTCGGGATACTTCTCGCGCCACTCGTCGGTGAGTCGCTTGGTCACCTCGTTGGCGATTTCCACGCGGGTGCCGATAGGCAGTTCGAGGTTGACCGACAGACGCCCGTCATCGGCAGTGGGGAAGAAGGCGGTGCCCACATGTCCCACCAACACTATCGAGCCTATGAAGGTACCCAAGCACACCAAGATGGTGACGGTCTTGTGGGAAGTCACCAAGCGCAACATCCGGGCATAGCCGTTATCCAAGGCATCGAGGGCGCGGTTGATGGGCTTGAAGAATAGATTATAGGCGCTTGAGTGATGAGTATTGAGGCGCAATAACTGCGAGCAGAGCATCGGGGTGAGCGACAGAGCCGCGGTGGTCGAAATAACCATCATGATGGTCACCATCCAACCCAATTGGCGGAAAAGCACACCGGTCATGCCTGTAACCAAGGTCAACGGGAAGAACACCGCAAGGAGGGTGAGCGTCGACGCCACTACCGAGATAGCCACCTCGTTGGTACCGTGGATGGCTGCCTGTCGCGGGTCGGAGCCACGCTCGATATGCGTAGTCACATTCTCCAATACCACGATGGCATCGTCGACAACCATACCGATAGAGATGGATAGCGCCGACAGGGATACGATATTGAGCGAATTACCCGTGATAGCCAAGTAGATAAACGAGGCTATCAAAGATATAGGAATAGTAAAAGTGATGATGAGCGTGGCACGCCAGCGTCCGAGGAAGAAGAATACCACAATCACCACAAAGAGCAAGGCATACATCACCGTCTCGACCAAGGAATCGATGGTGTTGCGGATATTGTCGGAGGTATCGACGATGATGCCCAAGTGCACATCGGCGGGCAGGCGCTTCTGCAGCGAGGGGAGCATGCGCAAGACCTTGTCGGAGATATCCACCGAGTTGGCACCGCTCTGCTTTTGAATAACAATCATGGCGCCTTGCTTGCCATCGTTGTAAGTGGTCTGTGAGCGCTCCTCGACCGAGTCGACGATACGTGCGACATCGCGCAAAAAGATGTTGCGACCGCCCACGGTACCCACCACAATGTCAGCCATCTGGTCTGACGAGGTAAACTCACCCTGTACACGCAACGAGTAGGTATCCGAGCCTATATCCATCACACCGCCGGGGGTATTGCGGTTCTCGGCAGCCACAGCCGAGGATATTTGCTCGACGGTGAGGTTATAAGCCTCGAGACGCGCCGGGTCGACATAGATGTGTATCTCGCGCTTGGGAGCACCCGAGATAGACACCGAGCCTACACCGGCGATACGTGCCAGCGGGTTGGCAATGGCATCGTCAAGAATCTTGTACAAGCCCGGCATGCTCTCGTCGGCTTGCACCGACAAGATGATGATAGGAATCATATCCGTCGAGAACTTGAAGATGATAGGCGTCTCAGCATCATCGGGCATCGACGACGAAATCATATCCAACTTGTCGCGCACATCATTGGTAAGCACATCGATATCGTAGCCGTATTCAAATTCGAGCGTAATCACAGAAATATTCTCGCGCGAGTCGCTGGTGATATGCTTGAGGTTGGACACCGAATTGAGGACGTTCTCCAAGGGACGAGTGACATTTTGCTCGATATCCTGGGCGCTTGCACCTTGATAAGAGGTCATCACCATCAAGGTGTTGGTCTCGATATCGGGATAGAGGTCGATGGGCAATTTGTTGAGGGAAAACAAGCCGAGAATCACCACAGTAACGAAGCACAATGTGGTGGTAATCGGTCGCTTAACCGCTCCTGAATAGATACTCATGGCTGCTAAGTATTATTTGTTGTTAAGACGCACGACAGCGCCGTCGACCAATCGCGACTGCCCGGCAATCACCACTGTATCGCCCTCGTTGATGCCCGAGAGCAATTCGTAGCCGTTATCGAGGCGCAAGCCCGGCTCGACGCGGCGATAGGATACTGAGCCGTTGGAGTAGACATAGACATACTTGTTGTTGGAGCCTTTCTGTTTCTCGATGGCACGGTCGGGGACTACGACACTGAGGCGGTCGCCAAGGTTGACCTCCACACGAGCAAACATGCCCGGGAGGATGCGTCCGTCGGGATTGGACAACAAAACCTCGGCAGTGAAAGTGCGTGTGCTGACATCCACGGCGGGGGCAATGCGAGTGACACGCCCGGTGAAGGTCTCGCCGGCGAAGGCATCAAAGGTGATATCCACCACTGTGCCACGCGACACGCGAGTAATATCAGTCTCGTTAACATTAATTATCACTTTGACCGAGGGGGTAATCTGCCCGACGGTGAGCACGGGCTGAGAGCCTGTCATATCGCCGGGGTCGTAATTGCGAGCAATCACCACGCCCGAGATGGGCGAGGTGAGCACAGTATTTTGCATAGTATTCTCATACTGAGCACGTTGCGCATCCAACTGAGCCTTGTATTGGTCGACGGCACGTTGAGTGCCCGAGCCGATATTGAGCAACTCGACGGCGCGGTTGTACTCGCGCTCGGTCTGTTCGAGGTTGATGCGTTGCTGGTCGGCATTGGCGGCATCGAGAGTCACGAGGGTCTGCCCGGCAGTCACATGGTCGCCCACATCGACGGTGATGGTGCGGATGCGGTTGCTTGCCGAGGGCGAAATATTGTTGATGTTATCAGCCTCGACATTGGCTGTGTACTGAATTTTGTGCGGGACCACTACCGAGTGGACCACGTCGACATCAACCACAGGGGTGTTGTCTTCTTCCTCAACGACGGCATCAGCCTTACCTTGACAACCGGCGAGCGAGGCGGCAAGCATCAGAGCCGCGCTTGCGATGAAATATTTGTGAGAATACATATTATTAATAGTTTTCGGGATGTTCATATTGGTCAATAGGAGCGTTGCCGAGGAGCAACTCGAGGTTGCTGCGGGCTACCAAGTAGTCATAGACCGCTTGGTTGTAATTGAGACGCGCATTGGTGAGGGATAACTCGCTGTCGCGCAAGTCGAGGTATGAAGCCGCACCGATGTTGAAACTGCGTTGCGAGATATCGTAGGCACGTGTTGCCTCATTGACGCTCTCGCTCGAGGAGGCTATCTGCTTGACATTCATCTGAATATTGTCAATGGCGAGGCGAGCCTGCGAGTCGAGGTCACGCTGCAGGTTTTCGCGGATGTAAGTCATTTCGTCGAGTTGAATAGCCGCTTGGCGTATGCGATTGTAGCGCTGCCCACCCTGGAACAGCGGGAAGGACAGCGAGACGCCGATGACCGAGTAAGGGGTCCAGCGGAAGTTGGAGAAAGGCGAGCCGTTGCTCGAGGAATTCCACATATAACTGCCGGTGAGGGCGAGCGTGGGATACCAAGCAGCGCGTTGCATAGCCAGGGAGCGCTGAAGCGAGCGGGTCTCAATGGTATTCATCATCAACAAGGTGTTGCCCGAGAGGTCGGTGGACAATTCCATGACATCGGCATACATCGACTCCTCGTAGTCGGCAAGCGCGCCGGCAATCTCGAATGGAGTCTCCACATCAATACCCATGAGCACTGCAAGTTGCAAGTGGGCGCGACGGATTGCGATCTCACAACCCAGGAGTTGAGGCTCGATATTTTTGACAGCAACCGAGGCTCGGAGCACCTCGTACTCAGAGGCATCACCTACCTCAAAGCGTTGACTGCAAGTGGTATAAGTGAGTTGAGCCATATTGTAACTCTCCTGCATCACCTTGTACGAGTCAATGGCGAGCATCAAGGCATAGTAAGCGTTTTTGACTTGATTGACCAAGTCGAGGCGCGAGGCCCGAGCCTTCTCGACAGCACTTTCAATCTGCACATCGCTGAGTCGGAGCGACGCCCATAGTTGAGGTGCAATCAGCGGCACGGAAGCCTGAAAACCAACCGAATACATATTATCGAGACCCATCTCAAAGGCGCCCATATCCATATAAGCCACTTGCTTGCGGAGTGTACGCTGATAGGTGCCGTCGAAACTGAGCGTCGGCAACAGTTGTCCCAACACCTCGCTATGCGAGTAGTCGGCTTTGATGACTTCCATATCGGCGACTTTCACCGTGGGGTTCTCGCTCAATGCGATTGCCAGGCATTGGTCGAGGGTAAAAACTTCACCGCGCACGACCGCAGCAGTCGCCAGAGCGGCAAGCCCAATCAAAAATTTCAGTGTGTGCATTGTCCTTGGTTAACGTTGACTTTCTCAAAAATTTTCACAAAGATATAAATTAATGTATATCCAAGCACTATTACTATCCAAAAAAGCAAATTTTTTATACTTTTTTACCTATTGCGAGCCGTTTTGTCCGTTTTCATTGCCCATATGTAAGAAAAAATTAGTAAGTTTGCACTGAAAACCAAGATAACAAAGCGCGATACAATTTGATAATGAAACAGCAACGAGCCGACTCTTCACTGAAAGAAAAATTTGACGAGTTCCTGCGAACGCGCCAGAAGCGTTGCACTCAGGAGCGCCACCGCATACTCAACATCATTGAGAGCATGCAAGTCCAGTTTACAGCCGACGACATTATGGAGGCATTGTATCGCGACAGTTACCACGTATCGCCACCCACGGTGTATTCAACCCTCGATTTGCTGCACGATTGTGGCATCTTGCGTCGCTTCATAATTGACCGCCAGAAATTCTGCTACGAGCGAGTGAATGTATCGGGAGGCGTGCACCACGTGCACCTTATGTGCACCGGCTGTGGCAAGGTGAAGCAAGTGCGTGACAGCGAGTTGACACGCTCGATAGCCGCTCGTCGATGGACAGGCTTCACCCCCGACGACTATTCGCTCAACATCTACGGACTGTGCAATGCGTGCCTGCGCAAGCAAAGCGCCGCCAACAAGAAAGCAAAATCCAAATCCAATACAACTAAATAAACAGAAACGATGAAAGTTGATATCCTCTTAGGCCTGCAATGGGGCGACGAAGGAAAAGGAAAAGTAGTAGACGTGCTCACTCCGCGCTATGATATCGTGGCTCGCTTTCAGGGCGGGCCCAATGCGGGACACACCCTTGAGTTTGACGGACACAAGGTGGTGTTGCGCTCCATACCCTCGGGTGTCTTTCAAGGCAACATTAATATAATAGGCAATGGCGTGGTGCTGGATCCGGTACTCTTTGCCGGGGAAGCCAAGGACCTCGAAGCCACCGGGCTCGACCTGCATCGCGTGCTCAAGGTGTCTCGCAAGGCACACCTCATCCTCCCTACGCACCGCTTGCTTGATGCCGCCAATGAGGCAGCCAAGGGCAAGGGCAAAATCGGCACCACCGGCAAGGGCATCGGACCCACATATACCGACAAGATTTCGCGCAACGGCTTGCGCGTGGGCGACTTGGAAGCGGCAGACTTCGACGAGCGCCTTGCAGCCGCCACAGCCCGCCACATCGACACTATCAAGGCACTCGGTGGCAGCGTTGACACCGACCAACTCAACTCGCTGATAGCCACATGGAAAGACGCCGTGGCATACTTGCTCACCTACGACATAATCGACACCGAGCACTATATCAACCATGCCCTTGTCGAGGGCAAGAAGGTGCTGTGTGAGGGTGCTCAAGGCACAATGCTCGATGTAGACTTCGGCTCATACCCCTTTGTGACCTCTTCCAACACGGTTGCTGCGGGTGCTTGCACCGGACTGGGCATTGCTCCGGGCCGCGTAGGCGATGTCTATGGCATCTTCAAGGCATACTGCA
The DNA here is from genome assembly GCA_945829225.1 of uncultured Bacteroidales bacterium. GTDB lineage: Bacteria > Bacteroidota > Bacteroidia > Bacteroidales > Muribaculaceae > CAG-873. The sequence goes on along the minus strand of CALZTY010000013.1, from coordinate 3,313 downwards.
CTCGCGTGGGCAGCGGGCCTTTCCCGACCGAACTCTTTGACGAAGACGGCAAGCGCATGCGCGACATCGGTCACGAATACGGTGCTGTCACCGGTCGCGAGCGTCGCTGCGGATGGATCGACCTGGTGGCACTGCGCTATGCCGTGATGATTAACGGAGTCACACGCCTCATCATGATGAAGAGCGACGTGCTCGACACGTTTGCGACCATCAAGGCATGCACCGCCTATCGCATCGGCGAGAGCGTCACTCGCGACTTCCCCTTCTCGCTCGACACCCCGGGCAACGAGCCTACGCCCATTTACGAAGAACTCCCCGGGTGGAATTGCGACCTCACACAAGCCACCTCGCCCGAGCAATTCCCCGAGGCATTTAAGAAGTATATCGCCTTCATCGAGAAGGAATTAGGCGTGCCGGTGACCATCGTATCGGTAGGACCCGACCGCACCCAGACCATCGAATTATCCTAATATCTACTACCTAACACTAAACTAAAACCGGATTATGGCAAAAGTAAAACCATTCAAGGGAGTACGTCCGCCGAAGGCACTGTGTGCCGAAGTGGCATCGCGCCCCTACGACGTGCTCAACAGCGAAGAAGCACGCATCGAAGCCCAAGGTAACCCCCGCTCGCTCTACCACATCATCAAGCCAGAAATCGACTTTGAGCCGGGCACCGATGAGCACGACCCTCGTGTTTATGACAAGGCAGTTGAGAATTTCAAGGACTTCCAAGCCAAGGGCTGGCTGGTTCAAGACAGCGAGGAGCACTATTATATATATGCTCAGCGCATGGGCGAGCACATCCAGTATGGCATAGTGATAGCCGCCAATGTCGATGACTACCTCAACGGTGTCATCCGCAAGCACGAACTGACCCGTCGCGACAAGGAAGAGGACCGCATGAAGCATGTGCGCGTACAGAACGCCAACATCGAGCCGGTGTTCTTTGCCTTCCCCGACAACAAGGTGCTGCAAGAAGTGATCGACCGCGTGACCGCCGGCACTCCCGAGTATGACTTTGTCGCCGACGACGGCTTCGGTCACACCCTGTGGGTAGTTGACGACCCCGACACCATCGCAACTATCACCAAGGAATTTGCCGCCATCCCCTACCTCTATATCGCCGACGGGCACCATCGCACCGCCGCTGCCGCATTGGTAGGAGCCGAGAAGGCACGCCTCAACCCCAACCACACCGGCGACGAGGAGTACAACTACTTCCTCTCCGTGGCATTCCCGGCATCGCACCTCAAAATCATTGACTACAACCGCGTGGTTAAAGACCTCAACGGCTTGAGCGCCGAGGAATTCTTAGCCAAGTTGAGTGTCAACTTCGATGTAGTTGACTGTGGCACAGAGATATATCACCCGACCGGCTTACACAACTTTGCGCTCTACCTCGGAGGCAAGTGGTACTCGCTGACAGCCCATGCGGGCACCTATGACGACACGGACCCCATCGGTGTGCTCGACGTGACCATATCGAGCGACCTCATCTTGCGCGACATCCTGGGGATCACCGACTTGCGCAGCGACAAGCGCATCGACTTCGTGGGCGGTATCCGCGGCTTGGGCGAATTGCAGCGCCGTGTAGACTCCGGCGAGATGGCTGTCGCCCTCGCGCTCTACCCCGTGTCGATGGACCAATTGATGAATATCGCCGATACCGGCAACATCATGCCGCCCAAGACCACATGGTTTGAGCCTAAACTGCGTTCGGGCTTGATAATTCACAAATTGGATTAACGAGAAAAACATACGCAGGCGTGCTCCTATAGGGGTGCGCCTGCTTTTTTTTAAAAAAATTGAGGGTGTCGGTCACCTTTTTTCAAGTGCCATCGTCTTAATGGTGTAACGCTCCTACAACGGGGCTAAACTAAACAAGAAAAAAGATTTATTAATTGTATAACCCTCAAAAAAATTAAAAACAATGTCAGCAGAAGTAGTAGAAGCCCTCATCGGCACATTAGTACCTATCTTTGTATGCGTAGTCCTTCCGGTCGGTATCGTATGGTTAGTAACCCGCGCAGGCGTCAACAAAGACCGTCAACGCTCGCAAGTAGTAATCGAAGCCCTGAAGAACAACCCGGACATCGACATCAATGACATCCTTAAGACTTACTCGGTCAAGGATAAGACCCCGCAAGAGAAACTCCAGAACCGATTGCTCCGTGGCGTACTCTTCTCGATACTCGCAGTCGCCATCACATTCTTTGTCATCTTTGACGTCTACGGACTGGGCAACCAAGGGATGTTAGTACTCGACATAGTATTCTACGGCTTGGGTATCAGCAACATGACAGTGTTCTTCTTGCAGCGCAAGCAACTCGCCGAGTCGCAACAAAACAATAACAACACCGAAGAAAAAGCCTGATGGACCGCACGACATTTGTCAACCTCGTCACACGACACCGAGAGCCGCTGAGGCGGTTTCTCTGTGCCTTGTGTTGCGGAGATGCCGCCCTTGCCGACGACATCGCACAGGATGCCTGCATCAAGGCATACCTGTCGATAGACTCCTTGAAGGAGGTGGACAAATTTGCCTCATGGCTCAATCGCATCGCCTATAACACTTTTCTCGACAAGCGCCGCGCGCGCCGCGAGAATGCCGACGAAGAAGCCGCAATCAATATTGCCGCCGAAAGTGCGTCGGACGATGCCTTCAAATACCAAGACCTCTACGCAGCCCTTGCCAAACTCCCCGAGCACGAGCGCGCCGCCATCCTACTCTTCTATATACAGGGCTATGCCATCAAGGAAATAGCCGAAATCGTCAACCAAAACGAGAATGCTATCAAGCAACAACTATCTCGCGGACGTCAACATCTACGAACCCTCTTATCAACCTAATATAATATGAACGAAGAAGATAAATTGCAAGCACTGTTTGACAACTTCAAGCCCCAAATGCCATCGGGGGAAGACTTCATGCAACGCCTCCAGCGCCAGATGGACGCAGTGGATATGGTGAAGCAACTTACCAAAGCCGACGTGCGCCGCTCGCACATAGCCATGGTGATAGCCTTTGTGTGTGGCATCGCCGTGGGCATAGGCTCCACCATAGCCCTGACACACATAGACGTAGCCGGCACTATCGCATCGCTCATCAGCGGCTTGCACCTGGGAGCATTTGCCACTATTATCGAGACGCCGTCGCTCATCACCGGGTCGCTTGCCGCCATCCTCACTGTCGGTGTGGGACTGTTCACCTACCACACCGCCCTGCGCCACCTACCCGCCTTGAAGGCGACCAAGTGAAGACTAATTGCAAAAAAGTAGGCTGAAAAAGGCAATTTGAATTTTTGAAAGT
>CALZTY010000012.1 GCA_945829225.1 uncultured Bacteroidales bacterium | reverse complement strand
ATCAGCAGCCGAGCCGGATATCGTTGTGCCCGTCAACTTTTATCGGACAGCAATATTTGTATTACTTCACCTACTCCCTCTCTGCCGATGCCAAGAGCGTCGTATTCAAATTCACCGACCCCGACGACGGCTCTATCAAGCACGAAATTCAGATAGCTGACGAATATACATATAAAGGTGAGCACACCGTGGAACTGGACCTCAACCAACTTGCTAAAGGCAAGGACTACCTCTGGACCGTTGAAGTCGAAGCATATCCCTCAGGCGAATATGCACTAATAGCCACATCCAATCAAACAACTTCCACACATGGTTCGGTTATTCCGGTGACAGAACCAAACTCAGAGTGGTTTGGCTATACCTTGACCGCCTCCGGTAATAATGGCAAATTCATTCTTTACAACCCTGCTTTAGATGAGTACTCTAATGGTCAACCTCTACGCTTCGGCGATATCCCCGGTAGCCCCTATCGCGGAACTTTCCACAATGGTTATGCATATGTAGCAAATAACGATAAGCCTACTTCCGGCATATATAAGGTCGACCTTTCCGACTTAGGCAACGTAGATTTGAGGTTCAATGGTACACGTAACACTACCACAGGTGTATTCACTTTCACCGACAATACTACAGGTAGTGGTCGTACAAGTTGCGTGGCATTCCAAGGCTCAGGTGCCAATACAAAACTCCTCACTTTCGATGTCTTCGGCGAAAAAGTTAATTGCTACTCTATCGGCGAATCTGACATGATCACAACTGCACCTACCGTCATCACCTTATCCGGTGTTAGTTGGTCAAATTACAATTGTGACATCATCACCACCGAAGACGGCTACTTTGTTTCGCAGAGTCGCGCAGCCGATGGTCACTCTACTTCGGTTCCCTGCTTTGTATACTGTGATAACGCCAACAAAGTCCTCTACAATTCCGGTGACCATAAAGATATCATTCCTTCATGTAGTTCGGGTATCGCCCTCAATGCACAAGGAGACCGCTTCGCCGTATGCCGCAGAAACGTAGGCATCATCGACGTTTTCCAGGTAACTTGGACCGCCGGCACTCCCGCTCTCACCAAGTTAGGCGAAATCACCGCACCGGCATCTACGTGGAGCCAATTGCGCTTCGATGCAGCCGGCAACCTCCATGCTTATCATGGTTATGCATCGGGTAGCGTTTCTTCGAGTTGTTACAATGTCTACTCCATCGTTTACCCCGCCGCTACCACCACTACTTGCTGCCCCACCAAGATTGCAGGCGGTGTGTCAGGCGTTGACATCATACAAGTAGGTCCCGCTGTCGATGAGACCCCGCGCTTCTTCAACCTCCAGGGTGTCGAAGTGAGCGCCGACAACCTCACACCGGGCATATACATCCGTGTATGCAACGGTACAAGCACCAAGGTTCAAGTTAAATAACCTGCATCCCTTACAATGACCGAGAGAGCGAGGCACTGCCCCGCTCTCTTTTTTTACCTCAAAAACCCCTCCACAATTTGCCCATGCAGAAAATTTACACTAAATTTGCTGCATAAATCTGTGTTATGACACAAATTTTTGCACATAAATGATGGTGTTGGCTGAAGGATTTGTTGAGATGATGCGAGGGCTGGGCGCGGAGATGAGCGCCGTGGTCGATGCCTTGCAGGCGGGTGTGAATGTCTCGCCGGCAATACGCCTCAACCTCGCCAAGGGAGGAGTTGCTCCCTGTGGCGCCTCGGCGGTGCCATGGTGCTATGGCGGCTATTACCTGGGCTCGCGCCCCGACTTCACTCACGACCCCGCGCTACATCAAGGGCGCTACTATGTGCAGGATGCGTCGTCAATGGCACACAGCGCGGCAGTGGCGGCGGCAGTGGCGGCGGTCGGCACTGAGCAGCCGCTGCGGTATCTGGATGCCTGCGCCGCCCCGGGCGGCAAGACCCTCGCCGCTGTCGATGCCCTACCCGACGATGCCTTTGTCCTCGCCAACGAGTACGACCGTCATCGCTGCAATATCTTGATAGAGAACGTCGCCAAGTGGGGCTGTGGCAATGTCGCCGTGTGTCGCGGTGATGCCTCGGCGATCCGCGTGCCCGACGGCTTCTTTGACATCATCGCCGTGGACGCTCCGTGCTCGGGCGAGGGTATGATGGCTAAGGAGGAAGTGGCTGTGACTCAGTGGTCGCCGGCTCTGGTGGAGCAATGCGCCGCCTTGCAGCGTCGCATCGTCGAGCACCTGTGGGATACACTCGCCCCGGGCGGTTGCCTCATCTATAGCACTTGCACGTTCAATCTTGCTGAAAATGAAGAGATTATAGCCTATGCTCGCGAGGAATTGGGCGCCGAGGTGCTCCCTATCGCCGCGTTGGAGCGTCCCGAGATTGTCGGCGCCATCGGGGGCTACGATTTCGCGGCTTATCGCTTCCTGCCCGGGCGCGTCAATGGTCACGGGCAATTCATCGCCCTGTTGCGCAAGGACGGCGAGGGCGGACACTGTGTGGTGCGCACCCGCTCCAACCGTCCGAGTCGCCCGGCAATCGACATCTCGCGCTATCTTGACGGCGACTACATCGTGGTGGAGCGCGATGCAATATATGCGGTACGTGCCGACAACGCTCCGCTCCTCGAAGCCCTCAAAGGCGTGGATATCGTCTGCCCGGGCATCGAAGCAGGCTGCCTCAAGGGCAAGGATTTCATTCCCGCGCAAGCCCTCGCCTTGGCTGTCGACCTGCGTGCCGATGCCTTTGAGTGTTGCGCAATTGACACACCCTCTGCCGTGGAGTATCTCAAGAGACAACCCCTCGGCACCTTGTCGGCACCGAGGGGCATCGTACTATTGACCCATGAGGGTCTTCCTTTAGGCTTTGTCAAGAATTTGGGCAACCGCGCCAACAATCTGTATCCGGCGCAGTGGCGTATTCTCCATTAGTCAATCACCACCTTGACGGCACGGGCACCCTGGCGGCGGATGTAGATGCCGGCAGCGGTAGGCTCGGCTATCTGCACGCCCTGCAAGTTGTACCACAGTACGGGAGCGTCGTCATCGTCGGCAGTGATATCGGCAACGCCGTTGGACGATGAGTAGACAAACGAGGTCACCACATTCTCGCCCGATGTGCTTGCCGATTGGTTGGCTTGAGTGAAGTACTCTGCGTTGGCACGCACATAATAGGTGGTGCCATCGACGAGGTACTTACCCTTGATACGTATTGTCGAGAGTTCCTTGGTAGCGGTCTCGCCTTGATGTAGAACTGTGCGCGAGACACCACCGGTGAAGTCGTCCGAGGCACAAATGTTCAGCACGACCGACCAAGCGCCGGCAGGCACTTCCACCTCGACACACTCGTTGGCGTGGATGGTGGCGCCATCGACAGCGGGATTGATAAACTTGGGCAAGGAGGGCACACCGTCGGCAGTCTGGAAGGTGATGGCGTCAGCCATCGACGAGCGACCCTCGCGCGAAGCGGTGACACGCACATAGTAGCGCATACCATAGAGCATATTAGCCTCGTCGGGGAGGGTCAGCGAGGCGACATCAGTCACAGTGGTGCTGTAGGTGATGGCGCTGAAGTCGGCATTGCGCGACAACTCGACAGTGTAGTCGGCACCGGGGTATGCGGCTGTCCAGGCGATGGTGGGATTGAGGGATGCGTCGTCACCGACCGGACCGGTGAGGGCGATGCGCGACGCTACAAATGAGCGCACCTCGGAGGTGCCCACAGGTGCGTTGACACCATTGGTGCGCACTCGCCAGTAGTAGGTCTTGCCATCTTGCAAGTCATTGACCACATAGGAGTTGACCGACGATGCGGCTGTGGGAGCCATGGTGACGATATCGGTGAAAGCGGCATCGGTGGCGACCTCGAGGATGTTGTCGCAGCCGGTGTCCTCCCAGGCGAAGTCAAAGAGGTCGGCAGCCGTAGCACCATTCTCGGGATAGGTGAGACGCGGAATGACAGCCTCGGCGGGGGTGCCGCACTCGGTGGTCATAGGGTATTCGTTGCCGTAGCGGTCGTAGACAGCCACGCCGAAGGTCTTGCCGGCAAGGTCGTCGGGGATGGTAAAGGAGTTGGTATAGGTCACCTGCACCAGGTTGGTGTTGTAGGGGCGTTGCTCCTCGCCGGCGGCGAAGGCATAGACGGTGTAGCGAGCACCCTCGACAGCATCCCACGACAAGGTGGAGCCTTCACGGCTCAGGTTGGTGACATAGGCAGGCTCATAGACATTGTTCCAGGGGCGGATAGGTGCCAATACCGGGGTGGCAAAGGCAGTCGCGCCCATGTACTCGGGGAAGTCGTAGACGGTGCCGTCAATCTTGCCTATCTCGTTCATATAGAAGTAGTAGCGGAAGAAGCCGATGCCGTTGGTGTTGTCTGCCAACACGCTACGCCCGTATTCAGCCTCGCGAGCAAACTCGGCGGCGCCGTAGTTGGAAAATTTGCTCATGCTCACCGCCGAATACAAGTGACGACCGAACTTGCGAGCGACCACATTCCACCACGACTCCAGCGGGTCGTAGAGGTTGCACCAATAAATCTGCGGCGCCATGAAGTCGCACCAGTGTTGGCTGAACCAGTAGATGGGGTCGGCGCAGACGCCGTTGTACTGCCAGTCCTGCTCGGCATACGACGAGGGCCAAGGCTCCAAGCCGTAGTCGCGGATGTCGGGCGGATTAGCCACGCCGGCGGGCTTGATGCCGAAGAGCACCCAGGGCTTGTGGCTCTTGACCACGTTGCTCACGCGCTGCACCATATCGCTGACATTGTCGCGACGCCACTGCAACTGCGAGGCAGAGGTGAGCCCGGCAGCCACGTCAGCCTCGTAGAATGAGGCATCGAGGTCGAGCGGGGTGTTATTGGTGTAGTAATAGTCGTCGAAGAGGAAGCCGTCGATATCATAATTGTCGACGATGTCGGCAGCGACGTCACACACGCGCTGCTTGACCTCCTCGAGGCAAGGATTGAGGATAGTCTCGTGTTCTTGGACCAAGAGCCACTCGGGGTGAGTGAGTTCGTAGTCGAGAGGGCTCTCGCCGTGCTTGTAGATTGTGCAGTATCGATAGGCATTGAGCCATGTATATACCTCGATGCCACGAGCATGTGCCTCGTCGATGAGGAACTGTAGGGGGTCGAAGGCGGGCTCGACACCGCGGGTGCCACTGACACACTGCGACCACGGCTCATACTTGGAGCGGTAGGCGGCATCGCACAGCGGGCGCACGGCGAAGTATACCACGTTGACACCACCTGCCTTGAGTCGGTCGAGCGAACGGGTGAGGATGCGCTTGTGAGTGGCTGCATTTGAGGCTGTAATGCCAGTCGATGGCCAGTCAGCCACATAACAGGAGATGTAAACTCCGCGATGCTCGCGGAAGTCGGCTGCTGAAGCCGACAAGAGTGTCGCCGCGGCAATGGCTGCCGTCACGACACTCTTGAAGATAGACTGCTTCATAATCTATGAGCGATTAATTGTTGTTCTCGGTCAGGGGAGGACCACCTTGACGGCGCGAGCACCTTGGCGGCGCACATAGATGCCGGCAGAGGTGGGCTCGGCAATCTCAATGCCTTGGAGGTTGAACCATTGCACGGGGGCATCGCTGTCATCGGCGGTGATGTCGGTCACACCCTCAGAGGCAGAGTATACAAATGTGGTATAGACGGCATCGCCGGCAACCTCACTGGTCTGGTTGTCATGGGTGAAGTACTCGGTGTAGGCGCTCACATAGTATGTGGTGCCGTCGACCAATTTTTTACCCTTGATGCGCATAGTCGAGAGTTCCTTGGTGTCAGTCTCGCCTTGGTGGAGAGTAGTCTTGACCACGCCACCGGTGAAATCCTCGGAGGCGCAGATGGTGACAACGACTGCAGAAGCACCGGTGGGTACCTCGACTTGCACGCATTGGTTGGTGTGGATGGTAGCGCCGTCGACAGCCGGGTTGATAAACTTGGGCTGGTCGGGTGTCACCTCGGCGGTGTAGAAAGAAGCGACATCCGAGGTAGATGTGCGGCCATAGCGAGAGGCGGTGACGCGCACATAGTAACGAGCGCCCCACATCAGCAAGGCTTCGGCAGGGATAGTCACCGAATTGACATTGTCGACAGTGGTGCTGTAGGCGATGGTGGAGAAGTTGGAGGCACGCGACAACTCGACGAGATACTGCGAGCCCTCATAGGCGGCAGTCCAGGAGATAGTAGGAGTGAGAGTCTCGTCGCTACCGACAGGACCGGTCACCGAGAGGCGCGAAGCGACAAAAGAGCGGACCTCGGAGACACCCACGGGTGCATTGACACCATTGGTGCGCACACGCCAGTAGTAGGTCTTGCCTTCCTCGAGGTTGGGAACTACATATGAGTTTACCGAAGAAGCGGCGGTAGGGGTCATGGAGATGATGTCGGTGAAAGCGGCATCGGAGGCAACCTCAAGGACATTGTCAGTGCCGGTATCCTCCCAAGTGAAATCAAAGAGGTCGGCAGCCTTGGCGCCATTCTCGGGATATGTCAATGTGGCGACAACAGCGGGCGCGGGGGTGCCACCCTCGGTAGTCATAGAGTACTCGTTGCCGTAGCGGTCGTAGACAGCCACACCGAAGGTCTTGTCGGCGAGGTCGTTGGGGATTGCGAATGAGTTGGTGTATGTAACCTGCACCAGATTGGTGCTGAAGGGGCGTTGCTCCTCGCCGGCGGCGAAGGCGTAGATGGTATAGCGCATGCCCTCGACAGCATCCCACGACAGGGTTGAACCGTCGCGACGGAGGTTGGTGACGTAGGCGGGTGCGTAGACATTATTCCATGGGCGGATAGGAGCCAGAGCCGGTGTACTCAGGGCGTGCGAGCCCACAAAGTCGGCAAATTCCACACCGGCGCCCTCATAGCGGAATACGGTGTTGATGTACTCGCTCATACGGAAGTAAGAGAAGCCCGAGGTATTGTCGGCTTGGATTTCGCGGGCATATTCCACTTCGCGATTGAGTTCAGAGCCATAATATGTAGCCTCGGAGAGGGTGATAGCCGAATATAGATGGCGACCGAACTTGCGCCCGGCGACATTCCACCACGACTCGACCTCGTCAAAGCGGTCGGTCCAGTAAATTTGGGGAGCCATGTAGTCGACATAGCCGTTTTTGTACCAGTTGAGGGGGTCGGAGGCGATGGCATTGTACTGCCAGTCGCCCCTAATGGGTTGCAAGCCGTATTCGCTGGTCACATTGGAGGGCGAAGCGATGCCGGCGGGCGAGATGCCAAAGGGCAAGTAAGGCTTGTGCTCCTTGATGGTCTGCGATACGCGACGTACCATATCATTGACGTTGGCGACGCGCCACTGCAGTTGAGTGCCCACCGAGGGGTCGGCAGCCTTGGCAGCCGCGTAGAGGTCGGCATCGAGGTCGTAGGGCGTGGGATTACTGTAGAAATAGTCGTCAAATACGACGCCATCGATGTCGTAATTATCAATAACATCGGCGATTACGTCGCAGATGCGTTGCTTGACTTCCTCGAGAGCGGGGTTGAGGATGGTCTCCTTGCCCGACTGCACGATGAGCCACTCAGGGTGAGTGTTTTCATAGTCCAAGGGGCTCTCGCCGTTGGTGTACACGCCGCAATAGCGGTAGGGGTTGACCCAAGCATATACCTCAATGCCACGTGCATGGGCCTCCTCGAGGAGCACTTCCAGGGGATCGAATGCAGGCTCGTTGCCACGAGTGCCACCGACAAACTTGGACCACGGCTCATACTTCGAACGATAGTTGGCATCGCAGTGGGAGCGGACATGGAAGTAAACGATGTTGATGCCCGACTCCTTGAAGGTATCGAGCGAGCGAGTGAGGTATCGACGGTGAGTGGCGGCATTGCCGGTGGTGATAGCCGAGGTGGGCCAGTCACTGAGGAATGGGGTAACCCACACAGCGCGGTGCTCGCGGAGTTCAGCGGCGCGGGTAGGCACACTCGGTGTCAGTGTAGTCATTGCGGCGGCGAGGAGAAGTGCCGTACACAGTTTATTCTTCATTTAAAAACTTTTTTTATATTTCAACAAAGGTAATCCCCACCCTCGGCGGGTGTAGGATTACCTTTGTTAATTAGATTGAATTATTAGAACAGTTTGGTCTTGCGAGGATTGATGACGCAGCCGGTAGCCAGGTCGGAAGTCTCGCCATAGTTCTTGAGAGTCTGGGTAGCGGGGTCGAATACCACGATACCGGCTTTGAGACCTGAGTCGTCGGTAGCCTCGGGACGGTAGCAGAAGTAAACCTTGCCGGTCTCATTGTCGAGAGCGAGTTGTGTAACGAAGAGACCTTCCTCGCCGGTAGTATTCTCGGGGGTGCAATAGAGCGCCTTGGTGAAGTAAGCGTCGGCAGTGGTTACAGTAGCCTGGTAGTCGGGGATATTGTAAGCACGGAAGCCTTGGTTGGCGCCGGAGTGGTAAACGTAGAGAGCGTTGTTCTTCTCGTCGATGGTGAAGGCAGTTGTCTTCTCGCCGGAGAGGATAACCTGAGAGGGCAGCGGGTGCTTCTTAGCCTCAGTCTCGGTAGCGTAAACGTCGCTGTCGCGGAAGCGGAAGATACCATAACCGTTGTAGTTCTTGCCGATCCACCACCAGTTGTTGCTATCGCGGAGCAAGCCGTTGGTGATAGCGCCCCAGGAGATACCTTGGTCCTTGAAGGGGGTATTCTCGTTGGTCATCACGTAGGAAGCGCGACGGTTGCTGTCGCCCACGCCTTCGACAGCGCCACGAGTGGTGCAATCGATGGCGGTGAAGCCGGTGTTGCGGTCGCTATAGTATATGATGCCGTTGTTGATGTAACCGCGGAAGGGGTCGTTGAAGGCGGGACCGCCGACGTTGGTGATAACCACGTTAACACCCGAGCCGTCGGCATGCATGGCGGTCATGGTGCCGTCGCCGAGCACACCGTTCTCATCATTTACATAGTAGTACTGCTTGCCTGCATCGAGGATGTAGATCCAGTCGGTCTCTTGGTCGGGAATACCTTCCTCCTCCGAGCCGGCGGTGAATGTAGAGTTGCACAAGATGTTGAAGACAGTGGAGCCGGTGGGGACGCCGAGGTCGTAGGGCATCACCTTGGTGCCGGCGGGCACATTATCGACGAGCTTGATAGCCTTGATGTTGCCACCGCGCTGAGCGTAGTAGAGAGTAGCGGCGGGCTCGTTGACACCAACTTGCACGTTGAGGTAAGTGTCGGCAAGACGGCGATTTTCGCCACCGTCGCGGGTATCGAATGTGGTGACAATCGACACGCGCTGCGAGCCAATGTTCTTGAACATCACGGGAGCGGGATACTCGATGTTGCCTTGCTCGTCGCTATAGCCGATAAACTCGGTAGCGGGGGTGCCGTCGGCATAAGTAGTGCCCTCGGGGAATGTCCATACATAGCGCACGGGGAGATTCTCGGGGTTGGGGAGCTCGATGTTGAAGGTCATCGTGGACCTGTTGAACTCGATGATGTCGTCGCTCTGAGTAGCTACAGTGAGCAGAGGAGCGATATCGTTGATCATCAGCGGGTAAGTACGCGAGCCGACGCCCTCGAGGGTGAGGGTAACCTTGTAGTTGCCGGCTACGTCATACTTGTGAGTGGGGTTAGCCTCGGTGGAGGTTGTACCGTCGCCGAAGTCCCACACGAAGTTGCCGGTCTTAGCCGATGTGTTGTTGAATTGGATAGTTGACACCACATAGTAGTCGAGGGTGTACTGGTCGCCATCGACGTTGTATGTGAAGTCTACATCGGCGCTTGGGTAGTAGCCCGGGTCGACATAATTCTCGGAGCAGGCTGCCAGCGAAAACATTGCCAGTGCTGCTACTGCTATCTTATTGAAGATTTTCATAGTTTTCACGGATAGTTGGATTAGTTAACTGTGATAGTGAGCACATCGTAGGCACGACCTTCGTTGCCGTCGGTGTCGTAAACGCGGAACTGAGCGTTGAGCGAGTAGTTACGCGAGAAGTCGACCTTGTAGCAAGCATTGGCGCTGTCGTAGATCCAATCTTGGAAGGGGATAAGCTCGAGGAGCGAGCGGAAGCGGGGGAGCCACTCGGTGCGGACGGTTGAAACGATAGCACCGGCGTTGTCGTCGTAGCGGCAGAATACCCATTCAGCCGACTTGTAGACGGGATATGTGGGAGCGGCGTCGAAGTGTTCGTTCTCCTCGATGGTGATTTCGTGAACGACGTTCTTGTCACCCTCAACGGTGTAGTAGTAGTAACCTACGATAGCGTCGTCGGAAGCAACTGTGGTCGAGAACCAGCGGTCGCTCTTGTCAGCCATAGCCTGTGACTGGTCAACGGCGGGGAAGCCATTGGCTTCAAATTGCTCGTTGGTGAAGTCGTAGGTGATATAAACCGAGCGGAGGGCATTGTAATAAGAGGGAGCGGTAGCCTCGTCGGTGAGGTATCCGAGGACTGTATTGAGGAAGCCTTCGGCGAAGCCGGCGGGATAGTAAGAGTCAAAATTCTCTTGGTCCCAGGTGGCAATATCAGCCCACTTGACGGGCGAGAGGGTACGCGACACGGGCACAGAGCCGTTGAGGATAAATTCGTAGCCATCCCACAGCGAGGGGTCGTGGGGGAATGTAGCCATCGACTGATAAGTGCGGACAGTGTCGGTGCGAGTGCTCTTGTGAGTGTAACCGAGCGAAGTGCCGCCGAGCTTGGAGAGCACAGAAGCCTCCTCGCTGCGCACGATTTGGTACCAAACCTCCGAGTGGTCGGGAGTGTGTTCGGGGTCGGTGTAATACTTGCCTTGGAATGTGAAGCTGTCACCAGCCTTGCACACAGTGGAGTTGAGCGACCAGTAGCAGGTGGGTACAGCCTGACCGATGGGAGCCACATCGTTGATAATATCGTGGCGGTCGCACGACGACATGGCAAAGACGCCGAGGGCAAGGCAGGCTATTTTATATTGAAGTTTCATAATCGTTATATCTTTAATAATAATTGCGATGCTTGTTGATTATTCAGCGGTGAGCGAAGTGCGGACGCCGTAAGCCTCAGCCCAGTTCATAGGCTTGAGGAGCCACTTGTGGTTCATTGAGGCACCGAGGCGCTGGAGTTCAGCCTGGCTATACTTTTCCTCGGTCTCGGGGTCGTAGTTGATACGCTGGATCCAGGTATTCTCCTGCTCCTCGTTGCTGAGACCGTCGACGAAGTAAGGCTTGTAGAGGTTGTAGGGGCGACGGAGGGTAGGATAGATGATTTCGTTGGCGTCGCCGATGCCATAGTTGTTGCGGTTGTTGGAGAAGTGGTAGCGACGCATGTCGGTCCATTGCTCGGGCTGCATGTACATGGCGATATACTTCTGAATCATGAGGTCGCTGAGCGAGAATGTCGACTCGTTGAAGTACCAGTGCTTTTGACCGTTCTCCTCGCAACGGGTGAAGCGGAGCGAGCGGGTGTCGGGGTCTTGCTGGTCCTCGTTGTCGAGGAATGCCTGGAGGTAGAGTTTGAACCAACGTTCGCCCACGGCGCCGGGCTTGCCATCGCTATAAGGATACAAACCACCGTTGTCGGCGACATAACGCTCGAGGTGGCGACGGATATTCATCTCGGTTGCTTCCTTGGTGAGTTGGCAAGCAGTAACCTTTTCGCCGAGCCAGTAGTAAGCCTCAGCCTTGATGAAGTAGAGTTCCTCCATGGTGAACAAGGCGTTGTAAGCATCGCCGGCAGCAGCGTAAGCACCGCAGTAGAGGACGGGATAGTGGGCTTGCTTGAATGCTTGGGGAGCACCGATGTTGTTCTCGAGGTAACGCAACATAGTTGCTTTGTTCTCGTTTGAAGCCGAGATGGGACCTTCTTGTGCTTGGAAGAGAAGAATCAAGCGGGGGTCGGCGCCGTAGCCGAGGTTGCGGTCCCACTTGCCTTGCTTGGTTTCTTCGCCGGGCTTAACCACACCGAGGAGGTCTTGCATGAAGAACTTGGAGGGGACAGCCTGGTCGAGGTTGTTGGCATAAGACTGCCAGGTGTCGAAGCGGGTGTCGCCGGGGCCCCAGCAAGCGCTCTTGGCATAAGTGCCACCGTCGAAGTTGTAGCGGGGTTCGTTGCCAAACCAGGGACCGTAGAGGAGGTCGCCCGAGCGCCAGCAATTGATAGCCTCGTCGGCAGCCTCGATGATAGCGCGGCAGGTAGCGGCAGAGCGGTCGATGTTGGGGAGGTTGCGCACCAACAGACGAGCCTTGAGGGCGAGTACGAGACCCTTCCACTTGTTGAGGTCGCCGGCATAGATGCGGTCGCGGGAGATATCGATAGCGCGATTGTCGGGCGAGCCTGCGATGGCGGGGTCGTTGTACATGGCGAGGAGGTCGTCGATTTCCTGGAACATCCAGGCATAGATAGATGCTTGAGTATCGTAGTGGGGCGAGTTGCTCTGATAAGCCTCGGTGCGGGGCATATCGCCGAATGCGTCGGTGGTGAGCTGGGTCGACATCAAGATGATTGTGCGGGCAATCAACTCATAGTTGGGAGAGTTGATGGCGCGAGAGTTGGCGATGAGTTCGTTGCCGTTGACACCGATATCATAGTAGTGACGGCGCCATTGGGGGTGACGTTGCATGTTGAGGAAGTAGCCCCAACCATATTTATATGTGCGGTCGCCGCGCTCGTTCTTGCCCATAGTGGTGAGACACTGGCTCAGGTAAACACCATACTCCGAGTGGTCGTAGACCTCTTGATTGGCAAAGAAGATGACCGGTGCGAGGCCCAGGTCGGCGGTGTTGGAGTGGGCGCGGTCGATGTTGACGTTGTCGTCGAGGATGTCCTCACAGCTCGACAGAGCCATTGAAGCCAAGATGGCAAGCGTCAACCCTTTTATCTTGTTGAAATTAAATGTTTTCACTGTCGTAGAATTAGAAGGTTACAGTAACATTGAGGTTGAAAGAGCGGAGGGCGGGCACGCTGAATGAGTCGATACCCATAGCGCCTGTACCATTGACTGCACCGGGCATAACCTGCGGGTCGCAGCCGCTATACTTGGTGAGAAGGAAGAGGTTGCGGCCGGTGAGCGAGGCGCGCAAGTTCTTGATGGGGTTGCTCGAGCCGAGCTTGCGCATCAAGTTGGAGAAGTCGTAGCTAACAGTAACGTAGCTCAAGCGGAGGTAAGAGCCGTCCTCAACGAAGTTGCTACCAACACTGTAGATGTAGTTGTTGAAAGTCTGTGAGTCGAGGATGACGGGAGTAGTGTTTTGAACGAAAGAGCCGTCGGGTTGCTCGACAACGCCGTCGAATACCACCTTGTGGTTGCGATACTTGGCGATGTACTCGCTCATACCGTTGCTCATGAGTGAGCGGCCGGTGACGTTGGCAACTTTACCGCCTATGCGACCGTCGAGGAGGAACGACAACTGGACGTCCTTCCAGATGAAGGTAGAGCCTAAGCCGAGGAGGCAGTCGGGCTCGCGGTTGCCGAGGTAGTTGTACTTCTCAGGCGAAATCATAGGATAGCCGTTCTCGTCAATGAGGATTTGACCGGCATCGTTGCGGAGGTAGTCGGTACCGACCAAGCCTGTAGTAGCCTCGCCGAGGTAGCAAGTGGTGTAGAGGTCGCTGTACTGGCTCTCGCCGCCGGCGATGTAAGCCATGCCTTCGGGCAGCGATTTAACCTTGCCGCGGTTCATTGAGAAGTTGAGGGTGGCATCCCACTGGAAGTCGCCGCTCTTGAGGATTGTTTGGTTCAAAGTAGCCTCGATACCTTGGTTCTCGATAGAACCCTCGTTGCGGGTCTGGAGGATAGTACCAGATGTGGGCGATACGCGCACTACAACAATCTGGTTGTCAACGGTGGTGTTGTAGTAAGCGAGGTCGAGACGAGTGCGGTTGTTGAAGAAGCGCAAGTCGGTACCGATTTCCCATGTTGAGGTCATCTCAGGTTCGAGGGTAGTAGCGCGTGACATACCGGGGTCGACGGCATAGCCGGGATCGGGGATGGTCACCCATTGCTTGTAGTTGTTGGAGAACTGATTAGCCATACAGTCCTTACCGACCTTGGCGTAGTTACCGCGAATCTTACCATAGGAGAATACGGGGCTCTGGATGTGGAAGAGTTCAGAGAAGATAACACCGCCGGTGAATGAGGGGTAGAAGTATGTGGGGCTGCCGGTCTGTAACAACGACGAAGAGCCGTCAAGACGACCGGTCACAGACAATTGGATTACGCTGCGGTAGTCCATGCGGATTTCACCGAAGTAGCCGTATTTGTTGCGGGTGCTGCGGTAGAAAGAGTTGTCCTTGAGCGAGAAGAGCTCGGGGTCGAGGTTGTTGAAGGAGTAGAAATCGCCTTCGAGCACAAAGTGCTTGCCACCGAATGAGCCTTCGATACCCTTGGTCTCGGAGTATTCACCACCGAGGAAGAAGTTGATGTTCCAGTCGCTGTTGATGTCCCAGGTGTAGTTGATCAAGCCCTGAGCGGTGATACGTTGACCGCGCGAGGTGTCGAAGTTGAAAGTACCCATGCGGCCATACCAGTCATTGATAGAGCCGGAGCCGTCGGCAGAAACGCCGAGGTCATCAAATACGAATTCGTCGGTAGCGTAGCGAGGACGAGTCCAAGACTGATAGGTGCTCCAACCCTTGTCGTATGCAAACTTACCGGTGATGGTCAAGTTCTTGATGGGTTCCCAGGAGATGCTGGAGTTGATAATTATACGCTGGCTCTCGGTGTGGGAGTCGTCCATATAGCGGCTATAGTAAGGCGAGAGACCGGCGCCGAGGCGTTGAGCATCGGTGAGGAGGTCCCAGTCGTCATAGCGGCAAGCCCAGTTGGGGAGACCGTTGGGCAGCGCGTAGTCAGCCATATTGCGGTTGATAGCCCAGCCATAAACAGTCGACATCGAGTTGCCGAAGCCACGCGCGTTGTTGTCGATGTAGTTGGCAGAGAGCATAATCTTCATGGTGTTGGAGGGGTTGAACTCGCCCTTGACGAAGAAGCCGAGACGCTTCTTGTAGTCGTTGGGCACGACGCCCTCATTATCCATATAGTTGGCAGAAGCGTATGCCGAGAAGAGTTCGTTACCACCGGAAACAGAGATGTCATACTTCTGCATGAAGCCGGTGCCGAGGAACTCACCTACGTTGTCGTAGTATTGGTCGCCCAATTCGGGGTTGAGACGGGGACCCCAGCCGCCGGAGGCGTTGGCAACGTAGAAGCCGTTGCTACCGCCCACAAATTCTTTCTGAAGTGCGGGCATGTGGGCAGTGTTGGAGATTTCCCAGCCACCGTTGACGGTGACGGTCACCTTGCCGTCCTTACCGCTCTTGGTGGTGATGAGGATGACGCCGTTGGCACCTTCCTGACCATACAGAGCCGATGCAGCAGCACCCTTGAGGACAGACATGCTCTCGATATCGTTGGGGTTGATATCACCGATAGATGATGCACCACCACGCACGGGCATACCGTCGATAACGAAGAGGGGCTCGTTGCTCTGAGCATTGTTAATAGAAGAAATGGCACGAATCACAATCTGCGAAGCGGAGTTGGGCGAGCCACCTGCCATAGACACTTGCACACCGGCAACCTTGCCTTGCAGTGAGTTGACAAAGTTGGCGCTCTGACCGGCAACCACGTCGTCGCTGCGCAACTCCTGCACGGAGAAGTTCAACTTAGACTTGGATTGCGATTGACCCATAGCGGTAACCACCACTTCATCAAGGAGTTCGGAGTCACCTTCCATCACTACGTCGACAACTGTGCGGCTGCCTACAGTGACGCTAATGGTTTTCATACCTACAAACGAGAAGGTCAGCACAGCCTGGTCGTTTGGCACTTCGATTGAATATTTTCCGTCGATATCAGTCACCTGGCCCATGGTTTGACCTTTCAGCACTACCGAGGCGCCAATCACAGGCTCGCCATCTTCGGCTTGGGTAACCGTACCTGTCACGATGCGAGCTTGGCCCACTATCGCGATGAGGGAAAATAACAGTAAAAATAGCTGTTTTTTCATAATTACTTTATTTGTTAGTTTTCAAGGTTTTAGTTTCTGTTTACTTACTTCATACTTTGTTTGTTTGATTTAAGGTTAGTATCCCAAGTGCCTTTAACACCTAAGATTTGACAAATTTAAGCCTTTTTTTTATACTACAATGCATCTTACTATGTTAATTAACTAATTTTAGTATTTACTCATAGTTTTTAAGCCTGCCGAACACTTCCTTTTGCATGACTCCAAGTTTTTCACTACCTTTGCACCCAAGATTTTTACACATTAATATATAATATATGCGCATCGACATCATCACCGTCCTTCCCGAAATGCTGGAGTCGCCCTTTGGCTGCTCAATCATCAAGCGAGCCATCGACAAGGGGCTTGTAGAAATCCATGTGCACAATCTGCGCGACTACACCCTCGACAAGCACCGCAAGGTCGACGACTATCCCTTCGGCGGTGATGCCGGCATGGTGATGCAAATCGAGCCGGTCGACCGTTGCATCGCGGCGCTCAAAGCCGAGCGCGACTACGACGAGGTGATATTCACCGCTCCCGATGGCGAGATACTCACCCAGCCCATGGCAAACCAACTGTCGATGCTCGACAATATCATCATCCTGTGCGGGCACTACAAGGGCATCGACTACCGCATACGCGAGCACCTCATCACCAAGGAAATTTCAATCGGCAACTATGTGCTCACCGGGGGCGAGATGCCCGCGGCAATCATCACCGACGCTATCGTGCGTCTCATCCCGGGCGCTATCGGCGACGAGCAGAGCGCACTGTGCGACTCCTTCCAGGACAATCTCCTCGAGCCGCCTATCTACACACGTCCCGCCGAGTACAAGGGGTGGCGCGTGCCCGACATATTGCTCAGCGGACACGAGGCGCGCATCGCCGAGTGGCGACACGAGCAAGCATTGGAGCGCACGGCAAGGCTGCGCCCCGAGTTACTCAAATAAGGAGGTCAACTCACATGCCATCTCCCAGGCACACTCGTCGGGGCAGGTGGAGAACTCTGCTATGGCATTGCGCACCCGCCGAGTGAGAGTCGCACACTGCTCGGGAGTCATTCCCTCACCACGCTTCACATAATGAGCGAGGCGCGTGAGCACCTCGAGCGCCTCGGTATAGGCACCGACACGATAGGCGTTCTCGGCGATGTGCATGAATTGTAAGGCGTCGTCGTAGGTCATCACTTGGCATAGTTATCGAGCGCGGATTGCAACTCGGTCTTCATTCTTGCCACCAACTCGGGAGGCTCGAGCACCGTGATATGGTTGCCGTGCGAGAGCAACTCGGCAACAAAGTCGTCGGTGATGCGCAGAGTCATGGTGAACAGCGAGTAGGTGTCGGCAATGGTCTGGCTCTGCGATGGGTGCAGGGGTAGGTCGGCGAAGTACTTTGCCTGAATGTGGTCGGCGCGGAGCACGACCTTCACAGGCTTGTTGCGCGTCACCACGATACCATAGGAGTGCTTGAAGTACTCGTCGGGGTCGATAGTTTGGTCAAGGACAAAGGTGTTGGTCGTCGACTTGACATTGTGCATGCGGTCGAGGGCATAGGTCTTGATGCGCTTCTCATCGGTCACTCTGCCCACCACATACCATCGCTGCTTGAAGAGTTTGACAAAATAAGGCTCCAAGGTGACGCGACGCGGCAGGGTGCGAGCATATGAGTGGTAGTCGAAGCGCACCGCGGTGTTGGAGCGCAAGGCATCGAGGAAGATGCCGAGGTGCTCGCGTGCCGAGGGTATGTTTTCGACAAATATGCGCCCTGCGATGTCCTGCGAACTGCTGAGCAAATTATTGAGGCTCAGGGAGTCGAGTGTCCACTTGACCACGCTGTCGTCGCGCATACAATCCTCCGATATGTAATACTCGTAGGTGGATGTGTCGCAATTGATTTTGACATTGAACAGATCCTCGGCAGCTTCGATATAATTGGCGAAGGTGCGACGTGACATAGGCTTGCCGTCGCTCAGCGGCGAGCGCACCCACAGGGCGGTGACTTCGGAGCGCGTGATGCGCCCATAGCGGCGTATGGTCTCCATGAGCCACATACATCTATTTAAAACAGCGCGTGCCATCAGCGTACCTACTTTTCAGCCGGTTTACGACTCAACAGCGCCAAGCCCAGGCAGGTGAGGGCGGCATTGAGCAACAATAATTCAAAACTTGTCTGATAGCCCCACAGGGTGTAGAGCGTCCATTGAATAACCCACGACAGCACCGGCGCCAGCACACACACCACCGGCACGGCGCGGTCGCGCACTCCGCGACGGCATGCCAAGCCATAGACAAACAAGCCCAAAATGGGACCATAGGTGTAAGATGCCAAGGTATATACCGCTGAGATGGCGTCGTCGTTGCTCAGGTAATAGAATGCGATAATCACGGCACCCATGATGGCAGACATGGCGACGTGCACCAATTTGCGAGTGCGGGCGAGATGCTCGCCTTCCTGCTTCTTGTGCGCTCCGAGGATATCCACCGTAAACGAGGTGGTGAGCGAGGTGAGCGCCGACCCGGCAGCACTATATGCCGCTGATATCAAACCTAATACAAAGAGCACGCCCACCACTACGGGCATCGCCGAGTGCGTGGCTACCATGCCGAATATCTCGTCGCTCTTCTCGGGCAAGGCGATGCCGTTGCGGTCGAGGAAGATGACCAGCAATGTACCCAAGAGCAAGAACAAGGCGATGACGAAGAACTGCATAATGCCGCTCACTATCATATTCTTTTGGCTCTGGCGACTATCGCGGCAACTCAGGTTGCGCTGCATCATATCTTGGTCGAGTCCGTTGGTGGCTATCGCCATAAAGACACCGGCGAGGAATTGCTTCCAGAAGTAGGTGCCTGCCATGGGGTCGTCAAAGAAGAACATCTGCGAGGTGGGATGGTCGGCAATGGTACTCACCATACCGCTAAATGACAAACCTAAGTTCTTGGCTACAAAGTAGATGCACATCACCACCGACATTATCAGGCAGAAACTCTTGAGCGTATCGGTGTAGATGAGGGTCTTCACCCCACCCTTGACGGTATACAGCCATATCAGCGCGATGGTGAGTATCACGTTGAAAATGAAGTGGATACCTAAGGGAGCGAATACCAGCACCTGCAGCACGGCGCACACCACAAAGAAGCGCACCGCTGCTCCGAGCATCTTCGACACGAAAAACAGCCACGCGCCCGAGCGATAGGTGCTCAAGCCGAAGCGCTCCTCCAGGTAGCCGTAGATGCTGATGAGGTTGCGCCGGTAGAATATAGGCACCAGCACAAAGGCTATGACAAAGTAGCCCACGATGAAGCCCAATACCATCTGCAAGTAGGAGTAGCCCTTGGCTTCGACCATACCCGGCACTGAGATGAATGTTACACCCGAGATGGCGGCGCCTATCATAGCGAATGCCACGATGGGCCACGGTGCACGGCGATTGCCGGTGAAAAATGTTGAATTGTCGCTGCCTCGCGAGGCAAAGTACGACACAATCATCAGCAACGCAAAGTAGCCGACGATAGTGAGAATGACGATAACAGGTTGGCTCATATCTTATTACTTATTCGGCATAAAGCAGATAGGGACGACGTTGCTCCTTGAAGCGCTCGACTTCATCTGCCCAGGTGGCTTTGATTTCGTCGGCACTTTTGCCGTCAATAATCATTTGGCGGATGTCGCCGCGCCCGATTAATTTCTCGAAAAACCGAGTAAAAAACGCCTCGCCGAGGTTGGTGGCATGGTAGGCATCAATCAAATAAGAGAGGTCGACACCGCGAGCGATGATATCTTCGTCGGGGATGCCGCGCAGGTCCACACCGTGGCACAATTTATTGAGTTGCGGCGGGTTCTTTGCGCCGGGCACGCTCCTCGGGGTGAACTCAAAGGTGCCGCCCCGGTAATCGGGGTGACCATAGATCTCAAACGGCGCATCGGTGCCGCGACCGAGGCTCACGGGTGTGCCCTCGAAGTAGCAAGTGGATGCATACAAATATATTGCATGCATGGTGCGCAAGTTGGGCGACGGCACCACCGGCAGGGTGTAGCGTGTCTGATGAGTGTAACCCAAGCAAGGTATCACGGTGAGGGACAAGTCCTTACCGGTCTTGAGCCAGCCCTCGCCGATTATCATCTGTGCCATCTCGCCCAGGGTGAGTCCGTGCAAAATCGGAATGGGCAGGCGCCCCACCCCCGACTCGTATTGCATATCAAGGATAGGACCGTCGACGGTCATGCCGTTGGGATTGGGACGGTCAAAGACCACAAATGCCTTATCATTGGTCGATGCCGTGCGCATCAATTTCAACATGGTACAATAATATGTGTAGAAGCGCAGACCCACGTCCTGTATATCGCATACGATGACATCAAATTGGTCGACCACGCTCTCGATGCCCGGACCACCGGGATTGTACAGCGAGAATACAGCGATGCCGGTCTGTGCATCCACGCCGCTCGCCACGTGCTCGCCGGCATCGGCAGTGCCACGGAAGCCATGCTCGGGCGACAGCAACAGGGTGACATTCAATCCGTTGGATAACATCACATCGACAGTGTGGCGGTCTCCCACCACACCGGTGTGATTGGAGAACAAGGCGATGCGCTTGCCTTGCAATTGCTCAACATATTGGTCGGTGCGGGCAGCGCCGATAGTCACCTCTTGTTGTGCCGCAGCACACAGCCCGGTCATCACAAAAAGTCCGATTAAAAAATAGCTGATTTTCATAGTAATAGTGTTAGTAGTTGTGCTTACAAAGGTAAGACTAAAAAACGACTCACACAGATTAATACATGTAAATTATACTTAATGTGTGTTAATATTCAATTTTTGTTTTGTCAAATGAAAAAATCGCTTTAACTTTGCAGCGCAATAGACAAGGGGTATTAGCTCATCTGGCTAGAGCGCGACACTGGCAGTGTCGAGGTGAGCGGTTCGAGTCCGCTATACTCCACATCAAGCGAGTCTTCACGACTCGCTTTTTTTATCCCTCAGCAAGGTCCAAAACCCGGGCTATGTTACTTGTGCCAAGTATACAAATGAGGCTGCGCTGTGGTTATAGGTTACTGGTTAGCGGTTAGTGTGGCGGTGGCGAAGCAATTTTCAAAGGAATACCGCATGGTCGTCTTTGAGGAAGACTTGATTATTAAGATTAAGGCATAGTATCGCTCACCGAACATTGGCTGCTGCACTCGGCTTCGGTCGTTGTAGGCACGGAAAGATGTTTGCTCTCTCGTCTAACGTATGACCTTGAAGTATTCCTTTGGTATTTCTCTGAAAATGCGTACCTTTGCGTTTAAATAAGAATCTTTAATACTTTAATACTTTAATACTTTAATACAATGTCATCGACTGAAATAATAATTACTACAATAGGGGTCATAGGTAGCTTAATAGCGATTTATGATGTATGTCGCCGAATGTATAATCATTATCGGACGAAGCCTCTTGTGCAGTTAATGAATGAGTTGGCGGACAAAAATACTCCCCTTAAGCAGCAGAAAAAACTTCTTCGCAATATACGGAACGTTTTGATGTGTTCTGGTAAAGACATTTCGAATAATTACGTTGATTCATTTGATTCTAATGGCAGAGGAAAAATTAGTATTTTCCGTGATATTTGTACTCAAAACAATATAGAGCCTACTCGTGAACTATGCGTACAAATGCTGGGGGCAGATGATGCACAGTTCCGTAGAGAATGGAATAAAAAGCAGACAGAATCTTTCTCAACTTCTAACGAAGTTATTAGCGATAAAATCAAGGCTGCAAAACTTTCTGTTTCTGAGGTCGAAAATAAAAAAAACACACAAATAGTTTATCTTTCTGCACTCTTGGCGACCAAATATCCTTCTACGTGCAAACGTCTAACCGACCTTTTGGATAAATACAAAATCAATTATAAGTTTCTTGAAGGTACAAAGGATATTTGGTGTCGAGATTATATGCCCGTGCAGAATGCCGAGGGCGAACTTATTCAGTTTAAATACGACCCTTCATATTTGAAAGGTGTTCCCGAATATGAAGAGTCTCGTTCAGATGTTCGTTATGTTGATGAAGTCAATGGCTTCAAGCCTATTTTTTCCGACATAAACCTCGATGGCGGTAATGTCGTAATGTATGGGAAAAAGGCAATTATAACAGACCGCGTTTTCGATGAAAACAAAAATATGAACCGTGATGATATTCGTAAGCAACTCGCAGAATTGCTTAAAGCCGAAATCATCATCATACCTGCATTAGCAAAGTCATACGACTTTACCGGTCATGCTGATGGTATGATTCGTTTCGTTAACGAGAACACTGTCATTGGCAATGAATTATCTGCCGATAGCCAAACTTTTCAGAAGAATATGGAACGCGCAATGCGGTTAGCGAATCTAACCTACATTGAATTCCCTTATTTCAATTATGAAATCAAGGGGAATCACGACCATGCTATCGGTGTTTATCTCAACTACTTGGAGGTTGGCGACCTGATTATTATGCCAGTGTTTGATGTTCCCGGCAATAGAGATGCTGAAGCTCTTGCTAAACTTAAAGAATTATTCCCCAATAAGACAATAGAAACCATCGACTATAACGATGTAGCTCTTACAGGAGGAATTCTTAATTGTACAACCTGGGTAATCAAGCAATAACTATGTCTTTGGAATCATATAAGAAATTTCTTGAAGACCAGCAGCGGACAAAAAAATTAAATGACCGCAATGCAAATCTTCCTAAGAGAGAATATTCAGAAAATATTGAAGTGGAACAAGTTATTACTAAAACACCTCATAAAAATCGTACTGGAGTTTTAGTTTTCATACTGATCCTATTAGCTGTTTTCGTAGTTGCGGCCGTTAAGAATCCGTCGGAAGCTGAAGGTAAAAAGATGGTTAAGGACTATATAGTCGAAAAAGTCAACTATGTATTAAAGTCTGAAATGAATAACGAGGAAAATGATGGATTCAATCAATTCGGAGCATTTCTTGGAATGACTTTTGCCCCTCAAATTGTCGACCTTGTTTCAGACATTAAGGTAAAGGACTATATACTCTTTTCGACTTTTGATTGTACCACGGAACTTGAAGTTACAGATAAGACAATCGTATCTGGTGTAATTGTTTTTGGCAAAATAATTCCTATGAAAACGGCGGAACGCATTGCGGGTTCATAACTTTGTCTTTTGCTGGTATGACGGGCATGTCATACAAAAAAAGTAACGGAGCAAGGGATGCTTGCTCCGTTGTGAGTAGTCTTACCAGGATTCGAACCTGGACAGACAGAACCAAAACCTGTAGTGCTACCATTACACCATAAGACTATCCTGTTGTGTTTCCACGGGTGCAAAGGTAGATATTTTTGGCGGCTCTACAAAATTTTTTTGTTATTTTTTTCAAAAACAGTCCAAAAATCGCCTTTTGAGGGGTCAAAATTTGTAATTTGCGCCAACCATGACCACAATTCCCTGCGAGAAAATGCCTCCGGTCATCTGGTAGCGACGCGAGAGGATATTATCTCCGAGTGCAAAGAAGTCGATGCGGTCGTTGAACATATAGTCGCCGCGGAGGCTGAGGTTGCTGACGCAGCCGAGGTCGTATTGGTAGACATGACGGCGGTCGCGGAATTGGTAGTCAAGAGCAACCTTGAGACCCTCCATGGGGATGATGTGACCACCGGCAGTGAACACCATGCGAGCACCATCGCGCCACTGATAGTAACCCTTGCCGTCACCCGACTGGGCGAAAGCGATTGATGTGTTGACTCCCCAGAGTCGATGGCTATACTCGGCAGCCACCTTACCATGCCAACCCTTGACGTTGCTCAGGTTCATGAGGTCGCCGATGCCGGCGGTGACCAGATTTTCAGCCTTGGCATATCCGCCACTGACGGTGATAGCGACACCGCTGACGGGTCCGGCAACGAAAGAGCCCTCGATGTCGAAGGGCAGACGATAGCGGTCGTATGGCATAATGAAGCCTACCAGCGGGCATATGTCAAGGACATCGTCGACGGTATTGAAGCCGGTTCCTCCGGTTGCCTTGGCGCTCAAGGCGATGATTTCGTCGGGGCGCCAAGTGATTTCGACTTGCGGCGAGAGGTACATCTTGGCATTAATCGAGGTAAAGAAGTCAAAGTTGAGACCGGCTGTGGCAGTGATGGCGTCGGTGCTCAGTTCGACGAATGGGCGCACGCTGAAAATACCCGGGGTGCTACTCTTGCCGAAGTTTTTGTCGACCGAGGAGTGGATAAAGTCGCCACGCAGAGCGACGCCGAAGCCGTAAGTCTCGTCGAAGGGCAGAGTAGCCTTGCCACCGATGGCAAAGCGCTGTTGCTTCAATCCGTCGTAATGATAGTTGCCGGGGACCTTGAACTCGACATCGGAGGAGGCGTTGAACTCGCCTAAGAACCAAGCCTCATAGTCCAAGCCCTCGACCGATGATGACCAACCGAGGTCGAGGTGACCTACATTGCGGCTCTGGCTGTGGCGTGTGAGATGAGCCGACGAGGAGAGGCTATAACCAACGGAGGCATTGAGGCGCGAGTAGTCGTTGACGCGCAGGGCATAGTCGGCACCGATAGCAAAGGCATTATAAATCTGACGTGCGTCATAGTTGGGGTCGCGATGCGAGAAGCCGTCGAAGTCGGCATGGACATCGAGGGTGGCATTGTCGGTAGCGAGGGCGCGATAGCCGGCGATGACCGACAGGTTATATGCCGGACCGTAGGCGGCGGTGACATATCCGCGATAGGGGCTTGCCACCGGGGTGGCGACGCCGGCAGGCGGCTGCAGTATGGTGAAAGAGCGCTCGATGGGCGACAGCAGAGAGTAGTTGGCGGTAGACAATTGCACCGGCTCCACAGCGGGAAGAGTCACCGAGGGCACCAAGCGAGTGGGACGAGTGGCGGCGCGCTCCACGGGAGCGGCGGTGCGGTCAACCACTACTTCGGTGGTGATGTCTTGAGCGTAGGCAGTAGCTGCGGTTGCCACGGCGGCGAGTAAGGCAATTTTTTTCATTTTAGTTCGGTTAAGCGTGTGTCAATCATTTGGAATATATCAGTCTCAGAGCCCGGATAGTTCTCGCGCAGCGAGCGCAAGTATTCGCGAGCCTCAAAGGTATTGTTCTGTGCGGCAAGGATGTCGCTGTGGAGGATGAAGGCGCGAGCGAGCCAGTAGGTGTGAGGTGTGCCCGAGTCAATGATAGCGCGAGTTGCATCGGCAGCCTCGCTGTATTCGGCTGAGTCATAGAGGCTTTGCGCCAAATAGTATGCGCTCTTGACGCCGTTGATATCATCGGTGTTGTAGGCAATGGAGCGCCAGGCATCGCGAGCCTCGGCGGTGCGTCCGCAACCATCGAGGGCGACGGCGCGCGAGAAGATAGCCTCGTTGCGGTCCTCGGTGCCGGCGGTCGACGATGCCAACAGGGCATCGGCGGCGGCAATGACGCGCTCGTAGTCGCAGAGGTCGCGCGCCACGCGCATGATGCCGGTGCGAGCGCGGTTTTGCATCGCCACAGTCGAGGCACGCTGAGCCAAAGATTCCCACGCCTCGAGAGCCTCTGTGCCTTGTCCCAGCGAGTGGAGTGCCTGAGCCTTCACGGCGAGGGCTTCCTCGGCGCTACGGCTGTCGGGATAATGTTCGATGACCGCCTCGGCATAACTGAGCGCATCGCGAGTGTTGCCGGCTGCGACGGCGCTCTGCATCATATACTCCCAAGCGTTGCCACGGTAAACGCCGGTGGGATAGTCGGTTAGATATTGCTCGATGCGTGCCGTCTCGCCGGTACGCAGGAAGATTTCCTCGGCAGCCTCGAAGGTGAGGCGGTCGGCAGCGACCACATCCATCTGCGGGGCGTTCTCCACCGACTGCAGGAAAGAGGCAAGTTCAGCCATCGTACCATCCTGAGCGGCAAGGCGTTGCAACTCGACTACAGCCATCGATGCCTCCTCGCCGGTGGGATACATCTCCACCACGCGGCGATATTCGGCGATAGCGTCCTCGCGGTTGCCGTTGTTGAGCATCAGCATCGCCATGAGCAGGCGTCCGCGGCGCCCCTGCTCGGTGGTGGGATAGGTGTCGACGGCACGGCGATATGTGGCGATAGCCTTGTCGATATCGCCGCGTTGGATATAAGCCTCGGCTTGCTCGAGAAGCGCCTCGGGGATGAGCGACGACGACGGGAATTGCGTATACAGGCGATTAAATTCCTCAATTTGAGTCTCATAGTTGCGGTTGTAGCCTGCAATTACGGCACGCTGGAACAGAGGATAGTCGCCACACTCGGGGGCGCGTTGCGATGCGCGCTTGTAGTAGGCGATAGCGTCGTCGAAGTGCATGCCATACAGAGCCACATCGCCCAGGCGGTTGAGAGCATCAGCCTCAACAACAGCCCCTAATGAACCCGGCGAGGCGATAAAGCGGCTAAATGCCTCGGCAGCACGCTCATAGTCCTTGTTGCCGAAGTGGGCATATCCCAAATCGTAGTAGGCGAGCGGGCGATTGCTCTCATTGGCGGGAGCGGTGGCGAGGTATCGCTCGACATGCGAGGCTGAGGCGGCATATTCGCCGCGGCGGTAGAGCACCTCGCCCATCGACAGGTGGGTGCGCGCGGCGACAGCAGCATCATACCCGGCTAATTCCAGAGCGCGCTCGAGGTAGTTGCCGGCGACATCATTGTCCTCGGCAGCAAGGGCGCGAGTGCCCAAGGCATAGAGTATTTGTTGCTTGGCAGTCAGCACCTTATCGGTGGGATTGGTCATACGTTCAATCGACGCCAATGCGGTGTCGTAGTCGCGGTCGGTAAGGTATCCGGCGACCAAATATTCTTGCACCATGGCAGTATAAGCGCCTGTAGGATAGCGTTGCAGGAAGTTCTCGAAGGTAGCGACGGACGAGCCGAAGGGCAGGTTACCACCACTGAATTTAGCCACGGCATAGTTGTAATAGGCAGCCTCACGCACCCCGGGGTCGTAGTCGGGACGCAAGGCGGCATCGAATGCCATCAGCGCGGCATCCTTGTTACCTTGCTTCATATAAGCCTCACCCACATAGAGATATGCGCTCTGACCCATCGCCGAGTCAGACGCGGTCACCGGCGCCAGGTATTTCACTGTCTTAGCCCACTCCCCTTGCTTGTAACAGGCTGTGCCCAAGATATATAGCGACGACAACTCGGGATTTGTCGCCACCGCGGCATATTGCTCGAGATAGTCGATGCCGGCGGCAGTGTCGCCGAGGTTGAACAGCGACTCGCCGGCGAGGCGTAAAGCCTCGGCGCGGAAGGTCACATCATCGCATATCGGATTGGCAATCAGAGCCTTGGCTGCGCTCAGGGCGCGCGAGTAATCGCCCTGCGAGTAATAAATCTGAGCCAAAAAGTAGTCGACACCGGCGCCCGGCAGGCTGCGACGGTCGACGCGCCCGAAGTAATCAAGCGCTCGCGAGAAATCGCGGCGCGTATAGGCGATATATCCCAGGTAGAAGCGCGAATTGGCACCATATTGGCGGTCGGAGGCGGTTGAGGCGAAGCCTTGCTCGGCATCGACAAAGTTGCCGCGGCGCATCAGTGCATAGGCGCGATGGTAAGCCAAGTCGGCACGCAAGCCCTCGCCGGGATTGGTGGCGTTGAGCGAGTTATAGATTTCCAATGACTTGGATGCATCGGTGCTCAGCAACGCATCTGCGAGCAACAGTCGAGCCTCGTAGTGACGCACGCCCTCGGGGTAGCGGTCGATGAATTGGCGCAAGCGCACCGCAGCATCGGCTTCCCCGGCACGATATGCAGCCTCGGCGGCTATCCATTCTGCCTCTTCGGCGGGACTCAGCGCCAGCGCATCGGCGACGATTTCGCCCGGGCGACTCACCTCAACGGCAGCGCTCGAAAACGCCGGCAACGTCAGCGCAAGCACCGCAACTCCCGTTATTATGATTTTTTTCATTTTCTTTATGACTAAATTTTGAGCAAAGTTAAGTATTTTCCCACATTTATTCATAACTTTGCGCATTAATTACTACTAACGAGAAAAAAAATTGGAAATTTCGCACAATAAAAAGCCGTCGCTACTGAGCCTGCTGTTCAAAGTGGGCATTCCGCTGGTCATCAGCGTAGGTCTATGCTGGTTGTTATTCCGCGACTTCGACTTCGCCGATATGTGGCGCATCATCACCACCGAGTGCGATTTCCGCTGGATTATCGGTGGTCTTATCATCGCCACATTGTCTCATGTATTCCGTGCCATGCGCTGGCGCTTGCAGTTGCAGGCTCTGGGTATCGATGTGCCATTGTTCTACGTGGTGCTGAGCATCTTCGGCACCTATGCCGTCAACCTGGTATTTCCTCGATTGGGCGAGTTGTGGCGCACCGGGTACATCGCGCGTCGCCAGAATGCCCCCTTCGCTCAGGTATTCGGGTCAATGGTCGCCGACCGCACCGCCGACACCGTCACCGTGGCGCTCCTCACCCTACTCGCCTTTGCTCTCTCATCGGGTGTAATACTCTCGTATCTCAGTCAAAATGAAGGACTTGTCAACGATTTGATAGCATGGGTCACCTACCCGGGCATGTGGGTTGCCATCGCCTTGATATGTGCCTTGGCATGGCGCATCGCCCACACTCCGCGCGGCAAGGCGGTCATCGCTCGCCTCCGCGGCATCTTCAAGGGCTTGTGGGAAGGCTTCAGCGTGGTCACATCCATGCCGGGACGCGGCAAGTGGCTCCTCCTCACCGTCGCCATTTGGGGTTGCTACTTCGGGCAACTGGCTGTCGCCATGGAAGCATTCGAATTCACATCGGCAGTACAGCATGGCTATGGCTTGCAAGCCACTTTAGTGGCATTCGTTCTCTCGTCAATCTCCATGGGAGTGCCCTCCAATGGCGGCATCGGACCCTGGCAGTGGGCTATCATCTTTGCCCTGGGCATCTATGGCGTCGATGCCGCACCCGCCGGCGCATTTGCCAACCTTGTCCTCGGATGCAACACTCTGTTGCTCATCGCTTTGGGCTTATTCACCTTTGCGTGCATCGCCCTCGACCGTCGTGATAACAAACAACATATTGATAATAATAAACAAGAAATAGAAGAATGTCAAAAGTAATCATCATCGGTGCCGGCGGTGTCGGCACTGTCGTTGCGCACAAGTGTGCCCAAAATCCCGAAGTGTTCACCGAGATTGTCATCGCCTCACGCAACAAAGCCAAATGTGAGGCGCTGGTGGCTACCCTCAACCATCCCAATGTAAGCGCCGACCGCGTAGATGCCGACAATGTCGCCGACCTCGTTGAATTGTTCAACCGCCACAAGCCCGATATGGTCATCAACGTTGCCCTCCCCTACCAAGACCTCACCATCATGGATGCTTGCCTCGAGTGTGGCGTAAATTACCTCGATACAGCCAATTACGAGCCCCGCGACGTCGCTCACTTCGAGTACTCATGGCAGTGGGCTTATCGCGAACGCTTCGAGAAAGCCGGGCTCACCGCCATCCTCGGCTGTGGCTTCGACCCGGGCGTGTCGGGCGTATTCACCGCATATGCCGCCAAGCACCACTTCAAGGAGATGCACTTCCTCGACATCGTCGACTGCAACGCCGGCAACCATGGCAAGGCTTTCGCCACCAATTTCAATCCCGAAATCAACATCCGCGAAATCACCCAGAACGGACGCTACTATCAAGACGGCAAGTGGGTGACCACCGGTCCCCTGGAGTTCCACAAGACTCTCTCGTATCCCAATATCGGTCCGCGCGAGTCCTACCTCCTCTACCACGAGGAACTGGAGTCGCTGGTCATCAACTACCCCACCATCAAGCGTGCCCGCTTCTGGATGACCTTCGGACAGGAATACCTCACTCACCTGCGCGTCATCCAAGATATCGGCATGGCTCGCATCGACGAGATTGACTACAATGGTGTCAAAATCGTGCCTCTGCAGTTCCTCAAGGCTGTCCTCCCCAACCCCCAAGACCTCGGCGAGAATTACCACGGCGAGACATCCATCGGCTGCCGCATCTCGGGCATCGGTGTCGACGGCAAGCCCCTCACATATTATATATATAATAACTGCAGCCACGAAGCCGCCTACAAGGAGACCGGCATGCAAGCGGTAAGTTACACCACCGGCGTGCCAGCCATGACCGGCGCCATGATGTTCCTCACCGGCAAGTGGGTAAAGCCCGGCGTACACAACGTCGAGGAATTTGACCCCGACCCATTCCTCAAGGTCCTCGCCGAGCAAGGCTTGCCTTGGCACGAAATCATCAATCAACCCCTCGAATTTAACGACGAAATTTAATTTCACACTCAATATGCGAGCCCTCAGAGCATTCTTGTCACTGTCGCTATGCCTCGCCGCATCGGCTGCCCTCGCCGAGCCGTCGGTGCGCTGGCTCGAGACACGTCACGACTTCGGCACATTCGCCGAGGAGGACGGTCCCGTGACTTGCGAGTTCAAAATGGTCAACGACGGACCCGGCAATGCCTCGATTGTGGCTGCCCGTGCCACCTGTGGCTGCACTCAGCCATCTTTCACCGTGCGCTCCCTCGCCCCGGGCGACACTGCCTCGCTATCTGTCACCTTTGACCCCACCGGGCGCCCCGGACGTCTCAACAAGCAAGTGTATGTCGAGACATCGGTGGGCAAGCAACGCCTCGACATCGTCGGCGTGGTCATCGGCAGCGACGAAACTGTCGCCCGCCGCTTCCCCGTCGACTGCGGTCCTCTCAAGTTGGAGACCGCCGGCATCATGCTCGGCGAGGTCACCAAGGGGCAACGCAAGACTGTATACTCCGAGGGTTACAACCGCTCTGCCGACTCGCTACGCGTCTCGGTCGTCTACAAGCCGGCTTTCGTCGAACTTATCCCCTCGCCGGCTCCTGCCTCGCCGGGCGAGCAAATCACCCTCATCTCGTATGTGAACAGCGAGTCTTGCAACTCCTATGGCTTGGTCGAGGACAGCGTAATCATCAATGTCGAGGGCGCCGGGCAATACACCCTCCCCATCACCATCAATGTCAAGGAGGACTTCGGCAGGCTCTCGACTGAGGATAAGCAGAAGGCTCCTATCTCGGTGCTCTCCGACGAAATCCTCGACTACGGCACCCCGGAGGCTCCGGTGACACAGACCTTCACCATCGGCAACGCCGGTCGCAACAAGTTGATAATCCGACGCATATACACTTCCGACCCCGGTGTCACCATCGAATACAAGGGCGACGAAGTGAGCCGAGGCAAGAAACTCTCGGTGGCTGTAACACTCGACCCTGCATATGCCGTCAACAAGTATGTCACCGCCACGGTCACTGTCATCACCAACGACCCCATGCAGCCGGTGCGCACTGTGCGTCTCGCCGCGACTATCAATAAGTAACTATTTAACAATCAGCATATATGGACACCGCACAGCAACAGAGGCACAGTGATGCCGTGGTGATTATCCCTATGTATAACGAGTGTGAGAACGCTGCCGCTATCATTGACGCTGTCCTCGCTCTCGAGCACGACTTCGATGTCTTGGTCATCGATGACAACTCCCCAGATGGCACCGCTGCCATTGTCAAGGACAAAATTGCCGAGCACCCCGGGCGCGTACATATCATTGAGCGCGAGGGCAAACTTGGGCTCGGCACAGCATATATCACGGGCTTCAAGTGGGCTTGTCAACAGGGCTACGACTACATCTGCGAAATGGATGCCGACTTCTCGCACAACCCTCTCGACTTGCTCAAACTCTACAAGGCGACCGCTGTCGATGGCGCCGACGTCGCTATCGGCTCGCGATACGTCACCGGAGTCAATGTGGTAAATTGGCCTATGGGACGCGTCTTAATGTCTTATTATGCAAGCAAATACGTTCGCCTTATCACCCGTATGCCGGTACACGACACCACTGCCGGATTTGTCTGCTACCGCCGCCGTGTCCTCGAGGCACTTCCACTCGACTCCATCAAGTTCAAGGGTTACGCCTTCCAGATTGAGATGAAGTTCACCTCCTACAAGTATGGCTTCAAAATCGTCGAGGTGCCCATTATCTTTGTCAATCGTGTCTTGGGTACCTCCAAGATGAGCAGCGGCATCTTCGGCGAGGCTGTATTCGGCGTTATTCGCCTCAAGTGGAATAGTTTCTTCAAAAAATTTCCCGACTACTCGCAGAAATGAATATACTCATTCACAATGCATTAGTCGTTGACGGTACAAACCCGCCCCACTGCGGCTGGCTCCTCACCTCCGGCGCTTTTATCGACTCAATGGGCGAGGGCGACTTCCGTGGCGACATTCCTGTCGGCACAGAGGTGGTCGATGCCCGCGGTTGCTTGCTGATGCCCGGCGCTATCGACTGCCACGTCCACTTCCGCGAGCCCGGACTCGAAGCCAAAGCGACTATCGCCTCGGAGAGCCGCGCCGCCGTAGCCGGTGGCGTCACCTCCTTCATCGACATGCCCAACACCATCCCGCAGACCACCACCATCGCTGCCTGGGAGGACAAAATGGCGCGCGCCGAGCACTCCTCGGCAGCCAACTATGCCTTCATGATGGGCGCCACTGCCGATAATCTCGCCGAACTCCTCGCCGCTCCGGCACACCTGATGCCTGCCGTTAAGGTCTTCATGGGCTCCTCCACCGGCGGTATGCTCCTCGACGAGCCTCATGCCCTTGCATCGGTCTTCGAGGCTCAAGGTGCCCGCATCGTCGTTCATGCCGAGGACCAATCTATAATCAATGCCAATATCCGCGCCGCCGAACCTATCGCCGACCCCGACAATATGCTATGGCACAGCCGACTGCGCAATGCCAAGGCTTGTGTACGCGCCACCGAGCATGCTATGGAACTCGCCACTCGATATGGCTCCCGCCTCCACGTGGCACACGTCACTACCGAGGCTGAAACTCGTCTCTTTGACCCCGCTCAATCGCCTGTTGGCAAGCAAATTACAGCCGAAGTATCGCCACACCACCTGCTGTGGACAGTTGAAGACTATGCTCGCCTTGGCTCGCGCATCAAGATGAACCCCGCAGTCAAGACCGCTACCGACCGCGCGGCTCTCCGCGACGCCCTGGCTACAGGACGCCTCGACATCATAGCCACCGACCACGCTCCACACCGCCTCGCCGACAAGCAAGGCGATGTATTCCATGCCGCCTCGGGCGCCCCGATGGTCCAATTCTCCCTCCCGGCTATGCTCGACCTCTACGACCCCACCACGGTGGCGTGGCGCTATGCCGGCGCCCCGGCAGCCCTCTTCGGCATCGACCGTCGCGGGCTCCTTCGCCCCGGTTACTATGCTGATATGGTGATAGTTGAACGGCTCGACACCCCTCACATCGTCTCCGATGCCGACGTCGTCAGCCTCTGTGGCTGGACACCCATGGCAGGCTCGTCACTGAGCCACCGCATCGTCGCCACATACGTCAACGGCGGCACCTCCCCCCTACCCCTAAACTTTAAACAATAAACCCTCAACCCTAAACAATAAACAATAAACAATAAACAACAATAAGTATATCAGTGAGATAAAATGAAACCTACACTCTTTGTTCTCGCCGCCGGCATGGGTAGCCGTTATGGCGGTCTCAAGCAATTGGACGGTCTGGGCCCTCACGGCGAGACCATCATGGATTATTCAATTTATGACGCCCTCAAAGCCGGCTTCGGCAAGGTCGTTTTTGTTATCCGCAAGGACTTCGAGCAGGACTTCCGCGACAAGGTCCTCTCCAAATACGAGGGGCACATCCCCACCGAAGTGGTCTTCCAGAGCATCGATGCCCTCCCCGAGGGCTACAAGGCTCCCGAGGGGCGCGTTAAGCCCTGGGGCACCAACCACGCCGTCCTCATGGGCGCCGATGCCATCCGCGAGCCCTTCGCTGTAATCAATGCCGATGACTACTATGGCACCGACGCGTTCCGCGTCATCGCCGAGGAACTCTCGCGCCCACACACTCGCCCCGGCGACTATTGTATGGTGGGCTTCCGCGTGGGCAATACCCTCACCGAGCACGGCTCGGTATCGCGCGGCGTGTGCACCGCTGTCGATGGCAAACTCACCGACGTAGTCGAGCGCACCGCCATCGCCTATGACGACCAGCATCGCATCGCCTTCAAGGACGAAAACGGTGTAACTTGCTACCTCGACCCCAACACCCCGGTGTCGATGAACTTCTGGGGCTTCACTCCCGATTATTTTGACTTCTCCAAGCGCGAATTTATCAAATTCCTCGATGCTCGAGGAGGCGAGGAAAAGTCGGAGTACTATATCCCCTCGGCAGTCAACACCCTCATTCAGAGCGGCGAAGCCACCGTCAAATTGCTTGACACCACTTCGCGCTGGTTTGGTGTCACATACGCCGAGGACCGCCCCTCTGTCGTTGCTCAGTTTGCCGCCCTCCACGACGCCGGCATCTATCCCGAGAGACTCTTCTAAAATACTAAATACCAAAATAATGGGAGCCAAGGAGTTGAGTTAATTCCTTGGCTCTTATCATTTATACTTGGCAATCAATTGATTGCGGTGGTGTCTTGCGGGGTGGGTGCCGGCTCGTCGTCGGGCAGGATTTCGGCATCTGTCGGTGCTGCCTTGCGCTGCACCGGTAGGGTGTAAGACACTGAGAATGAGCCGTTGAGCGAATTGCCGCGAGCGCCATAGCCGGGGATGTACCAGGGCTCGCCATGGACATTCTTGCTCTCGTGGAGTATGGAGTGATAGCGCAGGGTCCAGCCTGCCGAGATATTGCTCCACAGGCGCACTTGCAAGCCGAGGCAGAACTCCAGCCACCCGGCTGTGCCGTTCTGCGAGGGTATCACCAGGGCTGTGCTCTCGCCCCAGTAGCCCGAGTTGAGCGTGATGTCGCTCACCTCCCACTTGAAGGGCGCAAAGCCATAGCGCAGTCCGGCAAAAAATTTGTAATCAGAGTTGGAATTGAACAGGAAATTGTAGTCACAGCCTATCTTGAAATATGGGCTCATAGGCGTGCGATAGGTGTAATTCATATCGGCAGGGGTATCCTTAGCCATGCCCAAGCCCATCTCAAAGGTCGGGAAAAAGCGATTGTAGACCGATACGTTAGCCCAGAAGCCCACCACACCGTATTTTTGCCCGAAGAGTCGCATCACCGGGTCCCACAAGTCGATGCCCACGCTTAGGGCAGTCCATCGCGGGTAGGTCATGCGAGAGCCACGGCGAATGGTCGCCGAGTCGATCCACTCGTTGCCATTGACTGTATCGACATATACGATGGCGCCATCTTCGCGCACAAACGATGTCGAGCGGGCGCGTATCGCGGCATTGATGCGCGAGGTGTCGTTGCGCGTCTCGTTAATCGACTGAGTGGCTGTGGCATTGGTGTTTATGGGGTTGATGCGACGACGTTCGCGGCGCTGTTGCTCGCTCTGTCCCCACACCATGGCGGTGCACAATACGGCTACCACCATCAGCAGCACCTTGGCAAGCCCTCTCATTCGGCTGGCTCCTCCTGAGCCGTGCGGAAGTATATCTTAATGCGCTCTATATCCACATTGGTGATGAGTGAGTCGACCATCACCACGCTATCGACCAAGTGAGTTGTGTGCTCCAGGCGATTGACGCGGTAGCAGTACATCGCCCCACAATCCTCCGAAGCAAAATAAGGGATTGATTCATAGGCGAATGTGATGGTATCATTGTATTCGGGTGATGCAATTGCCTCGTCGGCATACTCGATTACCCAGGTAGTCGATGGATGCCCGACATGCATGGGTAGGTACAATTGCGATGCCGTGCTGCCGGGGCGTATAAGCGCCGAGTCGGCAGGCGCACCGACTCCGTGCACGCTTATCGTGTTGAGGCTCACCCCTTTGCCGGTGGCAGAGTCGTAAAAGCCTGCCAACGGGATAGCGCTCCCGTTGTCCAAGCAGCCCGACGAACTGCATGCCACAACTGCGAGCAGCGCTGTCAGCGCTAATACACTCTTAATCAGAGTTTTCCCCATTTAATGGTGTCTTGGGCGGTTTTGCGATTCTTCACAGGCACCACAGCATCGGCAGCCGGGTAGCCGATAGGAATGATGGCGATTGGCTCCAATGGATCTGCTATGCCGAAGGCGCTGCGAATAGCCGGCGCATCAAAGTTGCACACCCAGCAAGTGCCTAAGCCCAAGGCGGTGGCTGCCAGGCATATATGCTCAACGGCAATAGAGAGGTCGACATCGGTGTGGTCCTTGCCGTCGGCGCGGTGCCATGCCTCGTCGTGGTTGCCGATAGCTATGATGAATGTCGGGGCGGTGCGTATCCACTCGCGACTGTAGGCGGCAGCGATAGCCTCCTTGCCCTCGGCACTGTCAATCACCAGGAATTGCCACGGCTGGCGGTTGCATGCCGACGGCGCGATGCGCGCGGCATCGAGCACTGCACGCAGCAGGTCGTGGTCCACCGGGCGTGTCGCATCGTAATTGCGACACGAATAACGCTCTGACATCAGCGACATCAGTGTCGGATATAATTGTAAATCAGACATTTGTATCTTGTTTTATGTTAATTTCTTCGTCAATCTCATAGTCGTTGCGGCGCGGCGAGTTGCGTGCCACCAGTTCGCCCACAAAGCCCGCCAAGAACAGTTGCGAGCCCAGCAGCATCAGCGTCAATGCCAGGTAGAAGTAGGGCGAGTCGGTCACCAGAATATAATGGTTGCCGTGTGCCATATTCCACAATTTGGCAAAGCCTACCACAGCCACGGCGATAAAGCCCAAAATAAACATCAGCGAGCCCCACAAGCCGAAGAAGTGCATGGGCTTGCCTCCGAATTTGCCGGTAAACCACAGCGTGGCGAGGTCGAGGTAGCCATTGACAAAGCGGTCGAGCCCAAACTTGGTCTTGCCATACTTGCGAGCCTGGTGGTGCACCACTTTCTCGCCGATGCGCGAGAAGCCTGCCAATTTTGCCAAATACGGGATGTAGCGGTGCATATCGCCGTAGACCTCGATGTGCTTCACCACCTTGTTGCGATAAGCCTTCAATCCGCAGTTGAAGTCGTGCAAATTCTTGATACCGGTCACTCGGCGTGCCGTGGCATTGAACAACTTGGTGGGAATGGTCTTGGACAGTGGGTCATAGCGCTTCTGCTTGTATCCCGACACCAAGTCGTAGCCCTCCTCGGTGACCATGCGATACAGTGCAGGTATCTCGTCGGGCGAGTCCTGCAAATCGGCATCCATGGTGATGACCACATCGCCCTGTGCACGCGCAAATCCGGTGTTCAGCGCCGGCGACTTGCCGTAATTGCGACGGAACGCCACGCCCTTGAGGCAGGGATTCTTTGCCGATAGGTCCTTGATGACTTGCCACGAGTCATCGGTCGACCCGTCGTTGACAAATATCACCTCGTAGGTAAACTTTTTCTCGTTCATCACGCGCTCAATCCACTGCGCCAACTCGGGCAGCGACTCAGCCTCGTTATATAGGGGCACAACTACTGATATATCCATAGTACCTTAATTGTTATTTGTTATTAAAAGCCGGTGGCTGTTGATGAGAGTTATAGCGTG
This sequence comes from uncultured Bacteroidales bacterium, assembly GCA_945829225.1. GTDB lineage: Bacteria > Bacteroidota > Bacteroidia > Bacteroidales > Muribaculaceae > CAG-873. The sequence goes on along the minus strand of CALZTY010000012.1, from coordinate 17,419 downwards.
CGCGTATATATATCGACAGCAATATCGACAGCAACGAGCCGGTGAGCACAGCCACATATATCAACTCGGCGACGAGGTCCATCGCCGTGGGCAACTCGCCACGCTCGATGGCTCGCGACACTCCGCGGGCAAACGACTGATACTGCTCGCTATCAGCCTGCGAGAATACATCGACCACCAATTGGGCTTGCTCGACTATGTAGCCGGGGTGCAGCCACTTCATCGCCACATACGACACAATGCCCATAATCAAGCCGCCAAAGAAAAATCCGGCGATGCCCTGCATCCACAACATCGAAAATGTCGACTCGCAATCATCCTCAAGGTACGCTGCCCGCAGGCGCCGCATCGCAACTATCGGCACTGCCACCACCGACACTATCGCCGGAAGAAAGCACCACGCATAGTACGACGATGCCGCCGTGAACAGCACGGCAAGCGTCATCGTCACACCCAAGTACATGCCGTCCTCAGCGCCTCGATGATATACTGACCTATTAGTTTCCATATTTCACTGCAAAATTACAAAAAATCAGTGATAATCAACTACCCCCACCTCTCTTTTAAAGTTTTTTGCACCGAATGACCTTTGTTTGCGCAAAGTTAACGAAAAACTTTCGATTGTTGATCGGTAACTCGATTTTTTTGAGACTTACCGATCAACAATCTCGCTTTTCTCTCTCAAAAAGACCGGTGAACTTGCCAATTGTGGTAGCGGCTACAGCACTTGTCCATTAGGCGATGGTACTCAAGATTTTCTGTGCGTCCGCAATACCTCTAATGGTATTAGTTAAATAATGTTAAGCAATCACTTGCCGTGTTAAATTTTTAGCCTTTTCGGCGCTTATTTCTCCTCTCCGCTTGCATATCACCCGTTTTTTGTGTAATTTTGCACCACTTCAATGAGTTGGAGGAGGCTTACCGCTTCCTCCTTTTATTTAAAACTAAGATGATAGACAAGGATTTACTCTCACGCACCGTCGAGGACTTCGCCGCTGACAACAATCTCTTTGTGGTCGACATAAACATTGCGCCCGCCAACGAGATCACCGTCGAAATCGACTCGATGGACAGCGTCGACATCGACACCTGCGCCGCCCTCACTCGCCGCATCGAGGAGGTATTTGACCGCGACATCGAGGATTATCAACTCGAGGTCGGCTCGGCAGGACTCACCTCGCCATTCAAGGTGCGCCAACAGTATGTCAAAAACATCGGCAACGAAGTAGAAGTGCTCACCCGCGACGGTCGCAAACTCCGCGGCATACTCATCGACGTTGCCGAGAATGGCGAGTTTGTCATCGAAGTCCCCACCAAGGTGCGCCACGAGGGTGCCAAGCGCCCCGTCGTCGAGCCCGTGCCTCACACTTTCTCCCCCGACCAATGCAAGTCGGTTTCTTACGTAATTAATTTCAAATAAGATACTTAAACCCACAAAAATGGCAAAGAAAGAGGAAACTCCCAATATGGTCGAGCAGTTTGCCGAGTTCAAGGAACTCAAGAACATCGACAAGTCTACAATGATTAGCGTCCTCGAGGACTCGTTCCGCAACGTCCTCGCCAAGATGTTTGGCACCGACGAGAACCTCGACGTAATCCTCAACCCCGACAAGGGCGATGTGCAGATTTTCCAAAACCTCACCATCGTCCCCGACGGCGAAGTCGAGAACCCCAACCTCCAGATTTCGCTCAGCGATGCCCACGCCGACAACGACCCCGAGGCTGAGGTCGGCGAGGAACACACCAAGGAGATTTTCTTCGAGAAATTCGGCCGTCGTGCCATCCTCACTCTGCGCCAGACCCTCCAGAGCAAGCTTCTCGACCTCCAGAAGGATGCCATCTACAAGAAGTTCAAGGAACTCGAGGGCGAATTGGTAAGCGGTGAAGTTTATCAAACCTGGTCGCGCGAGACCCTCCTCCTCGACGATGACAAGAATGAACTCCTCCTCCCCAAGAGCGAGTCTATCCCCGGCGACAAGTTCCGCAAGGGCGAGACAGTCCGCGCCGTCATCGCCAACGTTGACAACAAGAATAACAACCCCAAAATCACCGTATCGCGCACCAGCGACATCTTCCTCCGTCGCCTCTTCGAGCTTGAAGTGCCCGAAATTCACGACGGTCTCATCAACATCCGCGCCGTGGCACGCATCCCCGGCGAGCGCGCCAAGATTGCCGTCGAGAGTTACGACGACCGCATCGACCCCGTCGGCGCTTGCGTCGGCGTCAAGGGCTCTCGCATCCACGGCATCGTGCACGAATTGCGCAACGAGAACATCGACGTCATCAACTGGACCGCTAATCCTCAGCTCTTCATCCAGCGTGCCCTCTCGCCCGCCAAGATTACATCTATGCGCATCGACGAGGACGAGAAGAAAGCCGAGGTTATCCTCCACCCCGACCAGGTATCCCTCGCTATCGGCAAGAACGGTCTTAACATCAAGCTCGCCTCGATGCTCACCGGTTACATCATCGACGTTTACCGCGACACCGAGGAATCTGTCGAGGAAGATATATATCTCGACGAGTTCAAGGACGAAATCGACGAATGGGTAATCGAAGCTCTCAAGAATATCGGTTGCATCACCGCTAAGAACGTCCTCCGTGCTCCCCGCGAGATGCTCATCGAGCAAGCCGACCTCGAGGAGTCGACTGTCGACAATGTCATCGAAATTCTCAAAGCCGAATTTGAAGACTAAGCCCTTCATCATCTCCACGAGGCACGTTAACTAATTAAAAAACAAATAAAATCCATATATGGCGAAAACGAAAATCAGCACCGTCGCAAAAGAATTGAATGTGGCTCTGCCCACTGTATTCAATTTCTTGCGCGAACAAAACATCAGCATTGACGAGAGCCCCAACACTCGTGTTGAGGAAGATGTCGTCAAGACGCTGGTCAACAAATTTATGCCCGGCAAGGATATCTATTCTATCATTGGTCGCCCTGCCGCTCCCCAACCCGAGCCCGCTCCCGAGCCCGCAAAGCCCGCCGCCGAGCCCGCCAAAAAGCCTGAGGTGCTGACTTCGGAGAAAACGCCCTCGCCTCGCATCATCGGCAAATTGGACCTCGACAGCAAGGGCAATCCGGTCATCAAGAAGGATGAACCCAAGCCAGAGCCTAAGAAAGAGGTTAAGCCCGAGCAACCCAAGCCACAGCCCAAGGTGGAGGAGCCCATGCCAGAGCCTAAGCCCGAACCTAAGCCCGAACCAAAGCCCGAGCCCAAGAAAGAGGCTAAACCCGAGCAGCCCAAGCCTCAACCAAAGCCCGAGCCTAAAGTCGAAGAGCCCAAGCCTCAACCCAAGGAAGAGCCCAAGGAGGAGCCCAAACCCTCCGACGAGGTCTTCAAGCCCAATACCGAGCGCCCCGAACTCAAGCTCAACATCGTGGGCAAAATCGACCTCAGCGCTATCAACACCACCACTCGCCCCAAGAAAAAAGGCAAGGACGAGCGTCGCAAAGCCGCTGCCGCTGCCTCCGGCGACAATGCCACTCCTTCGGGCGACCGCAAGAAGCGCAAACGTATCGCCGGCAAGGATAAAGTCGACATCGAAAAAGCCGGTCGTCAAGCCGAAGACCGTCCCCGTCAGGGTGGCAACGGTGGCGACAACAACCGCAACCAAGGCGGTGGCGGCAACAACAATAATAACAACCGCAACCAAAGCAAGTCTAAGAGCGAACGCCGCAAGGAGGCTCGCCGTGCCCTCACACCCGAGGTCACCGAGGAGGACGTTTCAAAGCAGGTAAAGGAAACCCTCGCTCGCCTCACCGCCAAGGACAAGGGCTTGCGTAAGGGCGCCAAGTGGCGTAAGGAAAAACGCGAAAACGCCGCCGAGCGCGTCCGCGAAGCCGAAGCAGCCGAAGCAGCCGAAAATTCAGTACTCCGTCTCACCGAGTTCGTTACCGCCAACGACCTCGCTGTGATGATGAATGTGCCTATCAACCAGGTTATTGCTACTTGTATGAACCTCGGCGTAATGGTATCTATCAACCAGCGTCTCGATGCCGAGACCATCAATATCGTCGCCGACGAATTTGGTTTCACCACCGAATATGTGTCTGCCGAAGTCGCCGACGCCATCCACCAAGAGGAAGACTCCGAGGAGGACCTCCTTCCCCGTCCGCCGATTGTAACCGTCATGGGTCACGTCGACCACGGTAAGACTTCGCTCCTCGACTACATCCGCAAATCAAACGTCATCGCCGGCGAGGCTGGTGGTATCACTCAGCACATCGGCTCTTATAGCGTAACTCTCCCCGACGGTCGTCATATCACCTTCCTCGATACCCCGGGTCACGAAGCCTTCACCGCTATGCGTGCCCGCGGTGCCAAGGTCACCGACATCTGTATCATCATCGTTGCCGCCGACGACAACGTCATGCCGCAGACCGTCGAGGCTATCAACCACGCCGCTGCCGCCGGTGTGCCTATCGTATTTGCTATCAATAAGATAGACAAGCCCCACGCCAACCCCGACAAGATCAAGGAGGAACTCGCCGCCATGAACTACCTCGTCGAGGAATGGGGCGGCAAATATCAGTCGCAAGACATCTCTGCCAAGAAGGGCATCGGTGTCGACGAACTCATGGAGAAGGTGCTCCTCGAAGCCGAAATGCTCGACCTCAAGAGCAACCCCAACCGCCGCGCCGTCGGTACCATCATCGAGTCAACCCTCGACAAGGGCCGTGGCTATGTAGCCAACGTCCTGGTGCAGAACGGCACCCTCCGCATTGGCGACATCGTCCTCGCAGGCAACCACTTCGGGCGCGTCAAGGCGATGTTCAACGAGCGCAACCAACGCATCAAGGAAGCCGGTCCCGCCATGCCGGCGCTCATCCTCGGTCTCAACGGCGCTCCTCAAGCCGGTGACACATTCAATGTAATGGAAACCGAGCAAGAAGCCCGCGAAATCGCATCCAAGCGCGAACAACTCCAGCGCGAACAAGGGCTCCGCACTCAGGTGGGTCTTACCCTCGAGGAAATCGCTCGCCGCCGCGCTGTGGGCAACTTCCACGAACTCAATATCATCGTCAAGGGCGACGTCGACGGCTCCATCGAGGCGCTCTCCGACTCGCTCATCAAACTCTCAACCGAGGAAATCCAAGTCAACGTCATCCACAAGGCGGTGGGCGAAATCTCCGAGAGCGATGTCGTTCTCGCCTCTGCCGACGACCACACCATCATCGTGGGCTTCCAGGTGCGTCCCTCTATCGCCGCACGCCGTGCCGCCGAGAGCAAGGGCATCCAGATACGCCTCTACTCGGTTATCTATCAGGCTATTGAGGAGGTCAAGGACGCTATGGCAGGTATGCTCGCTCCCGAGATCAAGGAGGAAATCACCGGCAGCGCTGAGGTGCTCGAGACCTACCACATCAGCAAGGTCGGCACCATCGCCGGCGCTATCGTCCGCGAGGGCAAGCTCAAGCGCGCTCAGCGCGTGCGCCTCATCCGCGACGGTATCGTCCGCTACACCGGCGAGCTCGGCTCGCTCAAGCGCTTCAAGGACGACGTCAAGGAAGTCACCATGGGCTATGACTGCGGACTCTCAATCGCCGGCTTCAACGACATCAAGGTCGGTGACTTCATCGAAGGCTTCGAGGAAGTCGAGGTCGCTCGCACTTCGCTCTAATGCACCATATTCATCTCAACATAGGCTCTAATCAGGGCGACCGCATCCTGCTCATCGACAGGGCGGTCGCCCTGATTGCTCGCGCCTTCCCCGAGGCGACTCTCGCCACCGCTCCCGATGTGGAGTCGCTCCCCTGGGGATACGACTCGCCTCACCCATTCATCAACCGCGCCGTGATGCTCGACATTCCCGGCGACCTCGACCCACTCGACCTCCTCGCCATAACTCAATACATTGAGCAACAGATAGGTGCTGCAACGCCGCATCGCCACCCCGACGGCTCGTATGCCGACCGCCTCATCGATATCGACATCATCGACTTCGACGGATTGTGCATCGACTCGCCCACGCTCACTCTGCCACACCCCCATGCCGCCGAGCGTCCTTTTGTCATCGAGCCGCTCGCTCTCCTCGACCCCGACACTGCCCGCCGCCTCCGCAATCATTAGTTTTTTGTTAAAAACTTCCAATCATGTGGATATATCGGCAAATTATTAGTAATTTTGTGGCGTAATTTTCATTGTATGGAGAAGCATATCGATTATCCCGAAACCTTTCAAATACGCGACGGTGTATTGAAATTCAGCGAAATAAAGAACGAGTTCTTCTATTTCCACTACACCCCGCAGAGCAATTTGCGCATGGACTTTGAGAAAGAGCCGACTCGCATCAACGGCGCCCTCATTCTCTTGGTCCACGATTGCCCCGACTTTGAGATGGAAATCAACAATGAGCAATATACCGTCAAGCCCAATTCGGTGATTTTCATCTTCCCGGGCAACATGGTGATGGTCAAGCAAACTGCTGCAATGCACACCACGCACAAGGTAGATTACGAGGCGCTCTTCCTCAGTGTCCCCTTCCTGCAGAACATTAATATTAATGTGTCGACCATCCCCATGCCTACGGTCAAGATGCGCGCCGAGCAGGTGCGCAACCTCGACAAGGACGAGTTTGACCTCATGGCTCGTTACTTCGAGTTAATATACATCAACTCAAGCAAGTACGACAACCGCCAGGTGAGCAAAAATATTGCCGCCAACCTCATCGCCGCTATGGTTTACCAGCTCGTGCAGTTCTACCACAAGCGCATCGCCGAGTTGCCCGAGGCAGGCAACACTGCCACGGCACGTCGCAACGAGTATGTCCGCGAGTTTGTCCGTCTCCTCCAGATTCACTTCGCCTCGGAGCGCTCGGTCAACTTCTATGCCGACAAGCTCTTCATATCGCCCAAATACCTCTCCCTCTTGGTCAAGGAAGCCACCGGACGCTCGGCATCCTGCTGGATTGACGACTTTGTCCTCATGGAAGCCAAGAATATGCTCCGCTTCTCGGGCAAGAACATTCAGCAAGTCGCATACGCCCTCAATTTCTCTACTCAATCGTCCTTCGGCAAGTACTTCAAGCACCTCACCGGCATGTCGCCCACCGAATATCAAAAATCCTAACAGCCTACCATGCAACAAGATAACACCCCAACTCCCGAGAAACCCGTCAAGCGCACCGTCCTCGATGTCGACGACGTCATCGAGATGGTCCCACGCCTCAAGGGTCACGAAAAACTCGTCAACAAGGTCCTCCACTGGATGTGTGTCGACAAGGTCAACGATGTCCACGACCGCGGATTTGACAACCCCGGTCCTCCCTTCGTGAAGTTCCTTCTCGACGACTTCAACATCAAGCTCCGCATCGACAACGAGCAGGTCCTCGACAACCTCCCCGAGGGCGCTTTCATCACCGTGTCCAACCACCCCTTCGGCGCCCTCGACGGCATCACACTCATCCACATGGTAGCCTCGCGCCGCCCCGAGTACAAGGTCATGGTCAATATGGTGCTCAACCGCATCACTGCCATGCGCCCCAACTTCATCGCTGTCGACCAATCGGCAAGCGACGACCCCGCCAAGAAGGCTGTCTCAATCCAAGGCATCCGCAAGGCGATGATGCAGGTACGCAACGGGCAGCCCATCGGTTTCTTTCCCGCCGGCGCCATGTCCAAGGTCAACTGGAAGTGGCAACTCATTGACCGTCAGTGGCAACCCAATATCATTCGCCTCATCCAGCAACTCAAGGTGCCCGTGATACCCATCTTCTTCCACGGCACCAACTCTTTCTTGTTCAACCTCCTCGGCGTGGTGTGCTGGCAATTGCGCACCGTGCGCCTTCCCAGCGAGGTGTGGCGCAAGTGCAACTCCACGCTCCACATCAGCGTCGGCAACCCCATCTCGGTCGAAGAACAGTTAAAACACCAAGGCTCCCTCGAGGAATTCGGCGATTTCCTTCGAGCTCAAACATACGCCCTACGCAACATTAAATGAGCGGATTAGTTCAACAATCATCTGCCGTCCTGCAAGCCAAGCAACGCTTCGGCATCGTGGGTAATGCTCCGGCGCTCACCGCTGCCGTGGAGCGCACCCTCCGTGTCGCTCCCATCGACCTCAGCGTCCTGGTCATCGGCGAGAGCGGTGCCGGCAAGGAATTCTTCCCCAAGATTATCCACGCTTACAGCCCGCGCAAGCATGCCAAATACATCGCCGTCAACTGCGGCGCCATCCCCGAGGGTACCATCGACTCTGAGCTCTTCGGGCACGAAAAAGGCTCCTTCACCGGCGCTGTCGCCTCGCGCAAGGGTTACTTCGAGGAAGCCGATGGCGGCACCATATTCCTCGACGAAGTCGCCGAGCTGCCCCTCACCACTCAGGCGCGATTACTCCGTGTCCTCGAGACCGGCGAATTTATCAAGGTAGGCTCCTCCGAGGTGCAGAAGACCAACATACGTATCGTCGCCGCCACCAACGTCGACATGGAACGCGCTGTCGCCGAGGGACGCTTCCGCCAAGACCTCTACTACCGCCTCTCGACCATCCAGATAAACATCCCGCCGTTGCGCGACCGTGGCAATGACATCGCCCTGCTCGCCCGCAAATTTGCCGCCGACTTTGCCGAGCGCTGGCACCTGCCCGCTATCTCGTTCTCGGACGATGCTCGCAACAGCTTGCTACGCTATCGCTGGCCCGGCAATGTGCGCCAACTCAAGAATATAGTAGAACAAATGGCTCTGTTTGAGGCAGGTAACACCCTCGACACCGATGCCGTGCGCCACTACTTACCCGCCGAGACCTCATCGCTCACCCCGGCGATTTACAACCCCTCCAACGATGCCTACAAGCGCGAGCGCGACATGATGCTCTCGCTCATCGTCAACCTCCAAAACCGCGTAGACGACCTCGAGAAGCGCCTCGCGACTGCTCCACAGCGCCCTGCCGAGACCAACCTCATCGGCTCGCACGACATCGCCTCGCACAAACTTAATAAGCACTCCATCAAGGACTTATATCACGACGAAGGCTCTGACACCGAGGTGATTGACACTCCATACTACACCAACGAGGAGCCCGAGAAGCCGACACCGTCATCCACGCCTGAGACCCTCGAGGAGCAGGAGCGTCGCGCAATCGCCGATGCCCTCGCTCGCAACAACGGGCACCGCAAGCTCGCCGCTGCCGAGTTGCACATCTCGCAACGTACACTTTACCGCAAAATCAAAGAGTATGGCTTGGATTAATCGCACCCTCATCGCCTTGTGCGCGTCACTGTGCATAGTGCTTACCAGCTGTGTATCATACACTTTCAACGGCTCGGCTATCGACTACAACGTCTATCGCACCATCTCGGTGTCGCAATTCCCCATCCGTGCCGCACTGGTGTATCCACCTCTGCAACAGACTTTTGAGACCGAACTTGCCGACTACATCTCGCGCAACACTCGCCTCATCACCACCGACCCGCCCGCCGACTTGCAGATCGAGGGCGAAATCACCGGCTACACCCTTACGCCTCAGGCTGTTACCGAGGATGCTTATGCCTCGCAGACGCGCCTCACCATCACCGTCCGCGTCAAATACACCGACACCAAGAACGACAAGAACAGCATCGACCAATCCTTCTCGGCTTATCGCGACTTCGATGCCTCGATGATGCTCACCGACGTACAGGACGACCTGTGCCAACAAATTTCAAAGGAATTGGTCGACCTCATCTTTAACGCAACCCTCGGCAACTGGTAATGGATAACTTCAATCAACTGATAATCAAGATAGCACGCCAACCCGAGGTGCTCAGCGACGACGACTTCGCCGCCCTCGCTCGCCTGTGTCGCGACTACCCGGCTGCCGCCGCTCCTGCCGCCGCCATGCTCAAATATGGCGACAATCGCCTCACCGACGAGCAACGCACTGTCCTGCGACACCGCATCGCCCTACTTGCCGGCGACCGCAACAATATCATCGCGATGATTGACCCCTCGGGACAAGGCTTCGACGACTTCTATCCACCTGAGCCACAGGTTACAAAACCCTCGACCGATACGGCTATTGACACCTTCCTCGCAACCTACGGACACCGCTCGCCCGAGGAGGATGCCCTGCTTGAGCGCATGATTTTCAACCCCGTGCCCGAGTATGCCGAGACCCTCGCCAAGTCGGAGCCGGCACCCTCGACGGCTCCCGCCGGCTCGCAGGACTCGCTCATCGATGCCTTCCTCGCCGCCAATCCAGTCGACGAGCCGAGTGATCATCTCCACATTCAGCAAGAGCCGACACCCGAGCCGCCTCAAGCTCCGGTTACCCCCTCCAAGGAGGATTCCATACCCAATAACTCGCTTTTGAGCGAAAGTTTGGCTAAAATTTTCATAAAACAGCAGCGATATGACCGCGCATATGAAATTATTGCCAATTTAAATTTGAATTATCCGGAAAAAAGTTGTTACTTTGCAGACCAATTGCGTTTCTTGCGTAAACTGATGATAAATCAGCGCCACACTCCCGGCAACAAGGCGCAATAAACATCGATAAATATACTTAAAAACAAAAAATGAATACACTAATCATTGTATTGACAGTCATCGTTGCGGTGCTCCTCATTTGCATCGTACTCGTACAGAAATCCAAGGGTGGAGGTCTCTCCTCCCAGTTCGGCAATGCCAGCTCACTGATGGGTGTGCGCCAGACCAACAGCTTCCTTGAGAAGACCACCTGGACCCTCGCAGCCCTCATCGGCATCCTCTCAATCATCTCGGTATACACTATGCCCAAGGTGAGTGCTGAGACCGAGTTGCGCACCGAGACCACAGCCCCCGCGCCTGCTATGCCCACCGGCGACCAGTTTGGCTCTGAGGCTCCCGCTGCTCCCGCAACCCCGGCTGCCGAGACTCCCGCTCCTGTGGCTCCTGCCGCTGAATAAGAAAACGTTTCATATTTATAATACTCCAACCCGGCGGCGCTTTGCTCGTCGGGATTTGGTGTTTAATCGTTAAGCTCATGCAACGCTCCGACTTCGAACTCATGGCACCCGTCGGCTCGCGCGAGTCGCTCGCTGCCGCCATCAATTCCGGTGCCGACGCCGTATACTTCGGCGTCGAAGGACTCAATATGCGCTCCCGTTCAAGCGCCAACTTCACCCTCGACGACCTTCGCGATATTGCCGCTACCTGCAATGCCCATGGTGTGCGCACCTATCTCACCGTCAACACCATCATGTACGACGGCGACATCGACACCATGCACGCTATCGTCGACACCGCCGCTGCCGCCGGCATCACTGCCATCATCGCCTGCGACATCGCCACAATACTCTATGCCCATAGCCACGGCGTCGAAGTCCACATATCCACTCAATGCAACATCTCCAACATCGAGGCGGTGCGCTTCTATGCCCAATGGGCTGATGTAGTGGTCCTTGCTCGCGAATTGTCGCTCGAGCAAGTCGCTGCCATCTCCGAGGCAATCCGCCGCGACGACATCCGCGGTCCGCGCGGCGAGTTGGTCCGCATCGAGATGTTCTGCCACGGCGCCCTGTGCATGGCAGTATCGGGCAAGTGCTACCTGAGCCTGCACCAAATGAATTCCAGCGCCAACCGCGGGGCATGCACTCAGATATGCCGCCGCGGATACTCGGTCACCGACCTCGAGACCGGCGACCAACTCAACGTCGAGAACAAATACATCATGTCGCCCAAGGACCTCAAGACCATCCACTTCCTCAACAAAATGGTCGATGCCGGGGTCACCGTCTTCAAGATTGAAGGGCGCGCCCGTGGTGCCGAGTACGTCGCCGCCACCGTCACTTGCTATTCCGAAGCGCTCAATGCCATTTGCGACGGCACCTATGGCGAGGACCTCATCGCTCGCTGGGACGAGCAACTCGCCACAGTATTCAATCGCGGCTTCTGGAACGGCTACTACCTGGGGCAACGCCTGGGCGAATGGTCATCGAAATACGGCTCGTCAGCCACACGCGTTAAGCACTATATCGCTCGCGGAGTCAAGTACTACTCGCGCCTCGGGGTGGGCGAGTTCTTCATGGAAGCCGGCGAGTTACATCCCGGCGACGAGGTCCTCATCACAGGACCGACCACCGGTGCCATCACCATCACCGTCGAGCGCATCGATGTCGATTGCCATGCCGTCGACCGTGCCGTCAAGGGACAAGCCTTCTCAATTCCCGTCCCCGCCAAAATCCGTCCCTCCGACCGCCTCTACCTCTGGTCCCCTACCAATAAATAATATCAATGTGATTCCCGTAGTGGGATTAGCGGTTGGTGAATGTGAGTTGGCTGCCGTCGTAGTCGATGAGGATGGGATGCTCACGCGAGACCTTGCCGGCAAGGATGTCCTTGGAGAGTCGGTTGAGGACAAGTCGGTGGATGGCTCGCTTGACAGGACGGGCACCAAACTCGGGGTCGTAGCCCTCGTCGGCGAGGTGCGAGATGGCAGCCGGGGTGACTTGCAGGTCGATGTCGGCGGTGGCGCGGAGGGTGCGCTGTACCGAGGCTATCTGCAGACCCACAATCTTCTCGATTTCGGCGCGATTGAGGGGTGTGAACATTATTATCTCGTCGACACGGTTGAGGAACTCGGGGCGCACCGATTGCTTGAGTATCTCGAGGACTTCGCTCTTGGTCTTGTCGATGACCTGGGCGCGGTTGGCGTCGGTCATGGAGGCGAAATTCTCGCGTATAAGCCCTGAGCCGATATTGGAGGTCATGATGATGATAGTGTTCTTGAAGTTGACACATCTGCCCTTGTTGTCGGTGAGTCGCCCGTCGTCGAGGACCTGCAGGAGGATGTTGAAGACATCGGGGTGAGCCTTCTCGATTTCGTCGAAGAGGACCACCGAGTAGGGTTTGCGGCGCACAGCCTCGGTGAGTTGACCGCCCTCGTCATAGCCGACGTATCCCGGAGGGGCGCCGACGAGTCGCGACACGGTGTGTTTCTCCTGATACTCGCTCATATCGATACGGGTCATCATGTTCTCGTCGTCAAAGAGGTAGTCGGCGAGCGCCTTGGCGAGCTCGGTCTTGCCGACGCCGGTGGTGCCGAGGAAGATGAACGAGCCGATAGGGCGCTTGGGGTCGTTGAGCCCGGCGCGGGAGCGGCGGACGGCGTCGGCGATAGCCTCGATGGCTTCGTCTTGCCCGACGACGCGGGCGTGGAGTTCGTCCTCGAGATGGAGGAGCTTGTCCTTCTCGCTCTGCACCATCTTGTTGACGGGGATACCGGTCCAGCGGGAAACGATGTCGGCGATGTCCTCGGCATCGACTTCCTCCTTGATGAGCGCCTTGTCGCCCTGCATTTGGCGCAGTTGCTCTTGGATGTCGATGTTCTCCTGCTTCTTCTGCTGGATGCGCGAGTAGCGGATTTCGGCTACACGGGCATAGTCGCCCTCGCGCTCGGCGCGTTCGGCTTCGAAGCCCAATTGTTCGATGTCGACCTTGTTTTGCTGGATACGGTTGATGAGTTCCTTCTCGGCTCGCCACTTGGCGGTGTACTGCTTCTCCTCCTCGCGCATTTGAGCGATTTCCTTCTCGATTTCGGCGACCTTGTCGTTCATGCCCTCGCGCTTGATGGCTTCGCGCTCGATTTCCTTCTGAGCGATGCGACGGGTGATCTCGTCGAGAGCCTGGGGCACGGAGTCGATTTCGAGTTTGAGTTTGGCGGCAGCCTCATCGATGAGGTCGATAGCCTTGTCGGGGAGGAAGCGGTCGGTGATATAGCGCTCGGAGAGTTGTACGGCGGCAACGATAGCCTCGTCGCGGATGCGCACATGGTGGTGGTTCTCGTAGCGCTCCTTCAAGCCACGGAGTATGGCGATGGCGCTCATCTCGTCGGGCTCGTCGACCATAACCTTCTGGAAGCGACGCTCGAGCGCCTTGTCCTTCTCGAAGTATTTTTGATACTCATCGAGGGTGGTGGCACCGATGCTGCGGAGCTCGCCACGCGCTAGGGCAGGCTTGAGGATATTGGCGGCATCCATGGCACCCTCGCCCTTGCCGGCACCCACCAGGGTGTGGATTTCGTCGATAAAGAGGATGATCTCGCCGTCGGAGCCGGTGACCTCGTTGACGATAGCCTTGAGGCGCTCCTCAAATTCGCCCTTATACTTGGCGCCGGCGACCAGAGCGCCCATGTCGAGCGAGTAAATCTGCTTGGTGCGCAAATTCTCGGGGACGTCGCCGCGGACGATGCGCTGTGCGAGCCCCTCGGCAATGGCAGTCTTGCCGGTGCCCGGCTCGCCGATCAGCATAGGATTGTTCTTGGTGCGTCGGCTCAAGATTTGGAGCACGCGACGTATCTCCTCGTCACGACCGATGACCGGGTCGAGCCGACCGTTGCGGGCGCGCTCGTTGAGGTTGATGGCATATTTCGACAGGGCATTGTAGGAGTCCTCGGCGCTCTGTGCGGTAGCCTTGCGCCCCTTGCGCAACTCATCAATAGCGGCGCGGAGGTCGTTGCGGTTGAGCCCGGCATCCTTGAGGATAGTGGCAGCCGGCGAGTCAACCTCGAAGATAGCCACCAGGATAGCCTCGAGGGTCACATACTCATCGCCCATCGACGAGGCGATGTCTTGAGCCTTCTGCAGCACATCGTTGGCGCTGCGGCTCAGGTAGGGCTCGGCGCCCGACACACGCGGCAGGCGCTGTATTTCGCGGTCGATAGCGGCGGCGATGCCGGTGGCATTGGCGCCCACTTTCTGGAAGATAAACTTAACCAAAGAATCCCCCTCGTCGATGACCGCCTTGAGCAGCGTCACCGGCTCGATGGCTTGTGCACCGGCGCGTTGAGTGATCTCCACAGCCTTCTGCACAGCCTCTTGCGATTTAATTGTAAAGTTGTTGAAGTTCATAATCTACTGTGTTTTTTACGTTTCTACTACATATAATAACAAGAGGTGTGCCACGGCGGTTGCGACTGCCATTTTGTCGCATCTCCCGGGCGCTCGCACTTTTTATTTGCGTATTTGTGAGATAATTACTACCTTTGCGGTGCAGAAAAGCCTCGACGACGAGGCGATGGAGAACTCACGGGGCAGGGAGCCCGAGTTTTCGGAGGTTTAAATGTGTTATGTTGATAATCGGCTGAAAATCAACGCATTGAGCATATTTAAGCCAATTGATTGTATTACACCACCACTGCCATGCAACAGCCCGAGCCGCAATGGTTTGTCCTCAACTACATCAGTAACACGCTCGACCGCGCCGCCGCTGCCGCGCGCACCGTCAGTGCCTTCAACGCCGCCACCGGCGCCCGGCTCAGCGTCTTCGCCCCCACCATCATCGAGATGGTCGAGCGACATGGCAAACTGGTGCGCCGCGACACCCCGCTGATATTCCACTACGTATTTGTCAACGGCACCGAGGACCAAGTCAAGCGCCTGTGCGCCGCTGACAACGGCTACTCGCTCATCATCAACCGCGCCGGTGCGCAGCGCTACCTCACAGTGTCACAGGCAGATATGGACGCCTTCGTCGTCATCGCCCGCGCCCACAGCAACTGCCTGCCCTGCTACGCCTCCGACGAAGTCGACCTCTGCGAGGGCGACCTCATACGCATCGTCGACGGACCCTTCGCCGGGCTCTGCGGGCGCTACGTGCCACGCCGCGGCAGCCGCAGCGGCAACGTCTACATCTCTGTCACTCAAGACCTTGCCACCGTCATCTACAACGTCAGCGCCGAATATGTGAGCATCATCGAATTTGCCCGCGACAGCCGCCGCGTCTACGACATCATCGACGCCTTCGTCCCGCGCCTGCAGCGCGCCATCGACGCCTACCGCCCCGACGAGCCACTGCCCCCCGACATCGTCGCACCCCTCAGCATATTCGTGCGACGCATGGGCGACGCCCGCCTCAACAACCCCAAAATCGACGGCAAGCTCCAAGCCCTCCTCCGCGCCGCCCACGCCATCCTGGGCAACGCCGACGCCGCCAGCGCCGCCGCCCGCCGCCTCGAGCGCCTCGCCCCCCACATCACCAACCCCGCCACCCGCACCCTCCTCACCCGCCTCTCCCTCATCCCCTAAGCCCCCACCCCACACCACTAAAACCAGCACCATCAAACTGAAACGAATGTCTCAGTACGGCAATATTTTTAAGGCTACTTTCCTTTTTGGGTTCGTACAAGTATTTGTTATCCTTGCTAAAATTGGAATCAACAAGGTAGTTGCACTATTCTTAGGAGCTGAAGGTCTTGGAATTATCAGCCTTTACAATTCCACTTGTAGCTTGGTAAGCTTAGGTGCGGGCTTAGGTATTCATCAGAGTGCAGTTAAAGATTTAGCTGAGGCTCGAGGTATCGATGATAAAGATAAAATTTCCACGACAATCACAGTCGTTAAAAAGATAATCAAGTACACAGCATTACTAGGTATAATAGTAACTGCTGCCATATCTCCTATATTAAGTGAATACACTTTCGGCAATAAAGACTATACGATTGGTTACCTGCTTATGTCTTTAGTAGTCGGCGCCACAATAATGACAAATGGCTACCGAGCAATAAACACAGGAATGAGGCAATTACGATTTGTAGCTCTTTCAACAGTATATGGTTCATTCGCCGGTCTCGTTTCTGCCATACCATTCTATTTCTTTTTAGGAAGGAATGGTATTGAGATATCCCTCATAGTATCTGCTATATCCACTCTAATTATTGCTCGTCACTATACTTTAAAGATCAAATATACACCAAAAATCATTTCAGTTAAAGGGACAATATCACAATCATCAAGCATGGTCAAAATGGGGATCGCTCTGATGTTACTCAGTTTTATCTTTAATTTACAACAACTGATTACTGCGAGCTTTATTAGCCATATAGGTGGATTAGCTCAAGTTGGTCTTTATCAAGCTGGTGCATTGATAATAATTGGCTACTTCAGTCTCATAGCAAATGCTATGGAGACGGAGTATTATCCACGACTTGCTTCCATAAGTAACGATACTTTCAAAATGAACGAAGCAGTAAATTCTCAACCAATTGTTTGGTTAGTCTTAGCAATTCCTGCTGTCGTCCTTTTCATCTTGATGGTTCCTGTTTTTATTAAAATCCTATACTCAGACCAATTCATCGAAGTAGCATCCTATATTGATATAGCTGTCATTGGCACACTGATTTCTTTCCTTTCCGCCTGCATCAATAAAGTTCTCATAGTGAAAAACGATACAAGAATATTTCTATATTCATCCATTTCCATAAATGTAGTATCTCTATTCATCTCATTATCACTATATAGTGTATACGGACTACGTGGTCTCGGATTTGGATATATGATAGGAAATATCTTGCAATTATTAGTATACAATCTCATAATGAGGCATAGATATTCGATATATTTTAATCAACGTGTATATAAAGTCCTGTTTATAGCTATAATATGCACAGTTGCATCAATAGTTTTGAGGAATTGTCCTATAGCTTTGGTGAAATGGAGTGGTAGCATTTGTTTATTTTGC
>CALZTY010000011.1 GCA_945829225.1 uncultured Bacteroidales bacterium | reverse complement strand
TAAATCTACCCTTAATCGTGTATTGGATGATAGTTGCGGATTTTAGGTTAATTTATTTCTTGACAAAATAAAAAGCGTAAAAAATCAAATGAATAGGTTGACATTGGCATTTTCGGCACGCTCCATATATGAGGCTACACCACCCACAGTCACATTGTCAAGCAGTTCTTCGCGCTTGACACCCATCACATCCATTGACATCTGGCATGCAATAAACTCCACGCCATTATCAATAGCTTGTTGGCGGAGGGACTCAAGCGAATCAACGCCTTTCTTTTTCATGAGGTAACGCATCATCCGCTTGCCAATTCCCATCATATTCATCTTTGAAAGTGATAGCTTGGTGGAATCAGATGGGAGCATCCACGAGAACATACGTCCGAAGATGTCTTTTTCGACCTTTGGTTTTTGGGATTTCTTGATGGCATTAAGCCCCCAGAAGGTGAAGAATATGCTCACTTTCTTACCTGTTGCCGCAGCGCCATTGGCGAGAACAAATGTGGCAAGTGCCTTGTCGAGGTCATCGCTGAAGAGTATGAATGTCTTGCCTTGTTTGCCGTCTGATGGCATTACCGCTGCGGCAGTGCATGGCGTAGTTTTCTGAATTTCAACAATATACACTCCACTTTCTGAATGTCGGTTTAACATTAAATTGCCGGTAGTGCGGCACCAAGCCTCGGCATCACGAGGAAAGCCGGCATCGGTAGACTTGATCTCAAGTATCTCGCCCGGGTTGAGATTATCCATGGCTTTTTTCATTTTTAGTATTGGTCCGGGGCATTGTATGCCACAAGCATCTACTTTGATAATGTTGCATGGTGCAGTATGGCAAGATGATGAGGAGCAAGCCGGAGAGTAGGGTGTATTTGAAAATCCGGCAGGTGTCTTCACCTTGGCGATAGCGGCTTTATAAGTCTTCAACCCACCAACGAGGTTGCGCACTTCAGAGAAACCATGCCCTTTGAGGATATTGGAAGCGAGATAGCCACGCAATCCCACACCACAGAATAGCCACAGCGGACGATCTTTGGGAATTTGAGAAAGATGCTGACGAAGGTTGTCGAGAGGCAAATTGACTGCACCGGGGATAGAGCCAAGAGCAAATTCATCCGGGGTGCGCACATCAATAAGCATCACTTTGTGGGTGTCGGCTTCTTTCATTTCGCGCCAATAGATTGGGGTCATCTTGCCCGACAGTATGTTACAAGCCACATATCCGGCAATAGCCACCGGATCCTTAGCTGACGAGTATGGAGGCGCATAAGCATGTTCTATGCGAGTAAGTTGGTCAACTGGGGCTCCTTGCTTTATAGCGAGTGCAAATTGATTGATGCGCGTATCAACGCCATCATATCCCACAATCTGAGCACCATATAGGCGACCGTCCGAAGGTGAGAACGTAATCTTAATGGACATCTGGCGCGCTCCGGGATAGTATCCGGCATGCGAGCCATTGTGTATCGTTGCTGATAGGTATGGAATATCCATTTGCTTAAGTCGCTTTGCCGGCAGACCTGTAGAGGCAACTGTCAAGTCAAATACTTTAGCGATTGAAGTGCCAATAGAACCTTCGTACTTGATTTTGTTACCTAAGACCATATTGTCCGCAACTATACGTGCCTGACGGTTTGCCGGTCCGGCGAGGAAGTTGAGCCACGGCTTACCGGTAATAGGGTGGGGAAACTCAATGGCATCACCAACGGCGTAAATATTATCGTCAGAGGTTTGGAGAAAGTCATTCACCCATATACCTCGCATTTCACCGAGTCTCAAGCCTGCAGATTGTGCAAGGGTGGTCTCTGCTCTTACACCTATACTGAGCAAGACCATATCTGTCTTTAGTGAGATACCCGACTTGAAATGGACTGTAATCTCTTCACCATCCCGACTAAAGCCTTCAACCGCCTGTTCGAGGTATAACTTGACGTCTTGTTGTAATAAATGGTCATGAACGAGAGCCGCCATCGAATAATCGATAGGTGCCATCACTTGAGGAGCCATTTCTACGACAGCCACCTGCGCACCTGCATGCTTGAGGTTTTCAGCCATTTCAAGCCCTATGAAACCGCCTCCGACTATCACAGCACGCTTAACGGTATGTGTCTGCATATATGACTTGATGAGGTCGGTATCGCTCACGTTGCGCAGTGTGAAAATGCCTTTACCGTCAATGCCTGCCAGAGGTGGAACGACCGGTGAAGCACCCGGCGAGAGCAGAAGCTTGTCATATGTGTCAACGTATTCGTGTCCATCTGCAGCACGAACGGTGACTTGTTTAGAAAACTTGTCAATCGTAAGCACCTCATTCTCAACGCGTACATCAATATTGAAACGCTTACTAAAAGCCTCAGGTGTCTGCACAAACAACTTATCTCGTTGCTCAATGACACCTCCTATATAATAAGGTAATCCGCAATTAGCATAGGAAATATATTTACCCTTCTCAAAGAGGATGATTTCTGCATCTTCGTCAAGTCTTCTGATGCGAGCAGCTGCAGTTGCGCCACCGGCAACACCGCCTACGATGAGATATTTCTGAGATTTTGTTTCCATAAGGACAAATTTTTAATGGTTCATATCATTTGCAAAGTTATCATAAATATTCGGAATATAATAGCGTATACCTTATTCTTTGCTCTTTCTATCGTAACATAGCAAAAGCATATTCAGTATTTTTGCTCTTTCTATCGTAACATAGCAAAGTGAATTCCTAATTTTGCTATTTCTATGATAACACTGCAAAATATGAAAGAGTTTAGACAGAACGAATGATAAGGGGAACACAAACCCCAATTTAACATAATATGGATTATGAATTTTTAACTTATGTATACCTCGTGGGATTATACGGGAATGACGAGCATGGGGAGATCGGCGTGGAAAAGGAGTCGATGAGCGATGCCGGGGTTGAAGATACGCGTGAAAGCGTTCTTGCGGCGATTTGGGACGACGATTAGGTCAAACGATCGCTCGGCTTGTAATTTTTCGAGTTCATTGATAGCCAATTTTGGCGACAGCGGGATGTTCTCAAACGAATATTGGTCGAAGGTGCGCGAGCAATAGTCGCTGAGAGCAGTTGCAGCTTTTCCGGCAGCCTTGTCGGTATAGCGATGGCGCGGTGGCACATGAAGAATTGTAACGCGAGCATTGCTGTCGGGGAAAAAGCGATATAGGGCGTCCATAGCCAGTATATCCTCTTGGTCGAGGTTGCTGAAAAAGAGGATGTTATGTGGCTTATATGAAGGGTCAATATGAGCCTCAGCCGGTATGGTAAGGACCGAGAAGCGGCACTTGTCGAGGACCTCGGCAGTGACGCTACCCACCATATCTTTCTCCTTATCCTTGATTGAACGAGTGCCCATGACGACGATATAAGGTGCCCTACCCTTGGTGAAATCAACGATGGCATCCTCGGGCACACCCTCAACCACCACCTTGTTGAAACGCACCACGGGAATCTCGCCGTTCTTCATCGCCTCCTTGAGTGACGAGCCGAAAGCGTCCAATTTAGCAGCGGCTTCCTCCTTCAACTTGCGAGCGGTAGTAGCGCCGGCAATCTCGTAAGTGAGTCTGTCACTGAGTTGGAGATTGGCGCTGACATGTGGGTCAATGTAGGAGTGAATCAGAGTCATATCAACCTTGCGAGTAAAGGCAATGCGAGCGGCAATCATGGCAGCCTTGAGTGAGTGTGCGCTGAAATCGGTAGGCACAATCACCGAGTGTGGCGACACCTGCATATCGACGATTGATGAAATCTTGGAGTTGAAGATTTCGGGGTTCTCCAAAACACGGAGCGCCAAAGGGAGGTCGCTCTCGGGTATGCGAATACGAACGCCCGACGACACACCGGGACTCTCCAAGTTGACATTCTGGAGTGTCACATTGATGCCTTCGATCTCCAATAACTCTCTAACCTTGAGAGCGCGGTCGTATGTGTGTATAGCTATAGTAATCAGTCTCATAACAAATCCCATTAAATAGTAAAAAAAGACAATGTGCTATCAGCTAATTAAAGCGGATGGCACATTGTCAATGTTCTTTCTTCGAAAAATACAACAAAGGGGGCCTTAATTATTCTCCCTCCTGCTCCTTCAGGATTTCTACAGCCATATCGTAGATTGTTGTATCATCGAGGACAACGATGCCACCCTCGGGACCGGGTTCGATGTGAACGCCGAGGTTCTTACCGCAGTCATAATTGCTGCCACCAAAGTAATTACGAACGGTCTGTACCGTTGTATTGAGTTTGTCTGCAATTTTGTGCATTGAACCATCGGGCAAGCTGTCTTTGAGGCGACGGAGCTCGTTGAAAGTGATTGTCTTTGACATAATATAACAGTTTAGAGTTAACGATGAAGTTTCACGGCTCTAAATTAGAACTTTATTTTTAATTTGGCAACAAATTTGATGATTTTTTTTAATGTTTTATAGCATATATTTCATGCCATAATGGTGTATAGCGTTATAAATCAAAAAATTAAGTCGTCAATATTGTAGATAAATAAAAGGCACCAAGTCGCTCGAGCGAGCCTGTATGGCGATGAAAATCACCAATGCAAGTATCAAGCCTCTCACCACCGCAGGCATGGAGCCATAAAGAGTGACGACTCGCGAGTTCCACGAGGTGGGCAAGTAGTGCATCACATATCCGGCAACTATGGCAACAACGATAAGCGGATAACCGGCTACAAACTGTCCTATCACCGATGCATGGAAATTGCAGAATATTTGCTCGAAGATGACGGACAACTTTTCAATAGAGTCGGCACGGAAAATCACAAAGCCCACGAGCGATAGAGCCATGGTGATGCATATGTTGAAGATACGAGCCGCAAGGGTGCCACGCAAGAAAGCCGGAGCAATGTGTATAGACTTGACCATCTTGTGGAGGACCAAAAGGAGACCCTGGTAAGCGCCCCAAAGCAGATACATCCAACTTGCCCCATGCCACAGGCCGCCGAGGACCATAGTGATGAAGTTGTTGAAGTATGTGCGCAATTTGCTGCAACGGCTACCACCCAATGGAAAGTAGAGGTAATCGCGTAGCCATGTCGACAGAGAGATGTGCCAGCGGCGCCAAAACTCCGAGGGGTTTTGAGCCTTAAATGGAGCATCGAAATTCTGCTTGAATCGATAGCCCAAGAGGAGAGCCAAGCCTATAGCCATATCGGAGTAACCAGAGAAGTCACAGTAAATCTGGATGGTGAAGCCGAAGCAACCCATCAAATTTTCGAAACCTGAATAAAGGGCGGGATTATCAAAAATGCGGTTGACAAAGTTGCAACTGATATAGTCGGCGACGACTACCTTCTTGATTAAGCCACACATTATTAATATAAAGCCCTCGTTGACCATAGCATTGGTGATACTAAGTGGCTTGCGTATCTGAGGCAAAAGGTCGCGAGCGCGCACCACAGGACCGGCAAGCAACGGGGAAAAGAAAGTCAGGGCAAAAATATAGTTGAGAATATTTCGCTCGGGCAAGGTGTCGCCTCGGTATACATCAATAATGTAACTGATGGAGCGGAAAGTAATAAATGAGATACCGGCAGGCAATATGATGCTGAGAGGCTCGAAATCTGCCCCGCTCATACTTGCCCAAGTAGACAGCAACAGGTTGAAATACTTGAAGTAAATAAGTAATCCGAGGTTAAGCAACAGACTGGCAACGACCACTCCGAGACGGGCGCGACGAGTTGATAACATCCCCATGAGGTTGCCAAGGAGATAGTCGATGCCACATATAGCCAAGAGCAAAAGGCAACACTCGGCACTTGATTTGTAGTAAAAATAAAGAGAGAAAAGTATGGTAACTCCCATGCGGAGCACGCGCACATTTCTCAACAAATAATATATACCATAGAAAGCGGCAAAGAGCAACAAGAACAATCCTGTGTTGAACAGCAGAGGTTGTTGAGGATTGTAAAGCAATTGCTTACCTATCTCAGAGATATTGATGGAGTCAATGAAGGACAACATTTTTGCTTAATTTTGAGGTGCCAGACATTCGAGTAATGCATCAGTAAAGAGATTGCCATGCAATACATAACCCGCGCGAGTGAGGTGAATGTGATCGGTGTTCATGTAACTACCCGAAATCCAGTGATACGATGAGCCATCACCGCCGGCGACTTTGTACCAATCATAGACAGGAATGCCATTATCGCTCGCATAGTCAAGGATGACATTGCGGAGGCGTTTAACATTAGCATTGACACTGAACGATTTACGGCGGCGGCGCCCGGTGCGACGGTGGCACTCTTGAGGAGTAACAAGAAGGAATGCGGCATCGGGGTTAGCCATTTTGAGTTCAGACACCAAGGCATCGATAGTATTACGAAAATCGCGGTCGGAAATCTTTCCAAAAGCCTCATTCGTGCCCAAACTGAGGATAATCAAGTCGGGTTCAAAAAAATCGGAAATATCATTACCTACATTGCCGATACCGGTGTACGAAGAGAATGCAGCGCCATTGTTGCCGATGACGTGATAAGCCAATCCGGTATCACCGAGCGAGGCATTGATGCCATGGATGGCAGTACCGAATGGAGCCTTAAGACGTAAATCTACACTTTGAAAATTCTCGGCGAAGTGAATGTGTAAAGCCTTAGACGAAGCGTCGGTAATATATGGCACAGGCGAGCCATTGGCGATAGCGCTCAACAATTGCAATGTGTCGCCCGAGAAGTAAATAGTGAGCTCATCGAAGAACTCCTCAGTAGTCACCGACATGTCAAAGTCCTGCTTTGCCGGACTAATACCGATCCCGGTGAAGCCCATCTTGGTAGGCCAAGGCAACTTCAGGAGGCGCGATTGTGCAAAAGAGGTACGTGAAGTGATTGAATAATCAACCGGTTGATTTGTACCAGCCAACTTGAATGGAATGATGAGACCGCGACCGCGCTGATGGTCAAAGACCTTGCCGAGACGCTGACGAGTAACGGCTGTTCCCATATCGGCTTGAAGGTGGGAGTCGCCGATATGCACAATAGTGACCGGGCAAATGTCAGCCAAAGCAAATATTTGCTGAAGATCGAGCCAATCGGCGCCATTCATATTGATGTGATTGGCATCTTTATTAATAAATGAGGGATATGAAATATCGGTGGACAACCTACCCTCCTCAATGGTGGGGTTTTGGCGGATATCGCTTTGGTCATCATCTGCCGAGATGGTGAGAGCGCCTGTCGCTAAAGCGATAGTGACACACATTATATATTTTAACTTTCTCACTTGATGCTTGCGTTAATTGCGTTAACAAATAATTTAGCTAACTCTCTGCCACCCTTGTGATTAAGGTGAATATAGTCGGCATTGACCAATCCGCGATTATGCCAATCGACCACGGCATCCTTACCACCCATTGCGGCACGAGTATCCCAGAACAGGGCACCGGTAGAGCGAGCCAACTCGCGTTGAGCCTTGACCATAGCAGGTGCGGTGCACATGGAGCCGACCTCTGTGCCTTGTTTCTGTCCGCGGTCACCGATACCCATAATCATAATCACAGAGTTGGGATAGCAAGCACGAATGGTACCAACCACCTTGGTCATCACATATGCATAACTTGAGTAATCGGATTGTTCAGAGGTCAGAGCATTGATGCCAAATTCGAGGATAATAATGTCGTAGTCAATATATTGGCGCATTTGCGAAATAACGTCAGCATTGAGGATGCGATGGCTGATACCGCTATTGCCACGCAGCGACATGCAATCGAGTTGCACTCCTGTGTAAGATTGGAGCCATGTGCCTAAAACGATTAGGCTATCGATATCGGAGTTAAATCCAAACGAAGAAGTAGCGCGAGGAACTGTTATAGCCTGGACTGCCGGCGAGGCTGTCACGCTATGTTGCTCGGTGTAACCATCTGATGCACTAATGTTGATAGTGCCTGATTGGGGTGCTATGAATATCAATGATGAAGTCTCCCAGGTGCTTACATGCTCGGGGCGGCTCGAGCCCTTGTATAAGGCAGAGGCTCCCGAAGAACCCACATAGTAGTGCCCCGAAAGGATGCGGTAGTCGTTGGTGCGCATATGCCGAATCTCTACTTCGCGCCAACCATCACCACTCTGGCGCACGGATTGACGGAATCCGGGGAACTGCGAAAAAGCCGCCATGTACCCTACTCCACAGCCACCATAAGTGTCTTGCAGTAAGGCGCGTACATCTTGGCTGAAAATGTCGCCTTCAATGTAAGAGTCACCGATAATAGCGATGCGAAACGGGCGGTTTGAAGTGCCGGCAAGCCCTTCGCGCATACGAGCCATGTTTGTTCCGCCCTCCGAGTAATCTTCAATCAAAACCACGCCCTCGTCATTAGTGGGCGCAACTCCATCTACATCTGGTATGTTGACTGCGATGCCCGATGCTTGCACCATATTTCCGACAGTGTGTTGCTCAACAATGGTATCTTTCTCTGCGACAATAGAGTCGAGGGCTGCGAGCCCGGGATCTAACTCCTCATGAGTGATGAATTGCTCTTGCTGGGGGAGCAAATCGCTTATAAGACTAAATTTCTTTAACACATTATTAGTGAGGCTATTCCATGGCACGAACGATAGAACCACCAGTACAGCCAAAGCCACAAATATTATTATAATGCCCTTGAGAGCACCTTTGTTGTTCATCTTTACTAATTGTTAGTTGCAGAGTTTATAATATTTATCAGAGCCGCAGATTTCAATCGTGTCTCGAGCCACTCTGTTTTAGGGTCAGACTCCCCGGTGATACCACCGCCGGCGTATACAACATATGTATCTTCAGAGAAATGAGCACATCGCAGATTTACAAACGACTGAGAGCCATGAGCATCAGTCACATTGATATATCCGCCATAGCACTCACGGTCGTGAGACTCTATTTCGTCGATTTCCTCAAGAGCCTTATCACGAGGTAGCCCGGCAACTGCCGGTGTCGGCGACAGCAAATCAACTATTTCGCTATACCGACACGATGTACCACTTGCGGCAATGTGTGTGCATAGATGGTCAATATTGCCATAGTGAATTGTCTCGACAGGCGAGATATTTATTTCGCTGAATATGGGACGTAACTTGCCTACGATGAAGTCCGTGACAATGGCTTGCTCGTGACGGTTCTTGTCATCCCACGAGTTATTGTGCGACTTGGTGCCTGCGAGAGCCATAGTCGTAACCCTGCTCATTGAGTGGTCTGCGCTAAGTAACAACTCGGGCGTAGCGCCGATCCATGCACCGAGCCTTGGAGTGTAATAAATGTGACAAAAGCACTCGGGATAGGTGTCAAAAAGGATGTCAGCCACTTCAGCCCAATTGACTGTAGCGCAATTTGTTACAATGGCGGATATCACCGTTTTGCGATTATCTACTTTAAGTGCAGGTATAAGAGATTGCAAAGCCCTTGTGTAGTTCTCGTGGTCGGTTGACTCGGAAATAGTGACAGGTTTCATTCCCGGTCCGGTCAATCGCAGGGCCTCGGATGGAGAGACACAATTACCTATGACATCGCTATCGGCAAAGCGAGCGAGCCACGGGGTAACAATGAATGTCGCATCGGTAGATGCATCTCCATCGGGGTCGCAAAAGAATTGCACTGCTTCACCTTTACGCCTGAAGCATGCAAAGCGTATGCCCTGTGCTAGGCAATGATTAATTGCCAATTTAATATTAGGATTCAGAGAAGACATCAATCGACAATCTTTCCAACTAATTCAAAAGGCTGTGCATCGGTAATTTCGACCATGTACATTCCGCCAACCTGATGCAAGTGGTCTTTAGATATAAGTACTTCTTGGTCTACCTCGGGCGAGTCAAACTGAGTGCGCCCCACATAGTAGTCTTCATCTTCGCTATCAATGATAACCATTTCGCGACGCCCAATCATTTCCTCATTGATTTCGGCAGCAATTGATTCTTGAATAGCCATAATCTTGTCGAGGCGAGCTTGTTTTACGTCGGCAGGTATGTCATCATTGAATTCTCGAGCGGCGGCAGTATCCTCCTCCTCGCAATATGCAAAGGCGCCCATTCGCTCGAAACGCTGTTCACGAACAAACTCCTCAAGGCGATTGAAAGCCTCCTCGGTCTCGCCGGGGAAGCCAACCATAAGCGTGGTACGGATGTTGATGCCGGGAACCTCACGGCGGATACGAGCGAGTAACTCGCGTGTCTCGCGAGCATCAATATGGCGATGCATATTCTTGAGCACTTGGTCATCAATATGTTGGAGTGCGATATCCAAGTACTTGCAAATATTTTCACGTGAAGCCATCACCGGGAGTATATCATATGGGAAATCGGCCGGATAAGCATAATGCAAGCGTATCCATTTTACACCCTCGACATCCGCGATCGCCTCAAGTAAGTGAGCCAATTCACTCTTACCATAGAGGTCACGCCCATAGTATGACAGGTCTTGAGCAATAACATTAAACTCCTTAACACCACGAGATACCAAGTCCTTGACTTCGTCGACAATTTCCTCAATGGAGCGTGAGCGATATCTGCCGGTCATGATAGGGATGGCACAAAAGGCACAGAAGCGGTTGCATCCTTCGGCAATCTTGAGGTATGCCGAGTGGTTAGGCGTAGTAAGAACGCGTTCCCAAGGCTTGACAGGCAACTCGACCTTTCCGAGGATAGCATCAATAATGCCGTCCCAGTCAAATTTGCCATACCAACCATCGACTTCGGGTATTTCGGGGGGCAATTCATCGCGATAACGCTCGCTTAAGCATCCCATGACATAAACCGCTTTCAAGCGCCCTTCACCCTTGAGTTGGCAGGCTTGAAGTATCATTCCGAGTGATTCTTGCTTGGCATCGCATATAAAACCACAGGTGTTAATGACGACAATGCCATCGACAAAGTCGTTGGCATTGTGCACGGCATCAATTCCGGCTACCGCAAAACGTTTGAGCAAGCGCTCCGAGTCAACGAGGTTCTTGAAGCACCCCATTGTGATGACATTTACCTTCACGCGCTTCATTGCTTAACGATTACCAAATAGCGACTCAACAAATTCTTGTTTATTGAACACTTGTAGGTCATTAATACCTTCGCCGAGTCCTATATACTTGACTGGAATCTTAAACTGGTCACTGATGCCGATTACCACCCCACCCTTGGCGGTGCCGTCCAGTTTTGTGACAGCCAAGTGAGTAACCTGTGTGGCTTCGGAGAACTGACGTGCCTGCTCAAAAGCATTTTGCCCTGTTGAGCCGTCAAGTACCAATAGTACCTCCTGGGGTGCATCAGGCACCACCTTGGTCATCACACGCTTAATCTTTGCAAGCTCGTCCATCAAGCCTTTTTTGTTGTGTAGACGTCCGGCGGTATCAATAATGACCACATCAGCCTTATTTGCAACAGCCGAGGAAAGTGTGTCGTAAGCCACCGACGCAGCATCAGAGCCTAATTGTTGCTTAATGACGGGCACATCGGCACGACGTCCCCACTCGTCAAGTTGCTCGATAGCGGCGGCACGGAAGGTATCGGCTGCCCCGAGCACCACTTTGTAACCGGCTTGTTTATATTGGTGTGCCAATTTGCCTATCGTTGTAGTCTTACCGACACCGTTGACACCGACTACCATTATTACATATGGACGAGTTGCATCAGTCGGTAATGTAAACTCACCGGTTGTTGATGCGCCATGGTCGTTCTCGGCAAGCAATGCCGAGATTTCCTCAACAAGCATCTCATTGAGCTCGCCCATACCTACATAGTGGTCGCGTGCTGCACGCTCCTTGATGCGGTCGATAATGCGGAGAGTAGTCTCTACACCTATATCACTCGTGATAAAAATTTCTTCTAATTCATCGAGAAAGTCATCGTCGATGGTGCGACGACCGACAATCATACGTTTGAGGCGTCCGAAAACGCCCTCTTTGGTCTTTTCAAGACCCTTATCGAGGGTTTGCTTTTTTTCCCTTGAAAAAATACTGAAGAAGCCCATGCGTTTGTTTATTTCATGCGTTAATTTCTTGCAAAGGTACGACTTTTTTGTCACCCCTACAACAAATAAATGCGCATCAAGCAAATAATGTTTCGATTTTTCGATAATTAGTATTACCTTTGCGTTGTTAATACTAAATAAGTCTAAAACATGGCATCTCTGCAGTTGAAAAGTGCTGATGAATTGGAGCGAGCAGTCCTCGACGTGGGCATACTCCCTTACTTCGCATGTTGCATCGAGGGTTACTCGGTGGAGGAGATGTGTGTTCCCGACCTGCTATGGGACTTGGATGCCGGACCATGGATATGGAAGGGCGACGTTGCGCGGCGATGCACCTGCGCATACGGAAAGTTCTTGCATCGCAAGGCTGCATATATCAGCCTCGAATTGCTACCCCACTTCATTAATTATCGCAGATATATTTATTGCTGTGGCAATCCGGCAGATATAAAGCGCGATAGAGAACTTTTGAAGTATCTTCAAGATAATGAGTCGCTTTTGTCGCGCGAATGGAAAAAGCTTGGCGGATTTGTTAAAAAGAGCATCTTTGACAATATTGTTACTCGCTTGCAAATGGGCGGCTATGTCGTGATTGCCGACTTTGAATACCGCTACGATGCCAAGGGAGACCGCCAAGGCATAGGCGTCGCTCGCTATACTACCCCTGAGGCTTTATTCGGCAATGATATCATACTTCACGATGTGTTGCCGACTCAATCATTAGAGATAATTGTCAATAGGCTCAAATACCATCCTCTTTTAAGCAAAATAGACACAAACGACATATATAAACTATTGAAAATATGACTGTTATACACCGCGCTGAATATACTCCCGAGCGCATTGAGGCTGACCGCCGAGTGCTCGAACTCCTTGCTCGCTCATTCCCAAACGTAGGGGCAGCAAGTTCGGAAATCATCAATCTTGAGGCTATCTTGAACCTCCCCAAGGGTACCGAGCATTTCGTTGCCGACCTCCATGGCGAGAGTGACGCTTTCCGACACATTCTTAAGAATGCCTCCGGCAATATACGCCGTAAAGTTACCGAAATTTTCGGCACATCGCTCACTACCGAGGATATTCGTCAGTTGTGCTCACTGATATATTATCCCGAGCAAAAGTTGGAATATATTCATGCCGCAGCCGGTGACAATGATGAGCAATTGTGTGATTTCTATACCATTACACTGCATCGATTAGTCAAAGTCGCACGCTCGGTATCAGCAAAATACACTCGCTCAAAAGTGCGCAAAGCATTGCCACCGGAATTTGCTTATATCATTGAAGAACTACTTCACGAGAGCGAGAGCGAGGAGAAGAAACTCCCCTACTTTACACGCATTATCGAGACCATTATCTCGACTGAGCGTGCCGACGACTTCATCATTGCAATATGTAACGTAATACAACGTCTTAGTATAGACCGACTTCATATTCTTGGTGACGTATTTGACCGCGGACCGGGTGCCCATATCATTATGGATACCCTCATAGATTATGGCAAATTTGATTTCCAATGGGGTAATCACGATGCCTTATGGATGGGTGCCGCAGCCGGCAACGAGACTTGCATCGCCTCGGTATTGCGCATTTCACTCAGGTATGCCAATATGGCAACCCTCGAGGATGGCTACGGCATCAATATCTTGCCGCTGGCGACATTTGCTATGGAGACATACGGCGATGACCCTTGCATTGGATTCGAGCCGCGTCTCGACGACTATAGAGCCAATACACTTTCGGAAAAAACTTGCCGTCTCCTCGCACAGATGCACAAGGCGATTACCATTATACAATTCAAATTGGAAGGCGACTTAATTGATCGGCATCCCGAGTGGAAAATGGAATCGCGCAAATTGTTAAATAATATTAATTTTGAAAAGGGTACTGTAGTCGTAGACGGCAAGGAATATCCTATGAAGGATATGAACTTTCCTACTATTGACCCACAGGCTCCCTACAAGCTATCGCACGATGAGGAAGAACTGGTCAAGAAACTCAGGCACTCATTCATGGTGAGCAACAAACTTGCCACCCACATATATTGCCTGTTGTCGCATGGCTCAATGTTTGGCGTGTATAATTCCAATCTGTTGTTTCATGCCTCGGTACCACTCAATGCCGATGGCTCATTACGCGAAGTCACTGTAGCAGGTGTGCCGGTAAAGGGTCGTCAACTGATGCGTCGCGTGGGTAGGGTGATACGCGCCGCATTCAATGCCGATACTCCCGATGACCAACGTCAATACGCTCGTGACTTCTTCTGGTACTTGTGGAGCGGACCCGACTCGCCACTATTTGACAAGTCAAAAATGGCGACCTTCGAGCGGCAGTTTATTGAAGATAAAACTACACACAAGGAAGTGGAAGGCTACTACTATACCCTGCGCAACGACCCCGATGTATGCGACCGCATTATGGATGAGTTCGGCGCGACCGGACCGCATCGCCATATCATTAACGGTCATGTCCCCGTCAGGTTGAACAAGGGAGAGACTCCAATCCGTGCACAAGGCAGGTTGATGGTGATAGATGGCGGCTTCTCGAGAGCATATCACAACACGACCGGCTCGGCAGGTTATACGCTTGTGTTCCACTCACGAGGCTTCCAGATAGTCAAGCATGAACCTTTTACCTCTGCCGAAGATGCCATTATCCATGGGCTCGACATCGCCGGGTCAACCGAAGTGGTTGAGTTGTCACAACAACGTATGCGTGTGCGCGATACCGACAAGGGTGTGGAATTGCAATCGCAAATCGATGAGTTAACCGAATTGCTGTATGCCTTCCGCCATGGCTATATTAAAGAGCATGCCGGTACGGGCAAGGTTAAATAAATGATTTTTTGCTTTTTTGTGCAAATTTGAACAATTTTCTGTCCCTTTTTCCCTATATTATCTTCTTTTTTATTGCTAACTTTGCACCCAAATTCCTGAGCAATGAAAATCGGTAATATAGATCTTGGCGAACGTCCCGTGGTGTTGGCACCGATGGAGGACGTAACTGACGCTCCTTTCAGACAATTATGTCGTGAAATGGGTGCCGCCTTGGCGTATACCGAATTTGTAAGTGCCGATGCCTTGGTGCGCAATATTGAGGCGACTACTCGCAAACTTAAACTCGATGATGACCGCCCTACAGCCATTCAACTTTATGGCAGAGAGACCGCACCGATGGTCGAGGCTGCCCTCACTGCACAGGAAGCATGTCCCGACTTCATTGACCTCAACTTTGGTTGTCCGGTCAAGAAAGTAGCCGGCAAGGGTGCCGGTGCCGGTATGTTGCGCAATATCCCCAAGATGCTCGAGATTACTCGCGCTGTGGTTGATGCTGTCCACCTCCCGGTCACCGTCAAGACGCGCTTGGGCTGGGACCATGAGAGCAAAATCATTGTAGAACTCGCCGAGCAACTCCAAGATTGTGGCATCGCTGCCCTTACTGTTCATGGTCGCACTCGCTCTCAGATTTATACCGGGACAGCCGATTGGGAGATGATAGCCCGCGTGAAAGCCAATCCGCGCCTTACAATTCCCGTAATAGGCAACGGAGATATTTGCACCGGTGAACAAGCCGCGTTGGCATTCAAAAATTCGGGTGTAGATGGCATTATGGTCGGCAGAGCCTCAATAGGCGCTCCGTGGGTGTTCCGCGAAATCACTTCGTGGCTGAATGGAAGTCCGTGCAATCTTACAACCGAGGATAAGATGGGGATAATCCGTCGGCTTGTGCATGAAAGCATTGAACGCCTCGGCGAGGTGCGTGGCATCCTTCACATACGCCGCCATCTGGCTGCAACTCCCCTTTTCAAGGGTATTCCCGATTTCCGAGCCACTCGCATCGCTATGCTACGCGCCGATACACCCGACGAATTATATCATATTCTCGACATAATAGCAGAAAAATACCTGACGACACATTAACAAAAATGCACATCATGAGAAAAATTATCGTATTCCTTTTTATTTGCTCCATATTTGCCGCAAAGGCACAGAATATTGCTGAATATAATTTGAAACTCAGCAACTTCACCGAGTTGAATGTGACTGACAACGTAAATGTAGTATATCACAGTTCAGAGGATAGCACCAGTTATGCACATTTTGCATGCATTCCCGATGTGTCAAGCCATATTTTATTTACACAAGACAAGGCAAAACTCCACATTCAGGTAGATTTCACAGAGATATCAGCCAAGGATATTCCTACAGTACACGTATACTCGCCGGCACTCACCAAGGTGGAAAATGCCGGTGACTCCACAATAACCATCACGCCAATAGCCACTACACAACCGCTCAAAATCCGCATTGTTGGTAACGGAGGTATTGTTGTTGAGGAGATCGAAGCCACACAGATTGATGCCGGCATTAATACCGGCAAGGGGCATATCAACCTATCGGG
This sequence comes from uncultured Bacteroidales bacterium, assembly GCA_945829225.1. Classification (GTDB taxonomy): domain Bacteria; phylum Bacteroidota; class Bacteroidia; order Bacteroidales; family Muribaculaceae; genus CAG-873. The sequence goes on along the minus strand of CALZTY010000011.1, from coordinate 44,216 downwards.
CACCACAAGCAAGTTGAAATTGTCGAATGTCGGCACCGGTGCAATAGAGGCTGGCAATTTGTATGCTCGTACAGTCAAGGTTGTACAATTAGGAACCGGCAATATTGATTGCCGTGCAACAGAGTCTATCAGCATATATGGAGCCGGCTCGGGCACAGTGTATTATACAGGTCACCCCGAGAAGGTATCCAACCGTTCATTAGGTATCAAAGCGGTCGAAATTAGCGACCAATAACTTATGGATGAGTCGACACTGAAAATCAAGACTGCCCGCTCTGTCAAGTGGAACGTTATTGACCGCGTGTCGGCACAGGTATTGTATGCAATCACGGGCATAATCCTCGCGCGTGAATTGTCACAAGAGGAATTTGGCTTGGTCGGCGCCGTGATGGTGTTCCAAGCCTTTGCGTCCTTGCTTGTCGATAGCGGATTCTCCTCGGCGCTGATTCAACGTAAATCTCCCACACAACAAGATTATTCCACAGTATTGTGGTTTAATCTTTCCTTATCAGCCGGCTTATATTTGATTTTGTTCTTCAGTGCACCGCTGATAGCCGCGTGCTTTCAAGGTGACGAGCGCATAATTCCTCTGTCGAGGGTGATGTTCCTCTCGCTCATTCTCAACGCCTCATCTATCGTACAGGTCAACCGCCTCATGAAGCAGATGAATGTACGCATGGTCGCTATTTCCAATACGGTCGGTCTGTTAGTCGGTGGCATTATAGGTATATGGATGGCTTATGCAGGCTATGGCGCATGGGCAATTGTTTGGCAGAGTATCGCATTGTATAGCGTCAAATCTGCAATTCTATGGGTGTCTCAGCGATGGATGCCCTCGGCGATATTTTCAATGTCAATCCTGCGAAGTTACTTCAATATCGGCTCTCGCATGATGATAACTTCTTTCCTTAACACGCTGTTTCTCAACATTTATTCCTTCTTTATCGGCAATCGCGTGGGTATGGCATCGCTGGGCTACTATACACAGAGCGATAAGTGGAGCAAAATGGGAATAATGTCGTTGTCGCAAGTCCTTACATCGTCATTCGTCCCGGCTTTATCCGCTGTACAAGACCAAAGAGAACGGTTCAAAAATATGTGTGCCAAGATGAATCGTTTCACGGCATATATTGTTTTCCCGGCTTTCTTCGGATTAATTATAATGGCACAGCCTATCTTCCATGGCTTGTTCGGGACCAAATGGGATCCCTCGGTCATTTTGTTCCAGTTGTTACTCATCCGAGGTATCTTTACTGTCTTTATCGGTTATTATAATAATGTGTTGCTTGCGTTGGGCAAGGCTCGCATTATCATGTGGATGGAGGTACTCCGTGACTCTGTAGCCCTCATAGCCCTTGTAGCCACGCTACCATACCTTGCCGAGAGTCGTCAAGACAACATCGTGTGGGGCTTGGAGATATTACTTTACGGACAATTGGCTGCATCGGCGCTCACATGGATAGTTACTTTATTCATGACAGCACGCGCCACCGAGCGCGGCATCAGTGCCTTCTTGATAGATAAAATTCCTTACTTTGTGTTAGGTGGCATTGCTGCTACAATCGCACGGCTCACCGGTGGATTATTTGCAAACCCTTTCGCCATAATTGCAATTGAGGTGGGCGTAGGCTCTGCCATATTCTTTGGCATCAGCCATATAACCGGGTCGGTTATCCAACGCGAGGTCTTCGGATACGTTTTAGGGCGTTTTAAAACTCCACAGAAAGACGCACATTGATCTGTCGGCGAGTCAAGTAGTTGGGCACAGCATATTGGATGTTATTGACATCAGTCACCCAATAGTAACTGCTGACATTGGAGATGTCAAAGAGATTGAAGCAGTCGAGACCGAGCCACACGCTCTTGAAATTACCCAAGAAACTACCCTTATTTCGCTCAGCATCAGCCGGGGTTATCAATCCATATGAGATACCTATATCCACACGTTTGTATGCCGGTGCACGGAAGTAACCTTGGTCGCGAGTTTGGCGAGGTGCAGTCGTGGGCAATCCGTCGCTGAACAAACCTTTGAGGCTGAACTTCATACGCGGGAACTTCGGGAAATAGTCGGTGAAGAACAACGCTAATGAATAGCGGCGGTCGGTCGGTCGTGGCACATTGACGCCATTGAGTTTCTCGTTGGTCTTCATTAGTGAAAAACTAATCCACGAGTCACTCCCAGGCACAAATTGCCCGAATAATTTCATGTCTAAGCCCATTGCATAGCCTTTGGTGAGGTTTTCACCGGCATAGGTAAGTTTAAGGTTATCCACCTCAAAAGGAATGAGGTCAGACATTGCCTTATAATAAGCCTCGGCTGTGAATTTGAATGGGCGATTGAATGAGCGGAAGGTATAGTCGGCGCCAAGAATAAATTGCAGACTTCGAGGCGATTTAATGTCGTTGTTGAGACTGATTATAGTATTCCCTTGTCCATCGTCAATTTGCCGACGATACTCCTTATAGAAAGGTGATTGATAGTACAAACCTGTTGCAAAGCGGAATGACCAACGCTGAGCATTCTCAGGTACAAATCCGACACTTACACGAGGGCTCACCAAGAACTCCTTATTAAACGACCAATAACTGAAGCGCAAGCCACCATTGATACTTAAGTAGCCGGCAGAAGTCGCCAAGCGATATGTATCTTGTACATATGCCGACATACGTGTCGATGTGAAATTTTGGCGGGAGTCGAGGTTATATATAACACGCAATGCGTTAGGGTCATAGGGGAGCGAATAGCCGGCAGAGTCGCGCAATTCCCATTCGCGGGTGCGGTCGTGAATACGCTCTGCATTCACATTGATACCATAGTCGAGATTGTGATGAGCCAATCCACTGGTACCACGCAAGGCAAACTGCAATACTGATGCTTTCAGGCGGTTGCGTGAATGTTCGTGATAGCGCCCTACTCCCAGTTCGCCACCGATGCCTTCACTGCCGCCACTACCCGAGGTGCCGGCTTGGTCGAGCCAATATTCTCCTGATATATCATATGACACTAATTCGTTAGTAAGGAATCCCGATGCCAGGAAAGTAAATTCATTTGCCTTATTAGGTGTATAAGTCATACTCAAAGCGCCAAACCATGTCTCAAACTTATCCTTTTCTTGACCATCAAAATAAACCTTAAATTGCTTGGCGTCGAGCGATGTGCCGAAGTTGGTGGTACGGTTATGAGGTATAAATTTATAATTGTTTAACGCTACGTTACCCAAAAAAGATATTTTGAACTTATTGCTCAACTTATATATCATACTGGTCTGATAATCAAAGAAGCGAGGGTCATACTCTCCCTTGTCATCCATCGAACTAAGCAACGAAGAATTGCTTTTATAACGTATGCCATGTAATTGTGTAAAACGCTGAGATGAAGAACCTAACGACAGGCTTCCGCCCATCAACGATAACGATGCAGCGCCCTCAAATGCCTCTGGCTGGCGGTATGTAATGTCAAGAACGCTCGACATCTTGTCGCCGTAGCAAGCCGGGAAACCACCGGTCGAGAACTCTACTGCGCCCACGAGGTCGGGATTGATAATACTTAAGCCTTCTTGTTGCCCCGAAGACACAAGTTGAGGTCGATAAACCTCTATACCATTGATATATACCAAGTTCTCGTCGTATGTACCACCACGCACATTGTATTGAGCCGACATCTCATTGCCCGAGGTAACACCCGCCATAGTGCTGAGGATACTCTCGACACCGTTGCCAGAGGCGTCCGGTGCAATGCGTGTGGTGCCGGGGTCAATGCGCATTACTGAGCCCGTTTGACGCTGTATATCAGTGACTTCTACACCCTCCAGTTGGTATGACTTTGGTGTCATTTTCACATTAATAGTCACATCTCTGTCAGGATTCAACAGGCGACGCATCGAGTCTTCATAACCAATGCAAGAAAAAACCACACGAATAGTATCGGCATGGGGTGCAGTAAAGGTGTATTGTCCGTCCAATCCTGTGGTGGTGCCGATAGCAGTGCCCTTAATATGAACGGACACAAACTCCATCGGCTCGTTGTTCTCGTCCGTGACAAGCCCATGTATCTTGACTGATGCTGCCCTTGACGTGCCGACTCCGGCAAGTATTGCAAGTAATATGCTGAGTATACGAATGTTCATAGCAATCAATTGACTGCTATAAAAACGTCAAAAATCGGCTTTTATTGCTTTAAGCCTTGCGTGGTGTGTAAATAAAGTTGGAGCCGAGATACTTCTGGCGCACGACCTCATTAGATGCCAATTCCTCCGGAGTGCCCTGGAATAGGATGCGACCCTCAAAGAGCAAGTATGCTCGGTCGGTAATTGACAACACTTGAGGAGCGTTGTGGTCAGTGATGAGGATACCGATATTCTTCTCCTTCAATTTGAAAATCACCGATTGGATATCCTCAACTGCGATGGGGTCGACACCTGCGAAAGGCTCATCGAGCATAATGAACTTGGGATCAATTGCCAGACAACGGGCTATCTCGGTGCGGCGACGCTCGCCACCCGATAGGCGGTCACCAAGGTTGCGACGCACCTTCTGCAAGCTGAACTCCTCAATGAGGCTTTCCAACTTTTCGCGCTGATATTCCTTGTCCTTGAAGGTCATCTGCAACACTGAGCGGATATTATCCTCAACTGTCATCTTGCGGAACACAGATGCATCTTGTGCCAAATAGCCGATACCAAGGCGGGCGCGCTTGTAGACAGGTGCATTTGTGATGTCCATATCATTGAGGAATATACGTCCCTCATTGGCAGTAATAAGCCCGGTGGTCATATAGAAAGTTGTAGTCTTGCCTGCTCCATTTGGACCCAGCAAGCCAACTATTTCGCCCTGAGTGACATCAATACTCACATGATTGGCAACAGTGCGCTTACCATATTTCTTGACCAAATTGTCGGTGCGCAGCACCATCTTGGGCTGTTGCTCCTCAACCGGTGTATTTTGCTCCTCTGTCATCAAAGTTTATTTTTCTTATTCAGTCGGCTATATATATAATCGGTGAGGAGATTAATTGCTACGATATTGCTACCACCTTGAGGCACAATGAGGTCGGCAAAGCGCTTGCACGGCTCGATATATTGGCTGTGCATGGGCTTGAGGATATCTTGATATCGGTCAATAACCATCTGTGGTGTACGTCCGCGCTCGATGCAGTCGCGAGCAATCACTCGGATAAGGCGGTCGTCGGCATCAGCATCAACAAACACCTTGATATCCATCATGTTACGCAACACCGGGTCGGTGAGCACAAGTATTCCCTCGACAATCACCACATCGCTGGGATGCACTTCGACTGTTTCGGCTTGGCGTGTGCAAGTGAGATAGGAATACGTGGGCATCTGTATCGTCTTGCCCTCGGCGAGTTGCTGAAGGTGATCGACAAGCAAAGGCCATTCGATTGCTCCCGGCTCATCGAAGTTTATCTTCGAGCGTTCCTCGACCGGCACATGGCTCGAGTCCTTGTAATATGAATCTTGGGGGATGACTGCCACTTCTCCGGCAGGTAAACTATTGATAATTTTATTGACAACAGTAGTCTTACCGCTGCCTGTGCCACCTGCTATGCCGATTACTATCATGGTAGAGTGTCGTTTTGGGGTTGTTCGTTTATTTGATTGTGCGAAGTTACGAATTTACGCTGAATTTTCAATCCATTATTGTAAAAAATAAATGCGTTTTTGGCTGAACTGTATACAATGGTGGCTTTTTTGTCCAAAAAATAAGCGAAGATTGCCGAAGATTTCAAGTTTTTGCTTAACTTTGCTCAGATTTTAACGCGTTATGATTTTATCTTCTTCATTAGCCACCTTTGGCAATTATTGTATGTTCGTGCGCCGCGTGTTCTCACTACCCGACCGCTGGGGTGAGTTCTTCCGTCGCACTGTTGCCGAAATTTACAAGTTAGGAGTCGGTTCGATTCCATTGGTACTTGTGATCTCTGTGTTTATTGGTGCTGTGTGTGCCATCCAGATGCAACTCAATATTATGTCGCCGCTCATTCCGGCATATACGGTCGGTCTTGCCACTCGCGAGATAGTCCTCTTGGAGTTCTCCAACTCTATTCTCTGTCTTATTCTTGCCGGAAAGGTCGGCTCGAATATAGCATCGGAGATAGGCACCATGCGAGTCACCGAGCAAATTGATGCTCTGGAAATTATGGGTGTCAATTCGGCTAATTACTTGGTATTACCCAAGATTGTAGGCTTCGTGGCTTTCATGCCGGTTCTCGGCATCCTGTCTATGGTTATTGCGCTGATTGGCGGCTACTTGGTGGCTGTATTCACTGATATTTTCACCGTATCCAAGTACGTCTACGGCTTGCAAGCCTTATTCCAAGAGTGGTACGTATGGTATGGGTTAATCAAATCATTGGTGTTCGCTTTCATCATCACTTCGATTAACTCCTTCTACGGCTATTACGTCAAGGGCGGTGCTCTCGATGTGGGCAAAGCAAGCACCAATGGTGTGGTTGCAAGCTCCATCTTTATCCTCTTCTTCGACGTCTTACTCACTAAATTGATGCTACAATGATTGAAGTAAAGAACGTAACGAAGTCATTTGACGACCGCACCGTCTTGCACGGCATAAATGCCACTTTTTACAACGGCAAGACCAATCTGATTATCGGTCAGAGCGGCTCTGGCAAAACCGTGTTAATGAAGTCGCTGGTAGGGCTTAACCGCCCCGAAGAAGGCGAAATTCTCTTTGACGGACGCGACTTGCTCAAAATGGATGCAGGTCAAATCAAGGACTTGCGCAAAGAAATAGGTATGCTCTTCCAAGGCTCGGCTCTTTTCGACTCCGAGACTGTGTTGGGCAACGTAATGTTCCCGCTGAAGATGTTTACCAAGCAGTCATTTGCCGAGATGCGCGACCGCGCTATGTTTTGTCTCGAGCGTGTCAATCTCAAGGGAGCTGAGAACAAATTCCCCTCGGAAATCTCAGGCGGTATGCAGAAACGTGTGGCTATCGCTCGCGCTATTGCCCTTAATCCCAAGTATCTGTTCTGCGACGAGCCCAACTCGGGCCTCGACCCCAAGACATCAATTGTCATTGATGAATTGCTCAGCGATATCACCAAAGAATACAATATAACGACAATCATCAATACCCATGATATGAATTCGGTATTAGGCATCGGTGAGAATATCATCTTCATCAACAAGGGATATCGTGAGTGGGTCGGTGATATGTCACAAATATACACCTCCGACAATCAAGCGCTCAACGACTTCGTGTTCGCTACACGTTTGTTCAAGGGCGTTAAGGATTTTGTGGCACAAAAAAGAACGACCTTGCGATGAGATTTGCCGACATACCGGGGCACGAAGATGTAAAAGCACGCTTGCGTGATATGGTGGACAACAATCGTCTGCCCCACGCATTGTTGCTTGAGGGTCCGGCAGGATGTGGCAAATATGCTTTGGCGCGAGCCTTGACTACATACATCCATTGCACCAATCGCCGTGATGGGGATTCGTGTGGTGTGTGTGAGGCTTGCCGACAACACGCATCTTTCAATCACATCGACACATTCTATTCATTCCCGGTTGTCAAGAAGAACAGCAAGCCCACGGTGAGCAACGACTACTTTGACGAGTTCAAGGAATTTATCGATGAAGAGCCATTTATGGACTTCAGTCATTGGCTCAAATGCCTTGGCAACGACAATGCCCAGCCGCAAATATATGTTGAGGAGGCAAGTGCCCTACTCGACCGTCTTAATCTCACAGCCCGTCAATCTCGCTTCAAAGTGGTGTTGATGTGGCTTCCCGAGCGTCTGCACGCTTCGGCAGCCAACAAGTTGCTGAAATTGGTCGAGGAGCCTTCGGCAGACACATTATTTATAATGGCAAGTAACAAACCCTCGGATATTCTCCCTACTATTTACTCGCGCGTGCAGCGCGTGGGCGTGCGCCGATATAGTGATGCCGAGGTGGCTCGCATACTCATCAACAATGGCATAGACGCACCGACCGCTGAGTCTGTCGCTATTCTCGCTGCCGGAAATGTCAATGCCGCAATGACTGCCATTGAGGGCAATGAGGACAACGCCAAATTACTCGATTTATACAAAGAATTGATGCGCAAGGCATGGACTCGCAAGGTCAAAGACTTGCGCAAATGGAGCAAAGACATCGGAGAGTTAGGTCGCGAGGGACAGATGCGCTTCTACACCTACTGCTCACGCATGACTCGCAATAATTTCATCCTCAACTTGCAACAGCCCGCTTTGGCTCCTATGGATGCCGACGAAGCCACTTTCTCGTCGCGCTTCTCGGCTTACATCACCGACCGCAATGTCGAGGGTATCATGCAAGAATTTGACCGCGCAGTCAGTGACACTGCCGCCAATGGCAATGCTCGCATCATCGCCTTTGATCTGGCGGTGAAGATGATTAAGTGGTTGCGTAAGTGAGACTTACTCTGCCTCGTCCTTTGCCTTGAATATATCCTCGTGCTCGTTGCGAATAAAATAATCGCTGAGCATCGCAATAAATCGGCTCATATGCTTGATTGCCTCTGCCGTAGCATCACTCACAGTTTGTCCCTTGATGCGAAGCATCAACATTCCATATAAAGCATTGAAGCAGGTCTCAACCTCACCCTTTGGCTCCGCACCGCTCTTGGCTCGCAACTCAACAATATAAGGTAATGCAGCATAGAAGACCTTGATATAATCATCGAATCGTGCATCGGCAAGCAACTGACGATGAAGGTCTTCAAGCATAATAATGACATTGCGGTTAATCTGCAAGTGACCATGCTCCGCCACCTCCTCGCGACGCATCATATCGATGAGCGACTCATACCACTCGGTCATTTCGCGAGTGTGAGCCTCGTCGAGTCCAAACCGCTCAATTACCGATGCCTTTATACGCTCGATATCAAGACCGTTGGCACGGATGATATCCTCAATTTGCCACATATATATAAGGTACTCGGCTATATTTTCTTTGCGTTTTTGCGATGCGATATACATTACTTAATCTCTTTTAGGGATAAAACTTTGCCATCAAAGCGAGCGTATGTCATGCGGTCAAACCAATCACCGAGCATCACAAGCCTTGCAGTGTGATGTGGCAAACCGGTGTCCACAGCGATATGATAGTGACCCATCACGACAAAGTCGGGCTTAATGTCGTCAAGTGGCAGTTGCTCAACCTCTTGTGCAATCTTCTCTACGCTTTTTTCAATGCCCATAGTGTTGTCGGCGGCATTACTGCCTCGGCTTGAGCCACTCCACCAATGGGCAAAGGGGATAGTCCATCGTGGATGTATTGCCGAATAGAGTTTGCAACAGATACGGCATCGAAATAGCCGGCAAATAAAGCGGAATGATGCCTTGCCACGGACAATGCGGTCTCCATGAGCGAGGATAAATTGCTTGCCCTCTATTTCGCGTACTATGTATGGCGCATCGACCACCTCGATACCAATCTCATCGCGCAAATAGTCGTAGAGCCAAATGTCGTGATTGCCCGTGAGCCATACAATCTTGACGCCGCGGTCGGCAAGACGCGCCAAGGCACCGAAGAAGCGAACATAGCCACGAGGTACCACATTGCGATACTCAAACCAATAATCAAGTATATCACCTAACAGATATAATTCTGTGGCATCTGATGCGATGGTATCAAGAAAGTCGACAACTCGTTGCTCATGTTGTCGAGGATTCAATATATACTTGGCTCCGAGATGAATATCGCTTATAAAGTAAATCATCGCTTTAAAGGTATCCGAGTTCCAACTTTGCTTCTTCGCTCATCATATCCTGGTTCCACTCGGGCTCGAATACGAGGTTGACATTCAACGATGTCACACCCGGTATGCTGTTGAGTTTCTGGTGAATATCCTCGATGATGAAGTCTGCCATCGGGCAATTGGGTGCCGTTAGAGTCATATCAATATTGAGCGTGCCATCATCTTCAAGATCGATCTTATATATCATTCCTAACGAATATACATCGATGGCTATCTCCGGGTCGATTACCGTGCGAAGGTAAGCGACTATCTTCTCTTCTATTTGGATTTTTTCTTGTGCTGTCATAACAAGTGCAAAGTTAAGCAATAAAATTGCCAATTCATCGAAAATCTTTGATAAAATCATATTGTTTTTGGAATTTTTGGACAATTTAGTTAACTTTGCGACAAACTTAAAAAACTAAACGAAAATGAAGCAATCAATTATTAAGCGTCTCAGCGTTCTTTTGCTGGCAATTGCCGTGGTCCTTCCTGCCTCGGCTCAGTTCTCAATCGGTCCTCGCGTGGGCGTCTGTGTCAACAAGTTTGACATCGACGAGAGTATGTTTGACAGTAGCAATCGCGCCGGTTTCTGCGGCGGTCTCCAGATGGAATTGATGATTCCTATGCTCAATGTTGGCGTTGACCTCTCGGCAATGTATGTACACCGCTCCATTGAAGGCGCAAATGAGAATATCAACCGCGATTATATCGACATCCCCTTGAACCTCAAGTGGAAAATCGGATTGCCAATCGTTGGTAATATCGTTTCTCCGTATATCTTTACAGGTCCCAGTTTTGCATTCCTTACATCTAAAGAAGAGATTTCACAATTCTTCAAGTCCAAGAAGTGCGATATCGCGTGGAATGTAGGTCTGGGTGTTCAATTGTTCAAACACTTGCAGGTTGGTGCTTCCTACGGTTTCGGTCTCACCAAGGCTGTTGAATTTGTAGGCAATCATCAATCAGCCGACATCGAAGGCAAGAACAAGTATTGGACAGTTACCGCTGCTTGGCTTTTCTAATGAGTTTTTCATAATTAATTCCCGAGGAGGACTCACTGTGAGGTGGGTCCTCTTTTTATAACTTCTCGTACTCAGCAAGATATGCCTGAGCCGTAGCAGACACATCATATACTGCAGCAACTCGCTCAGCACCACGAGCTACCATTACCGACAAATCCTCTTTGATAGCCCGCTCAATAGCGTCGGCACAACTGTGTGACGACCCGGCTTCAAAAATTAGCCCGCACCTGCCACCGTCTACTACCTCAACGAGAGCATTAAGATTGGATACCACTACAGGCACATGTGCAGCCATAGCCTCGGCAACCGTTAACCCGAAGCCCTCAATGCGCGAGGGTTGCACCAACAAATCATAATCAGCGATATGCTCCTTTAGGTACTCTTGTGTGCATACACCACATAAATACGCCCTATTCTCAAGCCCCTTACACTTGATATGCTCACGAATGGCTTGCTCATCACTGCCTTGACCGATAAATGAGACCTCGATATCGTGACCCCGCTTGATCAATTCTTCAGCAGCATCTATGAGGATATCCTGCCCTTTTATTGCCATATTGAGACGCCCCAATTGCAAAATACGGAATGGACGCTTATCCAATGGTTCATGGTGCTTGTACTGCTGTGAGAGTATGCCATTGACCACAACTGTCGACTCAACCCCGGCATGTTCGGCAATATCGCGCTGCACCTCGTGGGAAATTGCAAACATCCGGCGATTGTCCTTGAAGTATGGTGCCATCTCCGGGCGCCATGTTGTGTGATACGTGGTACACCACTTCGATATCATCGGCTTGAAGATGTATCTCGCAATGTTAACGTGATGAAAATGTGTCACATCTGCGCCAATGCGATGCAAGGTAGCGTTAAGCCTGATGATGTGAAGCGGATTGCGAGAGCCTGCCGGACGATCGAGTCTTACTACCTCTACACCGGGGTCAAGCATCGCCGACATCTCTTCATTAAAAATATCGTTTATCACCAATAATGTAACCTTGTTGCCCAATGACACCTGTATATTGGCTATATTGGCGACCATCGTCTCGATGCCGCCATAATCAAATGACCATAATACATGACATATCTTCATTATTCCGGTACTGATTGGTACCGCAAAGTTAGACAAAAAACCTTAACGCGCCAAATTGAGTGCACTGAAAAATCAAATGTGTGTCAAGATTAATTTTTAATGAAACTAAAATGATAAATAAAGTTAAATTATTGCACTATCAAGGCATTGTTCCGTTGTTATTAGGTGTGAGTCGCTACTTTTGTATTACTTTTGCATTGAAAGAACGGATTAATCATATAAATAATAAGGTATGAACAAAGATATTAAAGATAAAGTACGAGGCTCACTTGTTGGCGGTGCTATCGGTGATGCTTTGGGATATGCGGTAGAATTTAAAAGCCGACAATCAATTCTGAATGAATTCGGGAAAAATGGCATTACTAAATTCAGTATTTCAAGCGCTAACGGTCAAGCGATTATTTCAGATGATACCCAAATGACCCTATTCACAGCGAATGGGCTACTCAATGGTGTCACCCAATGGTATACATCCAAGGCAAAGACTGATTTGGCAGCATTTGTGAAAGAGGCTTACAAAGAGTGGTATCAGACACAAACCGGAAATATTGACCATCAAAAACAGCACAAGTGCTGGATTCGCGACATTAAAAAACTCAATGTGCAGCGTGCTCCGGGGCTCACTTGTATGTCGGCGTTAGCAGCGCTTAATCCCGAAAATGACAGCAAAGGTTGTGGCGGAATTATGAGAGTCGCTCCCGTTGCCTTGTTAATTGCTGCTGAAATATGCAGAGGTCATAATACATGGACCGCTGAGGATGTGCAAACTCTGGCTGCCAAATGTGCTGCAATTACTCACAAACACCCTATGGGATACATTTGTGCGGCTGTCTTCGCCGATGTAGTTTTCCAAGTATTGATGTGCGAGGAACATGTCACAAGTGACAGGCTTATAGAATTTATTGAAAACGCTAATACGCGAGCCCATAATATCTTCACTAAAAAAAGAGAGGCACAAGAATGCGATAATCTCAAATTGCAGATTGACAATGCCATTAATTTGAGTAAGAGCAACTTGCCTGATCACGAAGCGATATATCAGCTCGGCGAAGGATGGACAGGCGACCAAGCTCTAACAATATCATTGTTCTGCACCTTGCGTCACATTGATGATTTTCATGCAGCAATGGTCGCTGCCGTCAATCATAATGGCGACAGCGACTCTACAGGTGCCGTTTGTGGTAATCTTATTGGCGCTATTGTTGGTGCAACAGTTTTTGATTTCCCCGATTTGCATCAGTTGGAACTCAAGGATTTGTTGCTGGTAATTGCCGATGATATTGTGAACGGTTGTCCTCTCGATGGCTGTAGTTCTCCTTCAAATGAACAAGAGAAGCAATGGGAAAAGCGATATATCTTTGGTGAAGAGAATATTCTTTTGTTTTGAGATTTTAATGGACATAAAAAAAGCGCCGCAATCGATTGAGACTGCGGCGCTTATCTTTGCGTTTGTTTAGGATTTATTTGAGTGTACCTGCCTCAGCTTGCTGAATCATGTTCTCGTTGGCAGTGATATAAATCTCTACGCGACGATTTTGTGCACGACCTTCAGCAGTCTCATTGGTGGCAACATATTCCGACATAGGCACGCCTTGAGCATGCAGACGGGCTGCCGACACACCACAATTGGCGATGTAGGACATTACCGACTTGGCACGGGCATTGGATACACGCTCGTTGGCTTCGTATGAACCGGTATTGTCGGTGAAGCCGTAAATATTTACGTCAGTGTCGGGGTTGTTAATGAGCGAGGTTGCAAACTTGCTGAGGTCTGCCTTTGCTTGGGCGCTGAGATCGCTCTTGCCGGTAGCAAAGAGGATACCACCCTCGAAGGTCACCTTGATGGCACGCAAGCCATTGGCATCCTTGGTCTCCTCGACGGTAGCCTGCTGAGCGAGTTGTGCCTCGAGTTCACGCTGCTGACGGTCCATCTTGTTGCCAATCAACGCACCGGCACCGGCACCTACTCCGGTACCTACGGCTGCACCGATAGCGGCACCACGTCCGCCACCAATCAAGGCACCAACACCGGCACCTACGGCTGCACCGGCACCACCACCTATCAAGGCGCCACGACCTGTGTTTGTCATTGAACTACAGCCTGTTTCGGCAAACAACATTGCGCCACATACCAGCGCAATGCACGAAATCTTGAAAATCTTCATACTTATATTTGTTTATAATGTTTATTTCGGCACCAAAATTACAAATTTTCCTTTAACTGTACAACAATTATTCTGTCATTTTGTTACTCGTTTTTAGTCTCCTTGTATTATAAAAGTGTTGCATAAACGGCAAAAAAATCGTACCTTTGCAGAGCCGTTTTAGGGCACTGGTGTGTCTTTGCGGCACTTGAAACAAGACAAATATAATTAATAATCTGATAATTATGAGTTTAAACATCATTGTGCTTGCCAAGCAGGTGCCCGACACCCGCAATGTAGGCAAAGATGCCATGAAGGCTGATGGTACTATCAACCGTGCCGCCTTACCTGCTATCTTCAACCCCGAAGACCTCAATGCTTTGGAACAAGCACTTCGCTTGAAAGATGCTAATCCCGGCTCTACAGTAACTATCCTCACCATGGGTCTCCCCAAGGCTGCCGAGGTTATTCGCGAAGCTATCTATCGCGGAGCCGACACCGGCATCGTTCTCACCGACCGTGCACTCGGCGGTGCTGATACCCTCGCCACTTCATATTCGTTGGCGCAGGCTGTTAAGAAAATTGGCAACTACGACATCATCCTCGGTGGTCGCCAAGCTATCGACGGCGACACCGCTCAAGTAGGTCCCCAAATTGCTGAGAAACTTGGATTGCCTCAAGTAACTTATGCTGAGGAAATCGTGAGCCTCGCCGATGGCAAAGTGACCGTGAAGCGTCGCCTCGAACACGGCATCGAGACCGTTGTTGCTCCCCTGCCCTGTGTCGTTACTGTCAACGGCTCAGCCGCCGACTGCCGTCCTCGCAACGCCAAGCGTCTCATGAAATACAAATATGCCGTTTCGCCTAGCGAAAAGGCTGCATTGGATGAGACAATGCAATCATTCGTTGACGCTCGCCCATATCTCCAGTTGCAAGAATGGGGCGCCGCTTTTGTTGACGCTGACCCCGAGCAAATCGGCTTCGCCGGTTCTCCCACCAAGGTTAAGGCTGTCGAGAGTGTTGTATTTACCGCTAAAGAATCTCGCCGCCTCGACAACGATGACGCTCAAATCGAGGAACTCATCAAAGAACTTATTGTTAACCACACTATCGGCTGATATACCTCGAGCCGAATAATACATTAAAACTATGGCAGATACAAATAACCTGATAGTTTACTGCGAGATCGAGGACGGCCACGTGGCTGACGTATCTCTCGAACTCCTCACCAAGGGTCGCAAACTCGCCGACCGCTTAGGTGTAAAATTACAAGCACTCATCATTGGCGCTAATCTCGATGGCGTTGAGAAGCAAGTGTTCCCCTACGGTGCCGACACCGTGTATAAGGTCGATGACAAGCGTCTCTACCCCTACACTTCCAACCCTCACGCTGCTGTCCTTATCAACCTCTTCAAGGAAATCAAGCCCCAAATCGCTCTGATGGGCGCTACTTGCATCGGTCGCGACCTCGGTCCTCGTGTCTCCTCGGCACTCCACTCGGGCTTGACCGCCGACTGCACCGCTCTCGAAATCGGTGACCACACCGACCCCAAAACCAAGACCGATTACCACGACTTGCTCTACCAAATCCGTCCCGCTTTCGGTGGTAACATCGTCGCTACCATCGTTAACCCCGAGTGCCGTCCCCAGATGGCTACCGTCCGCGAGGGTGTGATGAAAAAAGAAGTCGTTGACCCCAACTACACCGGCGAAGTCATCAACCTCGACCCCGCTAAGTATGTCTCCGATACCGACTTCGTTGTCGAAATTATCGACCGTCAAATCGCTAAGTCTAAAATCAATATCAAGAACTCTCCCATCATCGTTGCCGGTGGCTACGGCGTGGGCTCCAAGGAAAACTTCCAGTTGCTCTTTGACCTCGCCAACACTCTCGGTGCCGAGGTAGGTGCTTCTCGTGCTGCCGTCGATGCCGGCTTCATCGAGCATGAGCGTCAAATCGGTCAAACCGGTGTTACCGTTCGTCCCAAGCTCTACATCGCTTGCGGTATCTCGGGTCAAATCCAGCACATCGCCGGTATGCAAGAGAGCTCAATTATCATCTCTATCAACAACGACCCCAATGCCCCCATCAACGCTATCGCCGACTATGTTATCACCGGCAATATGGAGGACATCGTGCCCAAGTTGATTAAGTACTACAAAAAGAATTCCAAGTAATCAGGCGTTCTTGAGATTAACAACAAAAGATAAAAAGAAAAGCAATGGCTAATTTTTATACAGATAATCCTGATTTGCGTCATCATCTCAATCACCCTATGATGCGCAAAATAGTTGAACTCAAAGAGCGCAACTATACTGATGCCGAAAAATTTGACTATGCACCCCTCAACTACGAGGATGCTATGGACAACTACGAGCGCGTTCTCGAAGTTGTTGGCGACCTCTGCGGCGGTATCATCGCCGAGAATGCCGAGGGTGTTGACCACCAGGGCGCTTCTTGCGCCGACGGTCGTGCCTTCTATGCCGACGGCACCATCAAGAACCTCGAGGTTTGCCGCCAAGCCGGTTTGATGGGCATGGCTATGCCTCGCCGCTTCGGTGGTCTCAACTTCCCCATCACTCCCTACATCATGGCTGCCGACATCGTGTCACGTGCCGACACCGGATTTGAGAACCTCTGGGGCTTGCAGGACTGCGCCGAGACCCTCTATGAGTTTGGCAACGATGACCAGCGCGAGCGCTTCATCCCTCGTGTGTGCGCCGGCGATACTATGTCAATGGACCTCACCGAGCCCGATGCCGGTTCTGACCTCCAATCCGTAATGCTCAAGGCTACTCAGAAGGAAGACGGCTCTTGGGTGCTCAACGGCGTTAAGCGCTTCATCACCAACGGTGACTCGGATATCCACTTGGTACTTGCTCGCTCAGAGGAAGGTACAAAAGACGGTCGTGGCTTGTCAATGTTCATCTATGACAAGCGCAACGGTGGTGTGACCGTGCGTCGCATCGAGAATAAGATGGGTATCAAGGGATCGCCCACATGCGAACTCGTTTACAAGAACGCTCCCGCTGAATTGTGCGGCTCGCGTCGTATGGGTCTTATCAAGTATGTGATGGCTCTGATGAACGGCGCTCGCCTCGGTATCGCTGCTCAAAGCGTCGGCGTCAGCGAACTCGCTTATCGCGAGGCTCTGGCTTACGCTAAGGACCGCCGCCAGTTTGACAAGGCTATCATCGAGTTCCCTGCTGTGGCTGAGATGATTGCCGTCATGAAAGCCAAACTTGATGCTTCTCGTTCGTTACTCTACGAGTGCGCTCGCTATGTCGACCTTTACAAGGTTTATGAGGACATCGCTCGTGAGCGTCAACTCACTCCAGAGGAACGCAAAGAATGTAAAGCATACAACCGCCTCGCCGATGCCCTCACTCCTATGGCTAAGGGCATGGGCAGCGAATACTGCAACCAGAATGCCTACGACTGCATCCAGGTTCATGGTGGCTCAGGCTTCATGAAGGACTATGCTTGCGAGCGCATCTATCGCGATGCTCGTATCACATCTATCTATGAGGGTACAACTCAGTTGCAAGTCGTTGCCGCTATCCGCCACGTCACCACCGGCACCTACGCTCAACTCATGGAGCAATATGCCGCTGAGGAAGTGAAGCCCGAATTGCAGGCAGTGAAGGATCGCATCGCTACACTCGTTGAAGCTTACAAGGCTGCCGTCGAGAAGGTTACTTCGGTCGACAACAACGCATATGCCGACTTCATGGCTCGTCGTCTCGTTGAGATGGCTGGCGGTATCGTGATGTCATACCTCTTGCTCTCTGACGCCAACCGTTGCGCCGACTTCACCAAGTCGCTCAATGTGTATGTTAACCTCGTCGCTGCCGAGGTCGCTCGTCACACCGAGTTCATCAACTCGTTTGATGTCGCTTCTCTCGACAACTATCTCGCATAACCTATCAGCTTGCATAAATACTTTGAGAGCCGTGGCACATCTCGTGTCGCGGCTCTCTATTTCTATTACATTGTGTGCATCCTATTTGGAAACACGCCTAACAGAATGGACAACCTCTCCTTTAAAGTTTATCATATTTAGTATCAACGTATCTTTGGTAGCGCTGAGTACCGAGAAGCCTTCGTCACCGCCACAAAATACTGTCCCCTCAATGGGCTTAACTTTCTTGCGCGACAACGATGCCGAACTGTTGACGATATAATCAATATCGCTACCGGTAACTCGAATGTGCTGGAAGTTGTGTATATGCCCGCAAATGTACATATCTGCGCCATATCTGCGCAAAAGTGTATCTACCTTGCTTTGCATATCAATGCGTTCTGAATCATCCTTGGAGGTGTCGGCATAGATTGGATGGTGACCCACGACTACCACCCATTCAGCGCCCGAGCGATCGGATAATTCTCCCTCAAGCCAAGTCAACTGAGCCTTTACGTCTTGACGAGATGCATCGGGATAGATATCACTTTCCCTACGATACTTGTCAATGAGCGGAGTTGTGTCAATGAAAATCACTTTGACTTTTACATCACTATCTTCGCCCACAAATACTCGACTATAATAGCGAGCAGGCATCTGCCAGCGGCGGCTCACATTGCTGTAGTCCAAGACTGCTGCAGTATTTCCACGATACTCATGGTTACCCAAAATGGGTAGCCATGATATCATCAACGCGGGATGAGCGTATATTGACTCGTAGTTGGACCACCACAGCGGGTCGTTGACCGACTGAACGCCATCGAAGTGGTGTACATCGCCCAAAGCGAGAACTGCCGAGATGTCAACACTATCAGCCAATTCACCCATCATCTCTGCCATCGGTTGCTGCCGATAGTATCCGTTGCGACCAAGGTCGTTGGCGATGATAAAATTGATATCGCCCTCGGGTATCACTGACTGAGCAACGGCTATGTGGGCGCTCAGCAGTGATACGAGGAAAAATATATTTATTAGGAAACGTTTCATCTATATATTATTTGCCACAAGCACCAAAGTAAGGAGCTAATGAGGGTGAAACATAAGTAATGCCGCCCAGGGTGAGACCTGATGCGAAATAGGGAGTGAACGGCGCAACTGTGAGTGCTCCTTCGAGAGCGGGAGAATTAACGCTGAGGTGGAAGTCCCATGCATCATTGTAGATATATTCGGTGAGAGCGACTTCGTTGATGTTGAAGTTGACAAACATCGGGTCGAGCAACTTGTCGGCAGTCGAAATAAGACTGTGAACGTCAACTACAGCACTGTTGTAGCTCTTATGATTGTAGTTATAGCCCTCATAGGCATATGCCACATTGCTCTCCTCGGGATATACTATAGAACTACGCTGAGAGCCCGAAGCATAGAAGTTATAGTCGATGATTGACTTGTCGTCGTAGCCGCCATCGGGTGTATTAGGAGTCTTGTATGAGGGGGTCATTGCGCGGAATTTGCAATTGACCAGCAAGTTGTTAACTACATTTACGAGAACATTTTTCTCGACATAGATACAACCACCCTTCTCTCCATCGCGACGCCAGCCGGCATTGATGATGGTATTGTTGTAGGCGTTGACCTTGGCTTGACCACGGTTCTCGCTTTGACCCGATGAAGATAGCTTGAGACCATTTGTATTGGGGCTGAACATAATATTGCCGGCTACGTCTGCAATTACACCTGCTTTGAGGTTGACTGCCTCACCACCACTGAAGCCGTTGGCTGCAAAAGTATTGTTGGTGATGATTGCGCGACCACCCATGAGGTATATTGCATCGCTCCAACCGTTGCGCAATACCGAGTTGGTAACAACATACGAGCCGTTGATATTGGTGGTTGTAATCTGAGGATAAGCATCATCACCGGCAGTATAGATGCCGGCAGTTGCCGCCGGTGAGCCTTCGATTACTTGTGCACCGGTGTATTCAATGATGGTGTGGTCGAAGACCATCTCGGCACAGGTCTCGGTTGCGACGAAGCCGCCCCACAAGCCCTTGAGCGCATTTTCGGCAGTGCGCTTGCTTTGCTCAACACTGAATAGGATGGGTTGTGTATCGCTGCCGAGGCAATAGAGGTTACCCTTGACAATTACTTCGATTGGAGCGTGATTGACCCCTACTCCGGCGGTGCTCACGATGACTGTGACACCGGGCTCGATGGTGAGACTCTTGCCTTCGGGAATTACCAAGTGGCGGTCAAGATTTACGATGCTACCCGACTTCCATGTTCCGCTGACACGCATCTCGGTGTCGGTCATCTCGGTGTCAGCTGACGGAGTCGTCGGTTCTTCGGGTTGGTCCTTGTTGGGATCATCCTTGGGTTCGTCATCGCTGCATGATGCGAATGTGATAGCTGTTGCAAATGCAAGAGCTGCCAAAAACAACTTTGAAGTTTTCATAAAATCTTTTTTACTCATTTGTATCATGTAATTTTTTAATTAATTATATCTTAAATCTTACACCTAATTGAATGGTCTGTCCATAGCGTTCCTTACGCTCGATGAGGTCACCACCTGAGGTGCGCTCGGCGTCCACGACTGCATCGGTGTGTGGTCCCTTGTGAATATATCGCACTAAGGGCAGATTGAGCAGATTGGTCGCTTTCACAAATACTGACAAGCCCGATTGCCACGATTTCTCGGCAGAGAACTCGAGACGCACATAGTCGTTCTCCCAGATGTCATTCTCATACCAATTTGAGATTTCACACAGGCGCTTGCCGATATAACTGGTGGTGAGTTGGGCTTCCCACATATTCTTGGTATCCTTATACAGCAGTGAGAGATTGGCAACATGGGCTGCTTGCCCGGCAAGCGGACGTGTTTGCTCAACCACTACAATGTCATTGCCTTGCATGGTGCGCTTGGTCGAGGTAATGCTCGAGTGTGTGTAGGTGTAATTTGCCTTAATGCCTATGTGGCGGAAATATTTGAGAACATCGATTTCGACGCCCATATTTGTGGCATTACCGAGGTTGAGCGGCATATAATAGGTGTCTTGCCCCTCGGTTATCAAGCCGTATTCGATAGGATTCTCAATGTGCTTGAAGAAGGCTCCTGCCATCACTTGCTCAGTCGACGATGGAAAATACTCCCATCGCAGGTCGATATTATCGGCTACGGTGTGCTCCAGGTCGGGATTGCCTTTTTCCTTGTAATCCTCAGTGATGATGCTGTAAGGCACAATCTCAAAAAATCCCGGACGATTGATGGCTCGATAATATGAGAGACGCATGTTCATATTGTCCTTGATGACATACTTGGCATGGAAATTGGGCAAGATATCGGTATATTGCTGGCGACCTTCGGGGTCTACATCGCGAGGAAATTTCAGGACATAACCCTGGTCGGTGTGCTCGGCGCGTACGCCGGCGATAAACTCAAAGCATGACCATGCAAGTTTTGCCGATATGTAGCCGGCACCTATACGCTCGAAGGCATCATAGTTGAGCGGGTCGCCGACATTGCCATATTCGCGCGGTACGAGGAGAATTTGGTCAAAGTTGGTCCAGTCAACACCATATTCCTGGACATGTTGCTGCCCTGTTGCCGAGTCGAAGGTATATTCGTTGAAGAAACTATCGCGTTTCTTGTCGCGATACATACCGCCTGCATTGAAGTTCCATGTCATATCATTTACCGAGAGATTATATATGGCATTGACGCCTCCATACCAATCGCGGTCGCTGTTGTGCTCCCAGCGGCGCAGTGCCGACGATGCGGTGGCTACGTGGTTGCCTTGAAGATATATCTCGGCATTATCAGGTGTCTTATTGGTGGCTCGTGAGAATGCCCCGGTCCAGTTAACTTCGAGTCTTTGGTCATTCAACAATAGGTGCTTACCGCTCAATGTGGAGTTGAAAATTGCTTGCACGTTGTATTTGAGTCGCATCGCCTCGGTCTTGTCGTTGATTGACATACGCGATTGTGTGTCACGTACATCGAGATAGCCGTTGTACCAACTGAGCGTGTTACCCGGCGAAATTATGAAGTCAAACTTGCTGTGCGCCGAGAAGCGTTGACGCGCATCATTGTATGTGCGATATTCAATGCCATTTTGTGCATACGATGAGCGATAATACCAATCACTGTTCTTGCCACGGTGCATATTCTGGAAGTCCAGCGAGGCAATAAATCCGAGGCGCTTGCCCAAGAAGCGGTCGCCATAGGTCAATCCGGCGAGCAGGTCGGGGAGCGGTGCCTTGGAACTTACACGGAGATTTTTTGTGGTAAAATCAGACGTTGTCACACCATAATCGCCCGATACGCCCTTAATTTCATTAGGCGATTTTGAGGCTATCTCATTGTGAGCAAACGAAATAAAATCGCGGTCAAAGAATAAAGCATTGTACCCTGTCGATAGGTGAGCCGAGAAAATGCGTCGGTCGGGAGCGTCCTTCATCACGAGGTTAACAGCTCCACCGATGCCATCGCCTTCGAGGTTGGCAGTGGGTGATTTATAAACCTCGAGGCGCTCAAGAATGTCTGATGGAAATAAGTCAAGAGGAACGAAGCGATTTTTGTTGTCGGGGCTGGGAATTTTGATGCCATTGACCAGGGTATAATTGTATCGCTTATCCATGCCGCGGAGCAAGGCGTAAGAGCCTTCGCCCGATGAGTTGCGTTCGATTGATACGCCCGACATACGTTGTAGCATATTGCCCACGGTTACATCGGGAGATAGTTCCATCGCGCGACCGCTGAGTACATTGACTACATTCATCGATTGGCGTTCGATGAGACGCGCGGTATTGTCAGTGTTACCTGCCTGGCGACCGGTGACCACCAACTCTTGCAGTGTGTTTACCGCCTCATCCATCAGGATGATGAAACCATCATTGTAAGGCCCCGTATAGGTGGCATCGTTGTAACCTATGTAACGACATAGGAGTGTTGGATTTGCGACCGAGGTCTTTAATGAAAAAGAGCCGTCAAGACCGGTAACTGCGGTGGCTTGAGGCTCCTCTGTCACTACGACTCCTACTCCTATAAGTGCTTCTCCGGTGACTCGGTCAGCGACTACACCGGTAAAGACAGTAGCCGTTGCAACAAAAGTCGCTACGGCTACTGTTATTGAAGAAATTACTGTGCAGAAACGTTTTTGCATAACAATATCTTGGCTTGGTCATATATTTGATGACGCAAAATTAGCCTCAATATGTTAAGCAAATGTTTCCAAAAGTTTAATTTTTTGTTGCAAACATTATTAAGTGCGAGGTAACTTATTGATTACCATATGATAACACGTTCCTCGACGGGACGGTACATTGCATCACCCTCTGTGATGCCGAATGCAACGAAGAAAGGCTCGAGGTTGCGGATAGATGCATTAACGCGCCAGCGCCCCAGCGAGTGAGGGTCGGTCTTGGTGCGTTTGAGGATTTCTTCCTCACGGATATTCCCTGCCCAAACATTTGCGTAGGCGAGATAGAATCGCTGGTCGGGTGTGAAGCCATCGATTACCTCGCCCTCATTACCTTCGCCGAGGGCATTATGGTAGGCTGTATATGCAACACGCAAGCCACCTTGGTCGGCAATATTCTCGCCGAGGGTGAATGTGCCGTTGGCATGTGTGCCCGGGGCTACCTCGATAGCGTCAAACTGAGCGACCAGACCATTGGCAAGTGCGGTGAACGCTGCTGCGTCTTCCTCTGTCCACCAATTGGCAAAGTTGCCGTTCTTGTCGAAGAGGCGACCTTGGTCATCAAAGCCGTGGGTCATTTCGTGACCGATAACCACACCGATTGCGCCGTAATTCTCTGCATCGTCGGCGTTGGGGTTAAAGTATGGAGCCTGGAGAATACCTGCGGGGAAGCAAATCTCGTTGGTGAGAGGGCTATAGTATGCATTGACGGTTTGTGGGGGCATATACCAGCGGTCGCGGTCAACGGGCTTGCCATAGTCGGCGATATTGAACTCGGCATTGAAGAGCATAGCATTCTGAATATTTTCCCAGTATGACTTTGAGGGGTCGATGACCAACTTGCTATAGTCGCGCCACTTGTCGGGGTAGCCGATTTTTACTGTAAATGCGGCGAGTTTCTCAAGCGCACGAGCCTTGGTCTCATCGCTCATCCAAGTCAAATTGGAGATATGCTGTCCGAGTGCTGTCTGCAGATTAGCCACCAAAGTTTGCATTTTTGTTTTTGACTCCGGTGGGAAGTATTGAGCCACATAGATTTCGCCGAGGGCTTCACCGAGGAAGGCGTTAGGCACAGAGAGTGAGCGCTTCCAGCGAGGTTGTTGTTTCTCAACGCCCGACAAAACGCGTTGCATCTCAAACTCGGCATTAACGAAATCATCACTTAAGTAGGAAGCGGCAGATTGCAGGTAACCGGCGATGATATAGTCGCGAATTGCCTTTTCATCATAATTGCCAATGATGTCGTTGACTGCAGCGAGAGATTTGGGCTGACCGATAATGACAGTGTCAATGTCGTTGATGCCTTGCTTGGCAAAGTAACGACGCAGGTCGATATTGGGATACTCTTCGGCAAGAACAGCCATTGGCATCGGGTTGTAACTGGCGGCGGGGTCACGGAGTTCCTCGCGCGACATAGCGACTTTGGCGAGTTGTGTCTCAATATTGACAACATTTGCGACAAACTCATATGCCGCAGCGTCGCTCATGCCGATAAGCGTTGCAAGGGTGTGGAGGTAGTTGCGATAAGCCAGGAGCACCTTCTTGGTGTTCGGGCTATTCTCAATGTAGTAATCACGGTCGCCGAGCCCAAGACCTCCTTGCATCCAATACATAGTATTGATGTTTGCATCGAGCATATCAGCCTCAACGTAAGTTCCGAAGAAGGCGCTGACACCCGGCATTGAAGCCAAGAGGTCAATGAAGCCCTCGCGCGATGTGTTGCCGATAGCGACAAGGTCGTTGAGCACAGGCGAAGAACCTTCGCGATTGAGACGAACGCTGTCCATGCCGAGGGCATAGAGGTCTGCGATTTTGCGAGCATTCGAGCCTGGAAGCTCATTTTTGGGGTCGAGATTGAGGACGAGGTCGCGGACCTGTTGACGATTAAGCTCAATCAATTGGTCAAAGGTGCCGTAGCGTGAATATTCCTCGGTAAGAGGATTAGCTTGCATCCACCCTCCACAAGCATATTGGTAGAAATCCTGTCCGGGTGCTACCGACGGGTCAAGATTGGCACGATCAACTCCACGGGGCGCGTCAGCCGACGCACCCAACGGGAACAACAATGCGAGTGCCATAGTTGTAAATAAAGGAGTTTTCATAGTGTTTATTTAAATAAATTCTCGTAATAATCGATGAAAGCCTCGTTGACGAGACGGTTGCCACCCGGTGTGGGATAATCGCCCGAGAAGTACCAGTCGCCGGGGTGATTGGGAATAGCGCGATGCAAGCCCTCAAGCGATTGATATACGATATCAACCGAAGCGCGAGGAGGTCGCACACTACCCTCGACCAGAAGGCGAGCGATGCGGTCGGAAAGTTCAGCCTCAGAGAAAGGCTCGTAGATGGCTTTTACACAGTTGCTGCGCTCCTCATCGGGAAGAGAGCGCTGTTGCAAACAAGCCTGATAGGTGTCGTGGATAATCTGCTCCCGAGAGGTCTCTTGCAACAACTTGATAGCAGCGTGGAAGGCTATGAATTGGTCGAGGCTCGACATATCAATGCCGTAATAATCGGGGTATCTCACTTGAGGTGAGGAACTTACAAAAATAATGCGGCGCGGATGCAGGCGGTCGAGCTGTCGTAGAATAGACTCGCGGAGCGTGGTGCCACGGACGATGCTGTCGTCAATTACCACGAGATTGTCAACCTCGGGAGTGACTGTGCCGTAAGTGACATCGTAGACGTGAGCAACCATATCATTGCGAGAGTCGCCCTCGGTAATGAAAGTGCGCATCTTGACATCCTTGACGGCAACTTTCTCGATGCGTACTTTGCGTGAGATAATGGCGTTCAGCGCTTCATCAGTAAGCTTGCCTTGTGACTGTAATTCATTGATGTCACGCAATTTACATTTATTAAGACGCTCGTTGAGTTCGTTAACCATTCCGAAGAAAGCAGCCTCGGCAGTGTTGGGAATAAACGAGAATACCGTATGCTCCACATCGTAGTCAATCATATGGAGCAACTTGCCCACCAGTGCGCTGCCGAGCGCCTTGCGCTCGTTGTAAATATCCACGTCGCTACCACGCGAGAAGTAGATGCGCTCAAATGAGCACCGCTCGTTTTTGCTCTCGGGGAGGATTCGCTCAATCTTGAAGCGCGATTTATTGTCAACAATGAGAGCGCAACCGGGCTCGAGTTCGTGCACATCATCGACATCGAGGTCGAAGCATGTCTGTATCACCGGTCGCTCGGATGCAAGCACAATCACCTCATCATCAATGTAATAGAATGCAGGGCGAATACCGCCGGCATCTCGGAGGGCAAACATGTCGCCCGAGCCGGTGAAGCCACACATGACGAAGCCGCCATCCCACTGAGGCGATACTTTCTTGAGCACCGAGCCCATATTGAGGTTATCCTCAATGGCATAAGCCAACTCGGGGTCATGGAGAGTCTCGCGGAATTGGTGGTATAGACGATGGTTTTCCTTGTCGAGAGCAAAGCCAATCTGCTCCAGGAGCAGATTGGTGTCGCTATAGATACGCGGATGTTGACCCGATGACACCACCGAGTCAAACATCTGCGCAACGTTGGTCATATTGAAGTTACCGCACAGCATCACTGAGCGGGAACGCCAGTTGTTACGTCTCAAAACAGGATGAGCATAGTTGATACCACTGCGCCCGGTGGTGGAGTAACGCAGGTGTCCCATATACATCTCGCCTACGAATGGCGTGTATTGTTCCACCTCGCTTTCGTCGAGATGGTTGACATCATCGGGGATGTCACGGAATACCTTGGCGAAGATGTTTTGGATTGCATCTTTGCCCAGGGCTCGCTCACGGAAGATGAGTTCGTGACCGGCGGGCGCCTGAAGTTTTATTACACCGACACCGGCGGCTTCTTGACCGCGGTTGTGTTGTTTCTCCATCAACAAGTAGAGCTTGTCGAGCCCATAGGTGTAAGTGCCGTACTTGTTGCGGTAGTACGAAAGAGGTTTGCGCAGACGTATCAATGCTACGCCACATTCATGCTTGAGAGGTTCCATTAACGGATAAACAGTAATTCGCGATATTTGGGTAAAGGCCACATTTCGTTGTCAACCATCAATTCGAGTTTGTCGACATGACGGCGGATAATTTCCATCGGAGGCACTACAGTGTCGTGATAAGCGATGGCTTTCTCGCGCTCGTCGGTGATATGATTGGCTTGCTTACGCGCCTCAATCATACGGTCGACTTCGGTCTTGATGATATCCATGTGGTCGCTGATTTTTTCGATAGTCTCGAGGTCGTGCGACACGATCTTGGCACCCTTGACTCCGGTAAAGAGGGATTTGAGCTTGACGACATTGTCAACAAGAGCCGACTGGTATCGTGTAGCCACGGGGATGATATGATTGATGGCGAGGTCGCCGAGGACACGCGCTTCAATCTGGATTTTCTTGGTGTACATCTCCCACTTAACCTCGTTGCGAGCATGCAATTCTACCTCAGAGAGAACGCCGGTGCGGCGGAACATCTCGACGCTTGAGGGACGGAGGTAAGCATCAAAAATCTTGGGTGCGGAAGTTTCGCAGTCAAGACCGAGGCGAGCGGCTTCTTTTTTCCATTCATCGGAGTAGCCGTTGCCATCGAAGTGGATAGCCTTGCAGTCGCGAGCGAGTTGACGGAGTTCCTCGAGGATAGCGTCATTTAATTCTTGCCCCTTAGCCACGCGAGCATTGACAGCATCATAGAAGTAGTTGAGTTGGTCGGCAACAGCGGCATTGAGTACAATCATCGAGCAAGCGCAGTTGGCTGACGAACCGACGGCACGGAACTCAAAGCGGTTGCCGGTGAATGCAAATGGAGATGTACGGTTGCGGTCGGTATTATCAATGAGGAGTTCGGGAATTTGAGCCAAGCCCAAGGAGACACCCTCTTTTTTGGATATATTAGCCAACTCATCGGTAGTGGCATTCTCCAGTTTCTCGAGGATATTTGCAATTGCTTTGCCGGTAAAAATCGAGATGATTGCAGGAGGTGCCTCGTTGGCGCCGAGACGGTGGCAGTTGGTTGCCGACATAATCGAAGCCTTGAGGAGGGCATTGTGCTTGTGCACGGCTGCCATCACATTAATAATAAATGTGATAAACTGCAGGTTACCCTTGGCAGTCTTGCCGGGCGAGAAGAGCATGGTGCCGTTGTCGGTACCGAGGCTCCAGTTGTTATGCTTGCCCGAGCCGTTGACACCGGCAAAGGGCTTTTCGTGCAATAGTACGCGGAAGTTGTGACGGCGTGCCACTTCACCCATCAAGGTCATTATCAACAGGTTGTGGTCGTTGGCGAGGTTGGTCTCTTCATAGATGGGAGCCAACTCAAACTGGTTGGGGGCAACCTCGTTGTGACGAGTCTTCACGGGTATACCGAGACGATGAGCCTCGGTCTCGAGGTCGAGCATGAATGCCTCGACACGCGAGGGGATAGCGCCGAAGTAGTGGTCTTCAAGCTGCTGATTCTTAGCACTTTCGTGACCAATAAGTGTGCGCCCGGTTAGTACCAAGTCGGGGCGTGCCGAGAAGAGGGCTTCGTCGACGAGGAAGTATTCTTGCTCCCAACCGAGATACGACTTGACGTGCTTGACCTCGGAGTCAAACCAGCGAGCTACCTTGGTGGCAGCCACATCTACGCTATTGAGAGCGCGGAGCAGAGGGGTCTTGTAGTCAAGACATTCGCCTGTGTATGAGATAAAAATAGTGGGAATGCAAAGAGTGCCATCGAGAATGAAAGCGGGCGAGGAAATATCCCATGCCGAGTAGCCGCGAGCCTCGAAGGTGTTGCGGATACCGCCATTGGGGAATGAAGACGCATCAGGCTCTTGCTGGACAAGCAGTTTGCCGGTAAATTCCTCGACTACCCCACCCTTGCCATCGTGCTCGATGAAGGCATCGTGTTTCTCGGCAGTGCCATCGGTGAGAGGATGAAACCAGTGGGTGTAGTGACGAGCACCATTGTCTATAGCCCAGCGCTTCATGCCTTCGGCAACGCTGTCGGCAAGGGCGCGGTCGATGGGTTGCTTCTCTTCAATCGCTTTGATAAGCTTGTCGTATGTGTCCTTGGGCAGGTACTCATACATGCGCTTGCGGTTGAAAACTGCTTTGGCAAAAAATGCCTCCGGACGTTCCTCCGGGGTTTTCACTGAGACTGCTTTGCGGTCAAAAGCCTCTTTTACTACTTTAAATCTCAAAGAAGTGGACATAATAATATAATGTGAAAGTAAGTAACCTTAGAAATTGCGGCGGCTCCGGAAGCATCGCTTGTGTAAGCGAAAGAGTTCCGAAGCCGTGTGTATGAAGTAGTTGTCATATGGCGCTATTAAAAAGACATCGCGCCAAAACGTTTTGCCCGACGTGAGCCGGACTTTTTACGTAAATGACGCGAACTACAACTTCTCATATACTTTGAAAAATTTCGGCACAAAGGTACGAATTTTGTAGCAACTATGCAACAAAAAATTATTCAACGAATCGTATTATATTCTACAAAAAAGCATTAAATTATTGACATTCATGAGCATAATTGGCGTAATTACCCAAGATTTGCTCAATATGAATAACTTCAGAGCATGAGTCCCATGTAACACCACCGCCAATGAGATACCAATTATTCCTTTCCTTGACCGGTACTTTTTTTATGCTTGGGAAAGCAGAAATAGGCATCGTAATAGACCTGCCATCTTGCAAATCCACTTGCATCTTGCCGCGTTTGGGGAAAGACAAAGCCTTTATTTGAGGAACAACATTCCAAAAACCTTCAGATTTATACATATTATCCTCCTACTTTTTTATTTTTATCATTCTAATTACATTACCATTCTTGAACGCATTCCATTGCCTTAAAAGTATGTCTTTGTGTTCTGCCGCAATCCTAATCACTTCATTTACCTGTGTAGTAGTGAGATCTCCTTGGGTCGCGAGTTCAATACTTGGTTCAAGCCAGATTTTACAAAGCCTATTTGTATCACGCTTACCAACGTGAACATGTGCTCTATTTTCGTGGAAATCAGTATTGTAAAAAAGAAATATCCACAAAATTTTTGAAGTAATATATAATAGGACCTTGGGCATAAAAATGTTTTAGACAAAGGTACGAATTTTGTTGCAACTATGCAACAAAAAATTTTTTTAAAAAAATCAGCACAAGTGTTGCACATTTAAAATATATATTGTAATTTTGCACCGTATTAGATTAAGATGGATAAATGAGAATGAAAAACCTTGTAACTAACACTATTAAAAACACCGAAAAATGAAAACGTAAAAAAATTGAACCCTCGAAGTATACAAATTGTGAAAATTATTTGTAACTTTGCCCGTAACATCAGACACGCATTATGATTCAAATCAAACTGCCTGACTCAAAATCGCGTATACTACCGTTCTATCTCGCTGCAGAGGAATGGGCTACACGCTATCTGCCCGCCAACGAGTATTTCTTTACTTGGCAAGTATTGCCATCAGTGATATGTGGCAGACACCAGATTATGCATCGCGAGGTCGACATGGAGTATTGCCGCCGGCAAGGGATAAAGGTGTGGCGCCGCAAGAGTGGAGGCGGCTGCGTATACGCCGATATGAACAACATTATGTTTAGTTACATCACCCCGTCGTCGGGCGTGCAGACCTCCTTTGACCGCTACACCACCATGGTGAGCGATATGCTCCGTTCGTTAGGGCTTGATGCTCGCTCGGGCGGTCGCAACGATGTCGAAATCAGCGGCATGAAAGTCGCCGGCAACGCCTACTATGGTGTTCCGGGGCACAGCATAGTTCATGGCACCATGCTCTACGATGCCGATTTCGCGACGATGTCGCAAGCATTGACCCCTTCACGAGCCAAATTAACGAGCAAGGGGGTGAAGTCGGTGCCATCGCGCATCACTACGCTGAAGGCTCAAGGATTGGCGATGTCCTGTGGCGAATTTGTCGATTACGCCCTGTCGCACTTGTGCAATGACGGAGTCGTTGAGGTGAATGACGAGCAAGTGGCTCAGATCGAAGAAATCATGCAGTCGTATCTCATGGCTGATTTCTATGATGACAAGCCATGCAATGTGGACGAAGCCACGCGTGTCGAAGGTGCCGGCGAGTTTGCCTGCGATATTGTCGTGGATAATGAAAACAAGATAGCCGGATGTCGCCTCAGCGGCGATTTCTTTGCTCTCGCCGATATCAACGAGGTTATATGCCACAATCTGGTCGGTGCACCGGCTACACACGATGGTATTGCCAATGCATTGTCGAGCGTTGATGTGGCTACGGTTATCCCCGGCATGAACAACCCAATGCTTGTTGAAATTATTGTCGAATCAATTAATCAATTACATCATACCTAAAAAACTACCAACAATGAAAGAGACATGTTTGCATAGCCGCCACGTCGAGATGGGCGCATTGATGTCACCCTTTGCAGGTTACGATATGCCTATCAGTTACCGCGGCATCGAAGAAGAACATAATGCAGTACGAGGCAAGGTCGGAGTGTTTGACGTCTCGCATATGGGCGAAGTGCTCATCACCGGCGAGCAAGCAACCGAGTTTGTCAACCACATTTTCACCGGCGATGTCGCTCCCATGGTCAACGGCAAGGTGATGTATGGTATGATGCTGTATGATGACGGCGGTGTGGTCGATGATTTGCTCGTCTACAAATGCGATGCTCACACCTTCTTTTTGGTGATTAATGCCTCAAATATCGACAAGGATGTTGAGTGGATTATGGCTCACACATCCGGGTATAATGTAACAGTCAACAACCTCAGCGAGGACTACGCCCAACTCGCCGTGCAAGGTCCCGAGGCTGAAGCGACTCTCAAAGCGGTGCTCGGCATCGATGCCTCGGCACTGACATTCTACACCTTCACCGTGCCCGACTTTGCCGCCGAAAAAGCGCCATTAGTTGTATCGCGCACCGGCTACACCGGCGAGGACGGCTTTGAGATTTATGCCACTCCGGCTGTAATTCTTGAGTATTGGGACAAATTGATTGCCGCCGGTGTCGAGCCTTGCGGACTTGGATGCCGCGATACTCTGCGCTTCGAGGCAGGCTTGCCTCTCTATGGCGATGAATTAACCGACAAAATCACCCCTCTGGAGGCTGGTTTGGGAATGTTT
The DNA here is from genome assembly GCA_945829225.1 of uncultured Bacteroidales bacterium. Taxonomy (GTDB): domain Bacteria; phylum Bacteroidota; class Bacteroidia; order Bacteroidales; family Muribaculaceae; genus CAG-873. The sequence continues at coordinate 12,016 of CALZTY010000011.1, read as the reverse complement.
GCCAAGGTAGACAAGCCTGAGTTCATCGGTCGTGACGTATTGGTGAAGCAAAAGGCTGAGGGTATGCGCTACAAAGTGGTCGGTCTCGAAATCGAGGGCAAGGCAATTGCCCGCCACGGCTATCCCGTGCTCAACGAGGCTGGCGAGCAAGTGGGCGAGATTACCACCGGATATCACTCCATCACCCTCGACAAGAACATCGCCATGGCATTGGTAAATCCTCAATACGCTGCATTGGATACCAAATTGCAGGTGCAAGTGCGTCGCAAAGTGTTTGCCGCCGTGGTCATTAAGAAAAGATTTTATCAACCCAAGTATAAAAACTAATTAAAAACAATACAACAATGAGCAATCTTTATTTCCTCCCCACCCACGAATATGCCCGTGTCGAAGGTAATGTGGCATTCATCGGTATTTCAAAATTTGCTGCCGCACAGTTGGGCAACGTTGTTTATGTCGATATGCCCGAAGAAGATGATGAAGTAGAGGCAGGTGTTGAATTTGGTGCTATCGAGAGCGTCAAGGCCGCCAGCGACCTTTTCTCGCCTGTTTCCGGCACTGTTGTTGAAGTCAATGAAGCCCTCGCCGATAATCCTCGTTTGGTGAATGAAGACCCCGAGACCAACTGGATTATAAAGGTGGAAATGTCTAACCCCGCTGAACTTGAGAAACTCCTTTCGCCCGAAGCATACGAGAAAGTGTGTGAAGCCGAGAAACATTAATCTCTAATATATGCCCCACCCTTATCTGCCACATACTGCATCTGATATAGAGCAAATGTTGGCTCGCTGTGGAGTCGACAACATCAATGATTTATATAGTGATGTGCCGACTTCACTGCGTTTAAAAGACGGTTACAACTTGCCCGAGAGCAAGAGTGAGATGGAGGTCAATGCCGCCGTCAAGGCGCTCGCCGGGTACAACAAGCCCTTGGTGTGCTTTGCCGGTGCCGGTGCCTACGACCACTACACCCCGGCAGCAGTCGCTTCACTGGTCGCTCGTAGCGAATACCTCACTGCATACACTCCCTATCAGCCCGAGATCTCGCAAGGCACTCTGCAATACATCTTCGAGTACCAATCGATGATGACTCAACTCACCGGCATGGATGTGTGCAATGCCTCGATGTACGACGGCGCCACTGCCACCGCCGAGGCTATGATGATGGCTGTGCACTCAGCCAAGAAACGTCGCCGCGTGCTCGTGTCGGCTACTCTTGACCCCAAGGTGGCTGATGTCGTCAAGACCTACGCTCACTATCAAGATATTACCATTGACGTAATTCCCGCAGCCGATGGCGTGACCGACCGCGCTGCTATGGCTGAGATGCTCGCCACAGGCGATGTTGCCGGCGTAATCCTCCAGACCCCTAATTATTATGGTATTCTCGAGGATTTCGATGGCTTTGCCGACCTCATCCACGGCTCCAAGGCGCTTATGATTGTCAATTCACATGCCTCAACCCTCGGGGTTATCAAGCCCGCCGGTCAATGGGGCGCTGACATAGCCGTCGGCGAGGCTCAGTCGCTCGGTATTCCCTTGAGTTACGGTGGTCCTTACCTCGGATATATGTGCGCCACACGCGCACTGATGCGCAAGATGCCCGGTCGTATCGTCGGTGCCACAACCGATGAAAATGGTCAGCGTGTCTTCGTGCTCACTCTTCAAGCACGCGAGCAACATATCCGTCGCGAAAAAGCCACCAGCAATATTTGCTCTAATCAAGGCTTGATGACCTTGTATGTCGGCATTTATATGTCGCTGATGGGCGCTGCAGGGCTCCGCGAGGTCAATCGTCTCTCCTCGAGCAATGCCCACGCTCTTGCTGCCAAGCTACAAGCCACCGGCAAGATGTCTCTCACCTACCCCGACAAGCCATTCCTCAATGAGTTTGTAATGACACTCGCCGATGGCATCACCTCGGCACAAGTGTTGAATGTGCTCCGCGACAACGGCATCCTCGCCGGCGTTGCCATTGATGACAACCATCTGCTCATCGCCGCTACCGAGAAGCGCACTAATGATGAAATTAACGCTTATGCATCAATCGTTAAAACCTTGTAAGTTATGAACCGCAAACTTTATGACAAACTGATTTTTGAGTTATCAAAACCCGGACGTTGCGGTTATAGCCTTCCGCACGGTGATAATGATGATACATTGGCTCAATTACCTGCCGGCTTGTTGCGCCTGGATGCTCCGGCTCTACCCGAGGTCGACGAGCCCACTGTAGTGCGTCATTACAACAATCAATCGACCAACAACTTCGGTGTTGATACCGGCTTCTACCCTCTGGGCTCTTGTACCATGAAGTATAACCCCAAAATCAACGAGTTGCTTGCCTCCGACTCTACTCTCACGGCTCTGCACCCGCAGCAGCCTGTCGAGACCGTGCAAGGCGTGCTTGAGGTTTATTGGAACCTGCAACGCGCACTCAGCGAAATCGGCGGTATGGCTGACTTCTCGCTCAACCCGTTTGCCGGTGCTCACGGCGAGTTGACAGGTATGCTCGTCATTCGCGCTTACCACGAGAGCCGCAACGACTCGGCTCGTCGCCGTGTAATTATTCCCAACTCGGCTCACGGCACCAATCCCGCATCGGCTACCATAGCCGGCTACGATGTTGTCGAGGTCCAAAGCCTCGCCGACGGAACTGTTGATGTCGAAGACCTCAAGTCGAAACTCGACGAAACAGTGGCTGCCGTCATGATGACAAATCCCAACACTGCCGGTATGTTTGAGAAGAATATTCCGGAGATTGCCTCGATGGTGCATGCTGCCGGCGCCCTGCTTTACTACGATGGCGCCAACCTCAACCCGATGCTCGGCATCGTTCGCCCTGGCGATATGGGCTTCGATGTAATGCACATCAATCTCCACAAGACCTTCTCGACACCTCACGGTGGTGGCGGTCCCGGCAGCGGTCCTGTCGGTGTACGCGCCGGATTGGAACAGTTCCTCCCGCGTCCTCACGTGGTGAAAGCCGCTGATGGCTCGTTCTCCATCAACTGCGACGATTGTTCCTTGGGACGCGTATCCTCGTGGATGGGCAACTTCTCGGTCATCGTCAAGGCTCTCGCTTATATCATGACAATGGGCAACGACGGCCTCTGCCAGGTAGGTCCTCTCGCCACGCTCAACGCCAACTATGTGATGAATGCCCTCAACGACCTTTACAAGCAGCCAGTCGCAGGTCCTTGCAAGCACGAGTTCGTGTTTGACGGTCTCGCCGACAAGTCGACAGGCGTCACCACGCTCAATGTTGCCAAGCGACTCCTCGACCTCGGCTTCCATGCCCCGACTATCTACTTCCCGCTGCTTTTCCACGAGTCGTTGATGGTCGAGCCCACCGAGACCGAGAGCATCGAGACTCTCGACAACTTTATCGCTGCGATGCGTCAGATTGCTATCGAAGCCCACGAGACTCCCGAACTCGTCAAGTCGGCTCCTCACGATACCCCGATGGCTCACCCCGACGAAACAGAAGCGGCTATGAATCCTCGTCTCACTTACTCGGATTTGTGTAAATGACAGTAGACAATATTATTATAGGAGCCGGTCCCGGCGGATATGAACTTGCCGCGATGCTCGCCTCTGCCGGCGAGTCGGTCGTTATCATTGAGCGCGACCAATTGGGCGGCACTTGTCTCAACCGTGGCTGCATCCCCACCAAATGCCTGTGCGCCACTGCCGATGCCCTATCGGCAGTGAGCCGCGCGGCTGCTTTCGGTGTCACTGCCCGGGTGCAAGCCTTTGATTACTCCGTCGCTCGTCAACGTGTCGATAGCGTCATCAATAATTTGCGCTCTGGTATTGAGTATCAACTCTCGGGCGTGCAAATCGTGCGTGGCGAGGGCAAGCTCCTGACATCCACAACAGTTGCCGTCGGCGACGACACTTACACAGCCTCCAAGCGTATTGTGATTGCCACAGGCTCCTCGACCGCTCGACTACCTATTCCGGGTGCCGACTTGTGCATCGACAGCACCGATGTGCTGGCTATGGATAGTTTGCCGGTATCTATGGTGATTATCGGTGGCGGTGTCATAGGTATGGAGTTTGCCTCGATTATGAATACCTTCGGTGTCAAAACCACCGTGGTTGAATTTTGCCCCGAGGTATTGCCCATGATAGATGCCGACATTGCCAAGCGATTGCGTCAGCAACTCTCGCGCCAAGGCATAGACTTCAAGGTCGGGGCTGCCGTGACTACCGTGGCTCGTGTCGATGACAACACGCTCTGTGTCAGCGCCGACACCAAGAAGGGCGCCGTGACTATCGAGGCTGAGAAAGTGGTAATGGCTGTCGGGCGTCGTCCCGTCGTGCCCCAAGGCACTGCCGAGGTAGGCATTGAACTTGACCGCCGTGGCTTCATCGTTGTTGATGAGAATATGTGTACATCAGTCCCCGGCATCTATGCCATAGGCGATGTCAACGGCAAGTCGATGCTTGCTCACAGCGCCATCGCTCAAGGGCGAGTCATTGCCCTCGGCGACCCCAAGGCATTCAATGCCGGATGCGTGCCGTCTGTTGTTTTCACAAGCCCAGAGGTCGCTACTGTCGGCACAAACGCCTCATCTCTCGACAGCGCAGGTATTCCATATAAGGTAGTGAAGCATCAATTCTCATCTAACGGCAAGGCAAATGCCGAGGGGCACACCGACGGACTGGTGAAAATGCTCGTCGCCGACGATGATACAATCCTCGGTATCACCATTCTCGGGCACCACGCTGCCGACCTCATCGCCGAGGCTACTGTTCTGGTCACTGACCATGTCAAGCATACCGACGTGGCTCGTCGTTATATTCACGCCCACCCCACGCTCTCGGAGATTTTCCTATGATGACGGAATACAAAAAAATGCTCGCCGGCGAGATTTATGCTGCCGATGATGCCTACTTAATTAATATATTAAACGAAGTAAAAGATAAGTGTTGGAAATATAATCAGTTGCGTCCCACGTTGCTCAAGGAGCGTAATGCTTTTCTCCAAGACCTGTTGGGCAAATGTGACGATGATACATTCATCAACCAGCCTTTTTACTGCGATTATGGCAAGCACATCTATGTGGGCAAGCGTTTTTTTGCCAATTTCGGTCTCACTATTCTTGATGAAGCACCGGTGCGCATTGGTGACGACTGCTTCATCGGCCCGAATGTCGGCATTTACACTGCCTGTCACAGTACCGACCCCGTCGAGCGTAATTCCCGACGCGAATGGGCGCGCCCGGTCACTATCGGCAACAATTGCTGGATTGGTGGCGGCGTAGTGATCCTTCCCGGGGTTACTATTGGAGATAATTGCACCATCGGTGCAGGGAGTGTCGTGGCTAAAGACATACCCGACAACTGTATTGCCGTAGGAAATCCCGCCAAAGTAGTCAAAAAAGTAAAAACAAGTGATTGAAAATGCGGTCATTTAAAATTTTTGATTACCTTTGCAGTCATAGAAACTTATCACATCCTAATATCATCAAAAACTATAGATGAAACTAACATTCAAGATCGATTATCGCACCAATTGGGGCGAATCGTTGTACATAACCGGTGATGTCGCTGAGCTCGGCGAGAACGACTACCACAAGGCTCTGAAAATGACCTTGGGCGACGGCTCGCAATGGAGCATCGACATCGAGGTGCCCGACGAATGTGCGAGCATCAATTATCGTTATCAAGTGCGACACGAGAACGGTCATTGCAAGAATGAGTGGGGTCCTGCCCATCACTTCAGCCGTGGTCGCAACGCTCGCGTTTATCAAGTCTTCGACCGCTGGCAAGACCAGCCTTGGGACAAGCCTTGCTACGCATCGGCTTTCACCGAGTGCATCTGCAAGCGCCCCGACCCCGCCAAGGAAATCCTTCCGCGCATCGGGCACGTGACCTTCAAGATTGCCGCGCCCATGTTACAACCCGAGTGGCGCCTCGCCGTCTGTGGCGGCGCTACCGTCCTCGGCAACTGGGACCCCGCCAAGGCTACTGTCCTTAGCGACTTTGGTTATCCCGAGTGGACCGCCACCGTGGAAGCTCGCGGTCTCGCTGCCGATACCGAGTACAAATTTGTCATTATCGACAAGGATGGCAATGTCGTAGCATGGGAAGGTGGTGACAACCGCCGCCTCGGAGTCGACCCCAAGAGCGATGTATCGACAATCGTTGCCGGCATGCGCTTCTTCAATCCCCTCGCTCCCTGGCGCGGTGCCGGTACTGCTATCCCGGTATTCTCCCTCCGTAGCGACGACGACTTCGGCGTAGGTGACTTCTTAGACCTCAAGAAGATGGTCGACTGGTGCAAGGAAACCGGTCAAAGTTTCCTCCAAATCCTCCCCATTAACGACACTACAATGACTCACACTTGGGTCGACTCTTATCCCTACAAGGCTATCAGTTGCTTCGCTCTGCATCCCATGTATCTGCGCCTCGAGGAACTCGGCACCCTCGCCGACACCGAGCGTCGCAATTACTATGAGGCTCAGCGCGCCGAGTTGAATGCCCTCCCGCAAGTCGACTACGAGCGTGTCAACAACGTCAAGAACGAATATTTCAAGGAGATTTTTGCACAAGACGGCAAGCGCGTATTGTCATCGCACGAGTATAAGGCGTTTGTTGATGCAAATGCCTCGTGGCTTGAGCCTTACGCCGCATTCTGCGTGCTCCGCGACATCAACGGCACCCCCGTATTCTCTCGCTGGGGCGAATTTGCCGAATACGACAAGGCTAAAGTCGATGCTTTCATCGCCGAACACCGCGACGAAATCGACTTCGTCATGTATCTCCAATTCAACCTCGCCAAGCAACTCACCGAGGTTCACGAATATGCTCGTGCCGCAGGTGTAGCCATCAAGGGCGATATTCCCATCGGCATCTCCCGCGACAGCGTTGATGCTTGGATCTATCCTCGCTTGTTCAATATGGACTGCCAAGCCGGTGCTCCACCGGATGACTTCTCGGTGATGGGGCAAAACTGGGGCTTCCCCACCTACAACTGGGAAGAGATGGCTCGCGATGGCTTCGAGTGGTGGAAAGACCGTTTCCGCAACATGGCTCAATACTTCGATGCCTATCGTGTCGATCACATCCTCGGTTTCTTCCGCATCTGGCAAATTCCTATCAACGCCGTGCACGGCTTGCTCGGTATCTTCTATCCCGCGTTGCCCTTCAGCGTTGATGAGTTGCGCTACAACTACGACTTCTGGCTCGATATCGACTTGCAGACCACTCCCTACATCTACGACTGGATGCTCCATGACTTCTTCGGTGACTATGCCGAGGAGGCTCGCGAACGCTTCATGTACGAGATCGGTGGCGGACGACTCAAACTCAAAGACCCCTTCGCTACACAGCGTGCCGTCGAGGACTTCTTTGCCAACGAGCCTAAGGATGAAAAGAACAGCCGCCTGTGCGATGGCTTGCTCGGTCTTATCGACCAAGTGCTCTTCGTTCCCGACCCCTACGAACCCGGCAAGTTCCATCCGCGCATTTCGGCACAGTTCACCTACACCTACCGTGCCCTCAACGACTACGAGCGCTGGTGCTTCGACCGCCTTTACAACGACTTCTTCTATCGCCGCCACAACGACTTCTGGTACGGCAAGGCTATGTGGAAGTTACCCCCGCTCATCGAAGCCACTTCGATGCTCACCTGCGCCGAGGACCTCGGTATGATTCCCGGCTGCGTGCCCGCCGTGCTCAGCAATTTGCAGATTCTCACCCTCGAGATTCAACGTATGCCCAAGGATCCTACCACACCCTTCGGCAACACTTGGTCATACCCCTACAACAGCGTGTGCACCACATCTACCCACGACATGGGCGGTATCCGCGTATGGTGGGAGGAAGACCGTGGCAAGTCCTCGCAGTTCTTCCACGACGTGCTCCACGAGGGTGGTGATGCACCCTACTTCGCCGAGCCTTGGGTATGCGAGAAGATTCTCGATTTGCAAGTCAAGTCGCCCTCGATGCTCTGCATCCTGCCTCTCGCCGACTGGCTATCGATGGATGGCAAGCTCCGCCGCGACAACCCCGCCGACGAGGTAATCAACGTGCCTGCCAACCCGCGTCACTATTGGCGCTACCGCATGCACCTCAGCCTCGACGAGTTGCGCGACGCCAAGGAGTTCAATGAGAAACTCACCAAGAAGATTAAAGACTCCGGTCGTTAATCCTTAAATCGCATTAACATACGAAGCCCTCGGCACACTGTCGGGGGCTTCTTGTGTTAATTGTCGTGAAAATTGAGACTCCGGATTTGACTTTTAACACTTCGGCGGGTATAATAAGTGAAAGCAAACGAAAAAGACAAGCAATGACCGCAACCGAAAGAGACATATTACAAGCAATACGACAAGATGCCAATCGAGGCTTCGGCTTGCTCCTCAATACCTACCAAGAGCAGATATACTGGCACATCCGACGCATCACCGTATCACACGACGATGCACAAGACGCCCTCCAGGAAACCTTTGTCCGCGTATATGCAGCCATCGACAGGGTCGACCTCGAGCAATCGCTCACCGCCTGGATATATCGCATTGCCTCCAATGAAGCCCTGCGACAGCGCCAACGCAACAGCCGCGCCACCATCTCGCTCGATGACATCCCCGGCGAGGCTCAAGCCGCCGTCGACCAATATATCGACTACAGCGACTTGGAAGCCATCAAACTACAGCGAGCCATTCTCGCTCTGCCATACAAGCAACAGTTGACCTTCAACCTGCGATATTACGACGAACTCGACTACGACACCATCGCTCGTATCACCGAGTCAACACCCTCGGCTGCCAAAGCCAACTACCACCAAGCCAAAGAGAAAATTATCAATTATATGAACTCAACACTCTGAGATATGAACGCTCAAGATTTAGATAGAATAGGCAAAAAGATGCCCTACAAGGTCCCTGAAGGCTTCTTTGAAGAAATGCCGAGCCGCATCATCGAGCGCGCCACCCGCCGGCAACACCGCAACAACGTCCTCCGCCACGTCATCCGATACACCGCCGTCGCTGCTACCATCGCTCTGGTGTGGATGTTTGCCGACAAGGTGATATTTGCTCCCCAGGACGACTACACATCGGTCGAATTGGCATTTGACCAACTCTCCGACGACGACCAACTCTACCTCCTCGAAGTATATCAAGACGACATCTTCTTTAATTATTAAATACACACACTATGAAACGTTATTCCAAAATTTTTGTGCTCATCGTAGCACTCCTCTCAGTATCCCTTTCGGCATCGGCACAGCACCGCCGTGGCAACCGTCAAGGCGATGGCAACGAGCAACTCACTCGCGAGCAACTCGCCGAGCGTCAAGCCAATTACATCGCTCAAGAACTTGCCCTCGAGCCCGAGACAAGCCAACGCTTCGTCACCACCTACATGAATTGCCAGAAGGAGATTTGGGCACTCGGACCTCGCAACAACCGCGGCAATCGCAACGAACTCAACAACGAGCAAGCCGACAGCGTGATACAAGCGCGATTTGACCACAGCCAGCAAGTGCTCGACATTCGTCGCAAGTACTATGCCGAATACAGCAAGTTCCTCACGCCCAAGCAAATCGAACAAATGTATCGCATCGAGCAGCGCATGATGGGCAACCTGCGCGAGCACCGCAACGGTCGCGGCCATCGCAACCGCTAATCCCCTCCCACCCCACCATCAAGCGAGTTGGCTCACCCCCGAGCCAACTCGCTGATTTATGTCTAATTACCTAAAGTCAAGCAGTTTTTAAGGTCTTAGAGTAATTACCTCGTGAAAAATGAGTAACTTTGCAAGGGCTTAATTGGCTCCGAATAATTCGTTAGTAATGAAAAAATGGATTGCCATAGTAACTCTAATCTTATTTGGTGTGTGCTGCGCTCATGCCGGAGGGAAACGTGCGCTCTTGATTGGCATTTCAGATTACCCGACATATCGTGCTACGGAATTAACTTGGAACCCAATACATGGTGCTAATGATGTGGAATTAATGAAAGGGACATTACGCAAGAAGGGGTTCTCTGTCACTACAATTACTAACTCTTCTGCCACTGCAAGTAAAATCCGATTGGCATTCAAAAAACTGGCGAATGAATGTCGCGCCGGGGATTTAGTATATATTCATTTTTCCGGACATGGTCAAGCCTATGAAGACCTTTCCGGGGATGAGGCTGACGGATGGGATGAAGCAATTGTGCCTTATGATGCCATGCTTCAATATAAGGCTGGAGTGTATGACGGCCGGAATCACATCTTAGATGACGAGTTGGAAGGATATGTTTCCTCAATTCGCTCTAAAGTGGGCAGACAAGGTTATGTATATCTTGTCTTGGATGCTTGCCACATGGGAGGCGCCAGCCGTGGAGATGAAGTAGAGGAAGAAGAATTATTCATTAGAGGTACAGACCAAGGCTTTACTCCTAATGGAAAGAAATATATTCCCAAAATTGACCGTCGAGGGAATATGAAGGTTCAATTGCGTCCGGGAATGAGTGGAATTTGTATATTGGAAGCATGTAGGGCTTATCAAACTAACGCTGAGATAAAACAGAACGGTCGTTATTATGGACCTCTGACTTATTATGTCAATCAGACGCTGTCTAAAATCAGCCTGACATCTGATACATCCTGGATTGAAACTGTACGAACCTTTATGGGTAAAGACAGGAGATTGATAAAACAGAACATGGTTAGCGAGAAGAGTAATTGATGGTAAACAAAAACAACATATATGACATAAATGACCTAAATCGGTTTGCCTCCAGTCAATGGGATAAGGCACTGGCATTCCTTAAAAATCGGTTTGGCATAGATGAAGATGACTGCAAAGACATCTTCCAAGAGTCATTTATTGTCCTCTACAATAATATCCAAGCAGGTAAACTTGACAATATGACGGCTTCACTATCGACTTACTTTATGTCGATATGTAGGAATAAAGCTCTTGAAATGCTGAGAGGCTCTGCCAAATCAGTAAATGTTGATAGCGAAATGTCTCTCACATTGATGGATGGAGAAGTTCAGTCTGAAAAAATTGAGGCTCTTCTTGCGCTTGATAATGGAGATGAAGCCATTGAAGCACAAAAAGAAGAATTGGTCAGAACAATCGTAAAGGATCTTCCCAGTCCATGCAACGAACTCCTTTGGGGTTTTTATAGGGACAATCTTTCAATGAAATCACTTGCTGAAATGTTCAATTACAGCAGTGAGGGAGCAGTGAAAGTAACCAAACACCGGTGCTGCGAGAAGTTTCGGGCGAGATATAATGAATTGTGCAACAAACTATTTTGAACGACCATGAACAGAACTAACGATATAGATTTGGATCGCTTTGATGAGATGCTCTCTCGTTATATGAAAGGTCAAATGACAGATGACGAAGAGGTAACGTTCAAACAGTTGCTTAAGGAGAATGACACATTTCGCAACAAAGCAATCGCGACCGCTCGGCTCGTTCAAGCAATGGATCAAGTAGGGCGCGACAACGACAACGAAACCATCAAGTCTATCAGGGACGTATCATTATCTGATGTAGAGAAAATTTCAGCAAAAGTCTGTGGCACATCAACCAAGCCCCACCGGATATTAATTTTCCGCAGATTTGTTCTGCCGTTTTCTGCGGCTGCATCTATCCTTCTTTGCGTTTTCGGAGGGTATAAGTATTATAAGTATAGCCAAGTAACCTCTCTCGGTTCTGAGTATCTGACTTACTTTCCTGCTTCGGAATTTTCTCGTGGAGAAAGTGATGATATTGAGAATAAGTTAAACGAGTTCTATTCCAATATTGAAACAAAGAGATATCTTGACATGACCATCAACGAACTGAAAATCATGTGGGATGAATCTTTAAGCGACTCCTATAATGATTATACAGAACACATGCCGGAAATCGGTTGGCTACTTGCCAACGCATATCTTCGGAATAATGATAAGTCTCAATCAATAGAAGTACTTGACGTGCTTATCAATGAATATCCTGATAGTACTGCAATGGGCAACAAGGCTCGTGAGTTAAAACGTAAAATTGAAGAGCTATAAA
>CALZTY010000010.1 GCA_945829225.1 uncultured Bacteroidales bacterium | reverse complement strand
TATTGATATGTTTTGCTATTGTCTTGTAATCTCTACCATAAAGTTGAGCTATTTGTTCTCGATTAAGCCATACGGTATCTTTCTCCAACTTTACTTCAAGTTGGGTATTGCCATCATCTGACATATAGAGCACAATAGATGAGCCGTTATTAGTAGCAATTCCACTCTTTTTCATACATTTTCTCCCTTGTTGTATTTATCTCACAATCATTTTGTTATCGGGGACAGGTGTCTATGCGCAGCACTTGGCGGTTGTTGAGTCCGATGGGGAGTTTTCTGAAGAAGACCCTGCCTCGTTGCACACCGGCGACTGTCACGGGATATACGGTGCAACGCACCTCGATATGGTCAACGTCGATGCCCAACTGTCGCTTGAGCCAATATGCCGCGAGTTCGATGGGTGTGCACTCGATTGTCGGCTCGCCCAATTCAAGTACTATATTACAGTAATATTCAGCGAAAGGTCCTTTTTCAAATCGAGCATCAATACTTTCAACAGCCACAAAAGGATACTTGCCACGCATGTGAGCGGTGCCGGGAATGGAGTCCCATTGCTCAAAAGGCTTTCCTTGGCATGACATAGGCAATAATAGAGCCAAAGGCTCATTGTCTAAATTTGTCGATGCATTGAAGTGTTGGGAAAAAACGAATGAAAAGAAAGAAATTTCATATCCATCGTTGGTCGCCAATTCCATGGTCCAGAAAGGCACCTTGAGTGTATCCATATCGGTATACAACACTCCTGAGCGGGCAATGCCGGGCTGCGAGGAGTGTGCAAAGAAGTTACGTTGCATCTCCCCGACACGACATTCCCAATAGACCACGCTGCCGAGCCATAAGGCATACAGGACGGTTGCCACGGACATCACGACCACTGCCGCGCGACGTGGACTCGTGGAGCCGATCCACTCCGAGGCAATAATCATGATGAGCACGATGCAACATATATGGCAAGGCCATAGCACTCGATGAGAGGATAGTAACAGTGCAGAGGCAACAATGTTGACAAGCGCTCCGGCAAGTATCGGAAGTGCTACCTTGTTGAGTTGTTTCAATCGCTGGGAGCCTCGGTGTTTATGCGCATATATTGACCATAGTATTGCTGCGGTCCACAGAGGCCATAATTGCTTAATATAGTTTGTTAATAAGTACTTAAGGTTGCCTAAGTCAACGGCAGCGGTTGTAGTCTCAATACGTTCGATAGTGCCCGATACTACACATACAGCCATACACACGGCGGTGGCGATGATGACATAGCCGATGCGTCGACGAGCCACACCGCGCTCCATGAGCCACATCACGCACAACGCCACACCTAAGGTGCCGGCAAAGCCTTCGTGAAGCAATCCGGTGAGCGCCCCGGCAATGACCGCTATCCACAGCCTCCACCGCGACAGCATCGCGGCATCGCGCATCAAGTACAGCACCGTGAGCATACATATCGATGGCGGCACATAATTATATTGGTAAGCCATTGACTGGAAATTGTCATACCATGGCAAAGCGAGCCAAAGCAGGGCGGGCCCCAGCGCTATCCAGCGCAAGGAGACACGCGAGCGGTCGAGCCGACCGGATCGATACAACAACCACAATAGCACACCGATAAGCGCCCCGGCAATGCCCATGCCCATCCAGCGCGGAAACATCTGCAGCGGGAACAGAACGGCATTAGCCAAGCGCCCGTTAACGTGGATATAGTGGTAGAAAATTGAACTCCAAACCTGACTCCATGTAGTGATGGGTTCTCTGTTACATACCCAAAAATAACTGTCGTCATCAACCTGTTGTGCGTAGCACAAGTCGTCGCTATAATACCATGTGTTGACCAACCATCCAATGGCTCCGATAGTGGTCAGCGCGATGGATATCCACAGGAAATATTTTTTACAATTCGTCTGCATAGTCAATTCTCAGCACTTCGCGGTTATTGAATCCAATGGGTAAGTTACCGATGAATACTCTGCCTCGCTGCACACCATCGACTGTCACCGGATAGATGATGTAAAATTGTTTGATGTGGTAGACATCTATGCCTAATTTCTTTTTGATCCAAAAAGCGGCACGCTCGATGGGTGTGCACTCGATTGTAGGCTCGCCCAGGGTGAGTAGGGCGTTGTTGCGGTAGGTCGTCAAGCCCATATATTGCGATGGCTCGCCATAGAGGCTGTCGACGGCAAGGTAGGGATGATGCCCGCGCATTCCGGCGGTGCCGGGGACGGTGTCAAACTCCTCGTAGGTCTTGCCTTGGCACGACATAGGCATATAAATCGCCATCATACCCGTGCCCGAGATGCGGAAGTGGCTGTCGACCGTCATGCCGAAGAAGGCACACTCATATTGCTCATTTGTAGCCAATTCCATGGTCCAGAATGGCACCTTCATAGTATCCATATCGGTGAAAGCCACCGAGGAGCCGGCAACCCCGGGTTGCGAGGCGCGCTCGGCAAAGTTGCGTTGCATCTCGCTGACGCGACACTCCCAATAGACCACGCCACCGAGCCACAGGGCATACAGGGCGGTTGCCACTGACATCACTATCACTGCTCCGCGACGCGGACGCGTGGAGCCTATCCACTCCGAGGCTATAATCATGATGAGCACGATGCAACAAAGCATCGCCGGCCACAGCACGCGCCCCTTGGTTTGCATCACTATGGCGATGGCGAGATTGGCAACGATGCCGGCGAGCAAGGGTAGCGCCACATGGTTGAGGCGACGCAGGCTGTCGGTGCCACGGTGTCGCCATGCATAGAGCGCCCACAGCCCCAGGGCGAGCCATAGCATCCACAGGTGCTGCAGGTAGCGTGTAATCATATATCTAAGATACCAACCATTGTGCTCGTCGACACTATTGGAGATGCGAGCAATAGTGCCCGAAAGCACACACACTGCCATGCCAATACCGGTAGCGATGATGACATAGCCGATGCGTCGCCGTGCCACACCGCGTTCCATGAGCCACATCACACACAGAGCCACACCCAGCGTGCCGGCAAAGCCCTCGTGGAGCAATCCGGTGAATACACCGGCAACGACCGCAATCCACAGCCTCCGCCGTGACAGAGCCGCTGCATCGCGCATCAAGTATAGCACCGTGAGCATACATATCGACGCCGGCACATAATTATATTGGTATGCCATTGATTGGAAGTTCTCATACCACGGCAACACTATCCACAGTAGCGCAGGTCCCAATGTGAGCCAGCGCAACGACACACGCGAGCGGTCGAGACGCCCTACATGGTAAAGCACCCAAAGAAACACACCGATAAGCGCTCCGGCGATGCCCATGCCCACCCAGCGCGGAAACATTTGTAAAGGGAATAGGACCGCATTTGCCAAGCGTCCGTTGAGGTATAAGTAGTGGTTGACTACCGAGGGCATCACCTGATTCCATGAGGTAATCGGTTCGCCCACACAGTCCCAAAATTCTTCGTTACCCACAACTTCTCGCGAGTAGCAGTAGTCGTCGCTATAATACCATGTATTTACCAACCAACCGATGGCGCCGATAGTGGTCAACGCAATTAACAGCCAATAGAATAATTGCTTAGGGTCGCTAAATATCTTTTTCATACAGACGGAAGTGTGAGTATTTCTTCAAAAATGTTCACCGCAGTGTCGATGGCGTTGACATTGTCGATGGCAAAACTGCGGCGGGCGGAGTTTTGGCGTATATGCACGCGTTGCGGGTGCAAATTGAGGTAGGAGAGTATGCGCCCGAACATCGGTGACATATAGTATGCCTTGTTTTCGTCGCCCACAAAGTATATGTACATGACACCGCCGCGCAGGTTGACCTTCTCGATGCCGAGGTGACGTGCCAAGCGTCGCAACCGAGGCACTTGCAGCAACTGTCGGGTGACCTCGGGAAGGGGTCCGAAGCGGTCGCGCAATCGCGAAGCAAACGCCTCGATGGCGTCGTCGCGCTCGATGCTGTCGAGTTCTTGATACAAGGCGATGCGCTCTGATGCTTGTGGCACATAGGTTGCCGGTAGCGACAATTCCATGTCGCACTCGATGGTGCACTCGGCGACAAAGTCCTCGCTGTCGTTGATGTCGTTGTCGGCGGTCTCCAAGTCGGCAAATTCCTCGGTGCGCAATTCGGTGACAGCCTCTTTGAGGATTTTCTGATAGGTCTCGTAGCCCAGGTCGGCGATGAAACCGCTCTGCTCGGCGCCCAAGAGGTTGCCGGCACCGCGGATGTCGAGGTCCTGCATGGCTATCTGTATGCCCGAGCCAAGGTCGGCAAAACTCTCGATGGCTTGCAAGCGGCGGCGAGCCACATCGCTCAGCGGAGCACCGGCGGGCACGGCGAGGTAGCAGAATGCCTTGCGCGAACTGCGTCCCACGCGCCCGCGCAACTGGTGCAGTTCGCTCAGTCCGAAGTTTTGGGCATTGTTGATGATTATGGTATTCACGCGCGGCATATCCACACCGCTCTCGATGATGGTGGTCGACAACAATACGTCGTAGTCGTGGGCGGCGAAGTCGACAATAGCCTTCTCCAATTGCTCGGGCGGCATCTGCCCATGCGCCACCACGGTGCGAGCGTCGGGCACCAGGCGTTTCACCATATTCTCCAAGGTATAAAGTCCCTCGATGCGATGGTTGACGATGAACACCTGTCCGCCGCGCGACATCTCGAAGTTGATAGCCTCGGCGACCATATCATCGTCGAGGGTGGTGACTGTGGTGACGATAGGATAGCGGTTGGCGGGCGGTGTGGTGATTGCCGAGAGGTCGCGGGCACCCATCAGCGAGAATTGCAGGGTGCGCGGGATAGGCGTGGCGCTCATGGTGAGCGTGTCGACATTGACACGCATCTGCTTGAGACGCTCCTTGACAGCGACACCGAATTTCTGCTCCTCGTCAACGATGAGCAAGCCCAAGTCCTTGAATTTGACGGTCTTACCGATGAGTTTGTGTGTGCCTATGATGATATCTATCTTGCCGTCGGCAAGGTCGGCGAGGATTTCCTTGACTTGCTTGGGCGAGCGAGCACGCGACAGGTAATCCACGCGCACGGGGAAGTCGTGCAAGCGCTCGCTGAAGGTGTTGAAGTGTTGGAACGCCAGCACTGTGGTGGGCACCAGCACAGCCACTTGCTTGCCGTCGGTGGCTGCCTTGAAGGCGGCGCGGATGGCGATCTCGGTCTTGCCGAAGCCCACATCGCCGCAGATGAGGCGGTCCATAGGCTTGTCGCTCTCCATGTCTGCCTTGACGGCGCGTGTGGCGGTGAGTTGGTCGGGGGTGTCCTCGTAGATGAACGATGCCTCCAATTCTTGTTGCATATAGGTGTCGGGCGAGAAGGCAAAGCCTCGCTCCTGGCGCCGCCGAGCATATAGCATGATGAGGTCGCGGGCAATATCCTTGAGTTTTGCCTTGGTGCGTTCCTTGACCTTATTCCACTGCCCCGAGCCGATGCGGTTGAGTTTGGGCGGCACGCCTTCCTTGCCACGGTACTTCGACAACTTGTGTAGAGAGTGGATGGATACAAAGATGATGTCGTTGTTTTGGTAGACGAGTTTAATCATCTCTTGGGGGTGACCGCCCACGTCGGTGCGCAGCAGTCCGGCAAACTTACCCACGCCGTGGTCGAGATGCACCACATAGTCGCCGACTTCCAGGGCATTGAGTTCCTTAATAGACATCGCCAACTTGCCCGAGCGTGCGCGGTCGCTGCGCAGGGTGTACTTGTGGAAGCGGTCGAATATTTGGTGGTCGGTGAACACGCACATCTTGGTCAGCGGGTCGACAAAGCCCTGGTGGAGGGTGCTGTCGACGGCGGTGAAGTCGATGGCATCGCCGCGGTCGGCAAATATGGCGCGCAAGCGGTCAAATTGCTTGGCATTGTCGCTGAGGATATACAGGCGATAGCCCTCGGCGAGCAAGCGGGTGAAATCCTTGGCGATGAGGTCAAAGTTCTTGTGATACAGTCCTTGGGGCGAGCAGCCGAAGTCGATGACTGCCTCGGCACCGGGCTGTGGAGGTGCTGCGGTGATATATAGGCGAGCGAAGCCGCTCAAATGACGGGCAAAGGCGTCGGCGTCGACCACGCGGTCGAATGCCGAGGCATCAAAGTCGCCGGCAACTACGGCATTGTCGGCAGGATGCGCTGCCGCAATCTCGGCGATGCGCTCGGCGATGCGCTCGGGCTCGCGGATGACGATGAGTGTCGTCGGGTCGATATACTCGAGCATCGACAGCCCGCGCTCGGTGGTGCGGCTCTCGATGTCTGCCACAATGTCGATATGTTGCAAGCGCGACTCCGAGAGTTGGGTCTCGATGTTGAAGGCGCGTATCGAGTCGAGTTCCTCACCGAAGAAGTCCAAGCGGAACGGCAACTCGGCACCGTAGCCGAAGATATCGACGATGGAGCCGCGCACGGCAAATTGCCCCGGTTCGTACACATAATCCACCTCGACAAAGCCCTTGTCGCGGAAGCGTTGTTGCAGGTCGGTGAGGCTCATCTTGGTGCCGGTGGAGAGCGAGATGGTGTCGGCGGCGACTTCGCTACGCGGAGCCACTTGCTCGGCGAGCGCCTCGGGCGAGGTCACTACGAAGCGCAGTGTGGTATCGCCGGCGCCTAAGCGACGCAAGCACTCGGTACGCAACACCACCGAGGGCGCGTCCACTTGCCCATAACGTATGTCGCGTCGATAGCCCGAGGGAAAATACACCACGGCATCTTCGCCGAGGATGCGTGCCAGGTCGTGATACAGGTATCCGGCATCGTCGGGGTCGCTGCCCACTACCATCACGGGCACTTTGCCCGCCGGCAGCGACGCGAGCACCATCGCCGGTGCCGACCCCGCCAAGGAGCATAGTTGTGCGTGGCTATGTTTGCCGCCAATCAGCGCCTCGATGGCTCGCAGGCGAGCCTCGCCCACTAATTGCTGTCGTATATCATTGATGGTGAGTGCCATATTCGTTATTTTGCCGGGGATAGCAAGCGCGTGTAGCGCGGGGTATCGAGCAACACGGCGCGAGCGGTGTCTGCCTCCAAGTCGTAGCGTAGCGATACTTCCTCGACGCGGCTGTCGTCGAAGTAGCGCTGGTTAATGTATATGTCGAGCCACTTGGTGATGTGGGCGCGGTTGAATTCGAGGTCGTGGTCGAGGTTGTGGCGCAATATGCCGGCAAGCAAATCCAACTGTGCCGACACGCTGTCGTTCATATATCCCTCGACTTCGGCGGCTTGACGCAGAAATTTGATGCCATACTCCACTCGCATATCATACTTGAGCCGCTCCGGATCGATAAAAGCCTTGAAATCATTGAACAGGGAGTCGGTAACCTGCCATTGCAGCGAGATGCTGTCGTGATGAGCGCGAAAATGATTGGCATAGTCATTAATCCAATTGTCTGTGTGCAGACTATATAACAGTGAGTTCATCGTGGTATCTGACACGAGCACCTCGGGGGTGATGCCACCGCCATCGCGCACCTCGCGCCCGGCTGCCGTGTGCCACACGCGGGTGAGGCTGTCGGGAATACGCATCGGCGAGTTGTCGTCGCGTCGATGGCTGTATGTGTATGCCTGAATGAGGCGACCGCTGGGTATATAATACCGAGCCACAGTCACCTTGAGCATGCCTCCGCCGACAATCGGGCGTGCGTTCTGCACCAAGCCCTTGCCATACGACCGCATGCCTACAATCACGGCGCGGTCGAGGTCTTGCAAGGCACCGGCTACCACCTCTGACGATGATGCAGAGTTCTCATTAATCATCACCACCACAGGTATCTTGGTGTCTATGGGCTTGCGTGTAGTGCGATAAATCTTCTGGTTTGTGGGGTCGGCGCCTCGTGTACGCACCACCTCGGTGCCCTTGGGCACGAAGTGACCCACTATCTCCACGGCGCTCTCCAACAAGCCGCCGCCATTGTCGCGCAAGTCGAGGATTACCCCGCGCAGAGCCGGGTTTGCCTTCATCTCGGTCAGTGCACGCCCCACAGCCTCGGCGCTATTATTATTAAATGTTGTTAATTTTATGTAGCCCACTCCGGCGCTGTCCACACCGTAATAAGGCACGGGATTAACCTTGATGTCATCGCGCCGGATATCGAAGGTGAGGATTGAATCTTCGACCCAGGGGCGTCGCACCTTGATGCTCACCATGGTACCCTTCGGCCCGCGCAGTTTGCGCGACACTACATCGGTGGGGGTGCCGCTATCCACAGCGACACCGTCGATCGACAGGATGACATCGCCGTGGCGTATGCCGGCGAGGCGCGAGGGCGAGCCCCACACCGGCTCTGAGAAGTATACCCGTCCGTTCTGCTGTCCGATATATGAGCCGATGCCGCTGTAACTGCCCTCCGAGAGAGTTGTCAATTCATCCAATTCTTCGGGCGAGAAGTACTCGGTGTAGGGGTCGATCTGCGCCAGCATCGCATCGATGGCGGTGCGAGTCACTGCATCGATGTCGAAGGTGTCGACATATCCGGCTTGCAATTCGCGGAATATATTGTTGAAAATCTTGATGTTACGCGATGCGTCACCGCGTGTATTCCCTGCCGACATAGCGACACATACCGCCATGCTCAGCCCAATTATGATTAATATCTTTTTCATCTTCGTATCAAATAACTCACAAAATTACGCATTTTTCCCCGACTGTGCAAAATCGCTACTTCTCGGGGATTTAGAGCATGAGTTTGAGGGCGAGGACTGCTATGGAGATGAGTGTGAAGAGGGTGACTTGGCGGAGGACTCGCCCGGGGAGGGTGATGCCGTAGCGTCGGCGACATGTCGCGGCGGTCACTATCATATACACTATGTATTGGATGAGGTATGCGGCGCCCAAGCCGGCGTATCCCCATGTGTGCCACAGGGGTATCGAGCAGCATATCAGCGTGATAGCTGAGATGGTCTCGGTGACTACGTATGCTCGTCCGTCGCCCTTGGCGATAATGACATAAGCCATGCACCACGAGGCTGCGCGCAAGATGGTGGCGGTGACCGCAACGTTGAGATAGGCGCTCGCTGCAGCAAACTCGTTGCTATATAAGATGTTGATAATCAACTTGTCGGCAAGCATGAAGATTATGACCATGGGGAGCATGAGTCGTGTCACCAAGGCTATCTCATGGGCGACGATGGTGCGAGTCATCATTCGGCGGTTGATGGTCTTGGACAAGCGAGGGAAAAATTCCATGGCTATTGCCGTGAAAATCACGCCGATATAGGAGTTGGCGATGGTGTATCCGGCTTGGAAGGTGCCCACGGTAGCGACTCCGGCGGTGGAATTGAGATACACGCGCAGGGCATAGTCGGCGATGAGCGTCACGCCCATAGCGGCGGTGAGCCAGCCGCCGAGGCGCAGCATGGCACGCATTGCCTCATTGATCGGGCGTCGCTCGATAGGCTCAGAGCGAGGTATACGGCGCGTGAGCAGCATCAGCAGCGACACCGCCGCCGAGATGAGCAACACCGGCACGATGGCTTCGCGCCCATAGAGGTAAAAGAGGACAATAGCAGCGGCTGTCGATAGCAGAGCCGCCCACAGGGTAGCCTTGGCGAGGTCGCGCAGGCGGTCGAGAGCCTGGAGTATCGCCATGCGTCCGCTCGCGACAGCCGAGATGAGCATGGTGAGCGACAGGATGGCAAATCCCCACGTATAGTCGCCCGAGCCGAAGGTTAGGCGGCTCAGCAGCGGTGACAGTGCCGCTACCACGAGCGCCGAGATAATGCCGAGGAGCATGGCGCAGCGGCGCGTGGCAGTCAGTTGACATGGGCGGTCGCCCTCGGGAGCCGAGGCTATCTGGCGCACGGCGCTCTGCCGCAGGTTGAGGTGCATCACTGTCTTGAGCATCTCCATGGTGACGTTGAACAGCGAGAGGATGCCCACGCCGGCGGTGCCTATCCATAGCGCCACCAACTTGGTGCGCACCACGGCACATAGCATGGTGATGGCTTCGATGCTCCCGAAGACGCCCAAGGCGCGGAGCACGCGCCCGGTGAGTCCGTCGCCGGTTTTGATTATTTTACCCATTCGGTGGGGTTGAGTTTTTGCTTTTCGCGGCGCACCTCGAAGTGGAGGACGGTGCGGTCGTCATCGTCGTGGTCGACGACGATGGTGCCGATATTCTGCCCGGCACGCACCTTGTCGCCCTTGCGCACCGCCAGGGCATCCAGCCCTGCATATACGGTGAGGTACTCGCCGTGGCGCACAATCACCACGTTGTTGTAGCCGTCGAGGCGGAATACCGAGGAGATGACCCCATCGAATACTGCGCGCGCCGAAGTGCCTGGTGGCACTTGGATATCGATGCCGAGGTTGTCAATTTTCACCTTGGCGAGGTCGGGGTGGGTGTTTGTGCCGAAGTTGGAGATAATGGTGTAACGCCCGGCGACCGGGAAGGGTAGTTTGCCCTTGTTGGCGGCGAAGTCGCCGGTAAGGCGTTGCATTTCAGCGGCTTCGGAGGCATATAAAGGAGCGGGAGCAGGTGCCGGGCTTGGAGTAGGAGCCGGTGTAGGCGCCGGAGTGGGAGCGGGCTGATGTTGCTGCTGTTGCTGCTGACGTTGACGTTCCTCAGCCTCGCGACGGCGGCGCTCTTCCTCTTCGCGGCGGCGTTGCTCAGCCAATTCGCGGTCGATGGCTTGCTGGAGTTCGCGCTCCAATTCCTCGGCTTGTCGACGTCGGCGGTCGATCTCACGAGTGAGTTCGCGTCCGCGGCGTTGTAATTTATTCACCAGAGTTGAGGCAGCCGAGCGCTCGGCTGCGATGGCATTTTGCGAGTTGTGGAGGGTGTTGAGCGAGCGGTTGAGGCTATCGCGCAGGCTGTCGAGCGAAGCGCAGGTGGCGGTGAGTTGCTCGCGCGAGCGGGCGATACGCACGGCGCGGCGCTGCATCGAGCGCGATAGGTCGCCTACGTATCTCATTCGTTGCCAAGCATTTGAGAATGAATTGGCAGCGAAGATGAAAGCCACATCGCTCAGCGACTGACGTCGCGAGCGCATGGTGCGCAGAGCATCGGCATATCCGCTGCGTAGCGAGGCGTCAATGGCTTCGAGGCGTGCAATGGAGTCGGTGAGCGAGTCGGCGGTGGCAGTCACGCGAGCGATGACGCCTTGCAAGTCCTTGATGGAGTCGGCACGAAGCGAGATGACCGCCTCGAGGGATTGGAGGCGATTGAGTTGGCGACCCACTTGCTCGCTATTGTTGCGGAGTTCGCGGTCGGCTTGCTCGATGCGTTGGCGGTTTTGCTGTCGCTCGCGACGCACCTCCGACGACGAGCGGCGGCGTCCGTCGACGGGCAACACTGCCACGATGGCAGTCAAGGCAATGAGCAAGTACACGAGGCGACGCATAGGCTACATGGATTTGAGTACGTCTAATAATTCCAATGGGGTGACGCGACGATATGTCGGCGGGGTCCACTCATTAAGTCCGGGGTCGTCGAAGCGCACCTTGCCGAGGTTCCACACCAGGGCAGCCTCGATATCTATTTCGCCTACCGAGCCGGTGGCAACGACTTGTGTGGGCATATCGCCGAAGAGGGTCGGTTGCATATCGCTGTGCGAGATGGTAATGCCTCCACGCGAGTAGGAGCGGTCGGTGGTGAGCAGTTCCTGTAGGTCAGTGAGGGTGACTTTGCGCCCGCGCAGCAGGTTGGCAGTCGGCTCTACACACATGATTTTGTGATACTTATCCACCATCCAAGTGGAGTCGTTGTCGATGTGGACGATAGCCACCTCGATGCCGAGCATGCGCATCGACATGTGGATAGACTCGCCACGTACCAGGGTTGCGCGCCCCGAGATGGATAGTTGCATGGGCTCGCTGAGGCGCATTGACACCGGGGCATACATATCGTGCCATAGTTGAACATCCGGGGTGTCGGAGGTGCTCACCGGCGCTGCTTGGCGCGATGTCGAGCACGCCGTGGCGGCGAATATTGTTACCACAGCCACGAGAATTTTCAACAGGCTCTTACTCATCGATAGCATTTAAAATGGTTTTATAATCTAACTTGCGAGCGATAACCGGGTCGTCGGGCTTGAGTGCTAAAGCCTTCTGCCATAGGGCGACAGCTTCGTCGAAGAGACCGTTTACAAAATAAATGTCGCCTGCATGGTCATAAATCACGGCATCCGACTCGTTGGGCTCATCGGCATCTGTCTCGGTAGAGTCGTTATCATCCTTCTGCATTGTTTCCAATGCCAGGTCGATAGTGCGACGGGCATCGGCAAATCGATTTTGCTTGAATTGTATCCACGCGTATGTGTCGAGATATACATAATTGGTGGGGTCGGAGATGAGGGCGCGACACACCAATTCCTCGGCTTCATTGAGGTTGCCGGTGCTGTCGCATACTATCAAGTACGCCAAATTATTGGCTGATAGAGCGTTGCTGGGTTGAAGTTCAAGCGAGCGGCGGTAACATGAATCTGCCTGAGCGATGTTGCCAAGTTCGTTGTAGCATCCGCCTCGAACATTGTATACTATGCTGAGGAGATCTGAGGGGACCGAGTCTTCATTCACGGCATTGAGGATATTCAAGCCATTATTGAAGTCACCACGGTTCATAAATTCGAATGACATCGTCACCAGGGAGGAGACATCGCTCTGGTTAAGGGCATAACACTCGTTCATAGTCTCAATGGCTCTGTCGATGCTATCCGCCCTGAGGTATGCGTCTGCAAGGAAAGTATACGTATCAATATTATCTTTATTAATGCTAAGAGCGCGACGAAATGGAGCGATAGCAGCCTCCGGGCGGTCGAGTCCTAAGAGATACGTTGCATGGAATAGGGCAGCGTATTCATTGTCGGGGTGCAAATTCTCCAGTTCGCCAAGAGTTGCGACGATAGTGTCATGTTGGGCAGGGTTATCTTTAAAAGTGTAAATAATACCCCTAATTAGATCGGTTTTATTCTTCAATTCAATGGCAGGGTCGAGAATAAAGTCTCGTGCCTGGTCCATAAAAGCCACTGAGTCGCCTACCGAGAGGTTAAGTTCGGCGTAATACTCACGGAGAGGTGTAAAATCGGGGAAGTCCTCGACGCCGCGCTTGGCATAGACAAGAGCAGTGTCGGCACAATTCAAAGCATCCATTATTTGAGCGGCGAGGAACAGGTTCTCGGGAGTGTCGCCCGATTGAGCCACAAATTTCCTTGTTCGATTTATCATTTGAGCGGTGTCGGCATTTGGAGCATATCTGAACGCCGTGAACTCGGTGTAAATCATTTCGGCAATGATACCGCTACGCTCCTCAATTGCTTGATAAATGTGTTGACCGCTGTCCACCAATTCGGGTCTGTTGTAACTATTTCCGATGTATTTGAGTAAGCCGGCATACCTACACCACTCATCATCAAGGTCGTTACGCACACACAGCGTGTAGGCAAGGTTAAGCAAAGTGTCGGGGTCGTCGGCATAGTTGACGAGCATACTGCCGTACTCATCATCGGGGTTTGCCATGAAAGCATCATATGCTGCTCGGAGGGCGTCTTTGAATGTTTGGGATTCCGGGTCGCAACACTGCAAGTGTATGACTGCCACCTCTTCAACAGCATCAATGTTGTCGGGGTTGAGAGATGCTGCTACGCGAGTCTGCAAGTAAGCGGAGAGCAACTCGTCGTTATCTTGATTTTCTTGTGAGCAGTAGTAGAGCACATCGCTCTTGGCAATGGCGGCGGCATGGTTGCGACGCTCGCGGTCGTTGCCGGCGGTGGCGCACAGGGCAACAGCCAATAATAGCAATAGGAGTTGAGGAAAACGTTTCATAATTGTTTAGGATTATTTAACACCGGTGTGCCCGAAGCCGCCATCGCCGCGGTCGGTGGTGTCGAGGTTGTCGACAGCCTGCCAAGTGACGTGGCTGTAAGGACCTACCACCATCTGGCAGATGCGCTCGCCGGGGTTAATGACAAAGGGTGTGTCGCTGAGGTTAATGAGGATGACCCCGATTTCGCCTCGATAGTCGGCATCGATGGTGCCGGGGGTGTTGAGGAGGGTGATGCCGTGCTTGAGAGCCAACCCGCTGCGGGGGCGCATCTGCATCTCGTAGCCTTGAGGCAGAGCCACGCGCAGCCCGGTGGGGATGAGAGCGCGTTGGAGCGGTTGCAGGGTGAGCGGCTCGGTGAGGGCGGCACGCACATCCATGCCGGCAGCACTCTCGGTGGCATATGCCGGCAACGGCTGTCCCGAGGTGTTAATTATCTTAACAGTGACCTGATCCATTGAGTTAATGTCTCTTAAATAGTTACGCGGCGTGTGATGGTGCCCGCCTTGAGGATGTATATGCCGCGAGCGTTCACCTTGAAGCGTGAGGTGCCGGCGGGCAGGTTGCCCTGGCTCACCAATTGCCCCAGGATGGTGAATAGTTTCACATTCACCGGTGTCGGGGTATACACATATATATAATTGTCGCGGATGGCGACATCGAATGTCTCATCCGACAGGGTGGGGATTACCGAGGATACTGTTTCCCAGCGCGGCGCTGTGGATGTCGGTGCCGACACCGCTGCCGGCACGACGGCAAGCGCGATGACAGCAACAACGGCAAACAGTATTCGGCGCAAGGATATTCGTTTCATATTCATTCTATTGTCATTTCGCCCACCAAGGGAGTCGCAATCAACTCCTTGACGGCGGCGATGGATAGTTTCTTGCCGAAGAGGTGCATCATCTTGGTGATGGCAGCCTCAAAGGTGATATCATGACCCGAGATGACGCCGGTGGCAGCGAGGAGGTCGCCGGCGACATAGCGGTTGGAGTGGACTGCGCCATTGAGACACTGGGTGACGTTGAGCACCACCAACCCGCGGGCACAAGCCTCGCGGAACACGTTGATAAACCAAGGTGCCGTGGGTGCGTTGCCGGCGCCGTAGGTGCGGAACACCACGCCCTTGATGCCCGGGGTGTTGAGCATATGACGCAGGGTGGTCTCGCTCAAGCCCGGGAAGAGGTCGACGCTGATGACCGCCGTATCCAACTCGAGGGCTACGCGCAGCGGACCCTCGGGGTTGCGAGCCAGGGCGTCGTGGTCGTAGTCGATGCCCAGCCCAATCTTTGCCAAATGTGGATAGTTGTTGGTGCGGAAGGCGTTGAAGTGGTCGGCAGAGCGCTTGGTCGAGCGGTTGCCGCGCCACAGGTAGTTCTCAAAGAGGATGGCGACTTCTTGCACCATGGCACGTCCGTCGCGGTCGCGAGCAGCGGCAATCTGCAGCGCCGTGATGAGGTTTTCCTCACCGTCGGTGCGCACCTCGCCGATGGGCAACTGCGACCCGGTGATTATCACCGGCTTGCACAGCCCTTGGAGCATGAATGACAGCGCCGATGCCGTGTATGCCATGGTATCGGTGCCGTGGAGCACCACAAAGCCATCGTATTGCTCATAATTGTCGGCGATGCTACGAGCCATATGTTGCCAATGCTCCGGGCTCATATCGCTGGAGTCGATGGGCGGGTCAAACTGGATATTGTCGATATCGTAGTCGAGCATCTTCACCTTGGGCACGTTCTCCATCAAGTGGTCGAAGTCGAAGGGGCGGAGGGCCTTGCTTACAGGGTCCTCAATCATGCCGATGGTGCCTCCGGTGTAAATAATGAGAATACGTGGTTTCATAGGATGGCGGTGGTTATTTCACTTGCGCACCGGCGGCAACGGTGTCAGAGGGGGCGATGAGGCTCAGGGTACCGTCGGAATTTTCAGCCGACAGTATCATGCCCTGCGACACGATGCCACGCAACTTGCGCGGAGGGAGATTAGCGATGAAACATACTTGGCGCCCTACCAATTTGTCGGGCTCGGGGTAGTAGGCAGCGATGCCCGAGACGATGGTGCGAGGCTCGGCGGTGCCGTCGTCAAGGGTGAATTTGAGCAACTTGTCGGCTTTGGGCACCTTCTCGCAGGCAGTGACGGTAGCCACGCGGATATCGCTGCGGCAGAAAGTGTCAAAGTCGACCTCGGCTTGCACCGGGGCGGGCTTCCATGCCTTGAGACGATTTTCCTCCTTGATGCGCTGCAGGCGCTCGATTTGGGCGTCGATGGCGGCATCGTCGATTTTCTCAAAGAGGAAGTGAGCCTCGGCGAGTTTGGTACCGGCGGGTACTATGGCTTCGCCGGCGAGCATGCTCCATTTCATATCAGCGATGCGCAAGTCGTCGGCGAGGGTGTGAGCCATGAAGGGCATGAACGGCTCGCAGGCGATGGCGATATTGGCGCAAATCTGCACAGCGGTGTTGAGGATGGTAGCCACGCGTGCCATATCGGTGCGCGACACCTTCCACGGCTCGGTCTCCTGCAGGTAGCGGTTGCCGATGCGGGCGATTTCCATCGCTTGGCGCAGACCCTCGCGGAAGTGGAAGGTCTCGATGGCTTCGGCGAGTGCCTCGGTGGCTGTCTTTATCTCGGCGAGCGCTGCGGTGTCAACGTCGGCGAGGGCGCCGGCTGCCGGCACTTCGCCGCCGAAGTATTTGTGGGTGAGCACCATCACGCGGTTGACAAAGTTGCCGAGGATGGCTACAAGTTCGTTGTTATTGCGAGCCTGGAAGTCCTTCCAAGTGAAGTCGTTATCCTTGGTCTCGGGGGCGTTGGCGGTGAGCACGTAGCGCAGCACGTCCTGCTTGCCGGGGAAGTCGCGCAGATATTCGTGCAACCACACCGCCCAGTTGCGCGAGGTTGAGATTTTATCGCCCTCGAGGTTTAGGAACTCGTTGGCAGGCACATTGTCGGGCAACTGATAGTTGTCGCCATATGCCATGAGCATTGCCGGGAAGACGATGCAGTGGAAGACGATATTGTCCTTGCCTATGAAGTGAATGAGGCGAGTGTCGTCGCTCTTCCACCACTCCTCCCAGGTGTCGGGATATATTTCCTTAGTGTTGGATATGTAGCCGATGGGCGCGTCAAACCACACATACAGCACCTTGCCCTCGGCACCCTCTACCGGCACCGGCACGCCCCAGTCGAGGTCGCGCGACACGGCTCGCGGCTGCAAGCCGGTGTCCAACCACGACTTGCATTGACCATACACGTTGGTCTTCCACTCGGTGTGACCCTCGAGTATCCATCGACGCAGTGCCTCTTCATAGCGATCCAGCGGCAGATACCAGTGGCGTGTTTGGCGCAACACCGGAGTGGTACCGGTGATGGCGCTCACCGGGTTGATGAGGTCGGTGGCGTTCAGCGACGAGCCACACTTTTCGCATTGGTCGCCATAGGCGCCCTGCGCATGGCAGTTGGGGCACTCGCCCACCACATAGCGGTCGGCAAGGAATTGACCGGCTTTCTCGTCATATAGTTGCATCGAGTCTTTCTCGACGAATACGCCCTTGTCGTAGAGGCGGCGGAAGAACTCCGATGCCGTGGCGGCGTGGGTCTCGGATGTGGTGCGCGAATATACGTCAAACGATATGCCCAACTCCTTCATCGAGTCGCGGATGATGGTGTGGTAGCGGTCGACGATATCCTGCGGGGTGACTCCCTCGGCTTTTGCCTTGATGGTGATAGGTACACCGTGCTCATCGCTACCGCCGATGAAGGCTACAGGGCGTTCGCACAGACGCAAAAAGCGTGTATAAATATCGGCTGGCACATATACGCCTGCCAAGTGACCGATGTGCACCGGTCCGTTGGCATAGGGCAGTGCCGACGTTACAAGTGTTCTTTTATATTGCTTATCCATACTATTATTTCTTTCAATCTACAAAGTTACGAAAAATCTCTTAACCCCCATATACGCAACAAAAAAAATCTCAAATATCCACCCAAAACTGCAGATTTAGCGGATCATCTGCGATTGCCATAATCGTTTCAAGAACACTTCGGCGGGCACTATTTCTATGCCATCCTCTGGCAATTTCGCTAAAATTGATTACGCGGTCGTAAAATTTGCCCATTTTGCTGATAATTAGAGTTATATGTGCTGATAATTAAAAGTTGTACTTTTAATTTACATGTAAATCTAAAGTTGAACTTTCGATTATCATCACGCAAAAGTACAGATTTTTATGCTTTTCCCCAAATTTTTATCCGTTCACCACCCCATTCTTTTGAAATTTCATTTTTAAGCACTACCTTTGCGTAATAATCTTTAAATGGCGAAGCCACGGAGACTCTGTCCGTGGCTTCTATTTCCCTTTTAAAGTGTTAATATAGAGACATAGTCTATACCAGCACTATTTCGGTGCAAAGGTACTTAATATTTTTCATTAGACAAAATTTATGCTTAAAAGATAATCGCTATAACTATTTGTTCATCAACTGTTTTTGCTATGTTGCCCATAATGAGTGCAAAATAATATGTAGTATGATGTGTCAGGCGATGGAGACGGCGATGCCGGTGGCGGCGGTGATGCGCTCGCCGATGGCGGCGAGGCGCTCATGCTCTACCTTGTGGAGCGATTGCTCGGGTGTCGGGCGGTCCAGCGAGTAGAGCATTATCTGCCGTGGGGCGATGCGTCGATATGCCTCACACAGGGCTTCTATCTCGGCATCGGTGGTGTTGTCCACATCCTCGCCATCGTGGCTGCCGTAGGTGAGCATGGTCTGGATGATTATTTGGGGTCCCATTGCCGCGAGTTGCTCGATTACCGTGGCAACGTCAAATGCCGGCGAGGTAGGTCGGTCGAGCAATTCCACGGTGCGTTGGATTGCACTGTCGAGTTTCATGATGAAGTTGTCGGCGCGTTGCAGCGCTGCCACCACGGCAGGGCGATGCAACATCGTCGAGTTGCACAGCACACTCACTCGCGCAGCCGGATAGTAGCGGTCGCGAAGGGCTATGGTGTCGTCGATGATTTCGGCAAAATCGGGATTCATGGTCGGCTCGCCGTTGCCCGAGAAGGTGATGACATCGATGGTCACTCCTTGGTCGTGCAACTGCTGCAAGCGTTGCTCCAAGAGTCTTGCCACCTCGGCGCGGCGTGGCAGTCCCGTGGTGCCGATGCCCTGGGCATTGTAGCCCGCCTCGCAGTACAGGCAGTCGAAGGTGCACACCTTGCCGTCGCGCGGCGATAAATTGATGCCTAAGGATGTACCTAAGCGGCGCGAATGAATAGGACCGAACACGGTCTCGGAGAACATTACCGTTTGCATTTGTTATGAAATTTTGCGAGTGAATATTCGTGTTGTCAGGGCTGTAGCGCCGGCGGTGACCACGATGATGCCCATAACGATGAGGATGTCGAGCGCCGACACCTCCACGGGATATACGCTGATGGTCATTTTTGCCGGGTCGCCGCTCAGGGTGATGAAGCCGCCCCATTGCTGTGCCAGCGACAGTGCCACACCCACCAAGATGCCCGCGATGCCGCCGGCGAGGGTAATCATGGCGCTCTGGAGCATGAATATGCGGCTGATAAGCCCTCGCGGTGCGCCCATAAAGCGCAACGTTGCCATGTTGTCGCGCTTCTCGATCACCAGTAGCGACAGTGTCGATATGATATTGAATGTAGCAATCACCAAGATGAATACCAGCATCAAGAAGGTGACCCATTTCTCGATTGAAATCATGCGGAAGCCTGCGGCTTGTTGTTGCAGGCGCGTCTCCACCACATAGTCGGTGCCGAGCAGGTCGCCGAGGTCCTCGGCGGCGGCATCGGCATCGATGCCCGGTTGTAGGGCGATATCAACAGCCGTTGCCTCGTCGCCGTCGTAGCCAAGGAGGTCGCGCGCGGCATCTATGGGTATGACGATGTGGTCGCCGTCAAACTCCATGCGGTCGCTGCGCAACATCGCCGTGGGGATAAATTCAGCCTGGCGGAAGGCGCCCGCGGGATTTGCCGGATTGATGCGCCCCACGCGCCGGGGCACATAGAGGCTGAATAGCGAGGCGCGGGCACCCAGGCGCGAGATTACCCCGATTGCCGGGGCGGCAGAGTATGCCATGCCCTCGTCGTTGTAGTATACAGTGTCGCGCCACTCGCCGTAGTCGGTGACTCCGCGCAGGTCGACCACGCGCTCATATCCGGGTCCGACGCCGATGAACACTACTGCCAACTGCGTCTCGCCGGCTACTGCCAGGGCGCGCTCCTGTAGCGACGGCGCTGCCGCCGCTACATATTGTTGTGTGGCAATGACTTGTGCCAGCGAGTCGCCGGCAAGCACCTTGCCGCGTGAGGGTGTAACCTTCAGTTCAGGGTCGATGTGCGAGAATTGCCCCTCGGCGAGCGAGGTGAAGCCGTTGAATACCGATAGCACCACCACGATGGCGGCAGTGGCTACTGCCACGCCTGCAACCGAGATGGCTGAGATGATATTCACCGCGCTGTGCGATTTGCGCGACAGCAGATACCGCAGGGCTATCTTCAGCGACAGCATCGCCTTACTTCTCGAGCAAGTGGTCGATATTCTCGATATAATCTAAGGAGTCGTCGATATAGAACTGCAACTCGGGGGTCTTGCGCAGCACATAGCGCACCTTGGCGGCAAGTTCATAGCGGATGGTCTTGGCTGAGTGTCGTATCGACTCGAGGATTTCGGCGCCGCGCTCCGACGGGAATATCGACAGATAAGCCTTGGCGACCGACAAATCGGGCGACACGCGCACCACGCTCACCGACACCAGCACGCCGGTGGTCTTGGCGGTCTGTTGGCGGAACAGTTCGCTCAGTTCCTTTTGCAACAGACGGGATATTTTGGCTTGACGGGTACTTTCCATGTAAGATAGTTAAATGTTGTTAAGTAATTCGCGGGTGAGGGTGGCGACTCCCTCGCCGGCACCTTGGGCGATGACGTGCACCGAGGCGGGCACACTTGCCGGGCGCGGGTCGATGTAGTATACAGGGATGCCGCGACGGGCGTAGTTGAGCAGAGCGGCTGCCGGATACACTGCCAGCGATGTGCCGATAATCACCATTATATCAGCGCTCTGCACCAAGTCGACAGCCGGCTCGAAGTTGGGCACGGCTTCCTGGAAGAACACGATATGCGGGCGCACATGGTGCCCGTCGATGAGGGTGTCGGGGGTGGTCTCGAGGTGGTCCTTGTCGAGGGTGTAGAGCAGCGACTCGTTGTCCATGGCGCGCACTTTCATCAGTTCGCCGTGCAGGTGCAGTACCGACGACGAGCCGGCACGTTCGTGCAGGTCATCGACATTCTGGGTGATGATGTGCACATCGAAGTATTTCTCCAACTCTACCAAGCCGCGGTGTCCGGCATTGGGCTCCACGCTCACCAATTCGGCACGGCGCTCGTTGTAGAAGCGGTGTATCAGTGCCGGATTGCGACGGAAACCGTCGGCGCTTGCCACTTCCATTACGGGGTAGTTTTCCCACAATCCACCGGCATCGCGGAATGTCGAGATGCCGCTCTCGGCGCTCATACCCGCGCCGGTTGATACCACGAGTCGTTTCTTCATTGTTAAATACTATTAATCGTCGTCGCCAAACATGATATTGAAGCCGCTATCGTTTGCCGCATTGGCGGGAGCCTGTGGCTGGGGTGCTACCGGCGCTGCCGTGGCTGCCGCAGTCGCGCTGATGGGTTGCTTGTTGCGCTTGTTGCGCTTGTAGGTCGGTTGTTTCTCAAACTCCTCGATGATCGAGTCGTTGTCGATATCCTTGGGAGCGATGAGTATATAGTTGACGGTCTCGCGTTCACGCTCCATAGTCTCGATTTTGTCGTCACCATAGAGGGTGCGTATATCGCCAACATCTTTGCCGGGTGCGGGACTCTCGGTTTTGGTGCCCGGAGTGTAGACGCGTCCATCTTCGATAGTGACGTCGAAGCCCGAGGCAAGGATGGTGAATTTCACCTTGTCGCCCAGCGACTCGTCGTAGGTGATACCCCACACCACATCGACCTCTTGCTCGACTTGGCGCACGAAATTGGTGAGTTCCTTGATTTCCGAAATCTTGAAGCGCTCGCCTGCGGTGCGTGAGTAGTAGAGGTTGAACAGCAGGCGCTTCGACGACATGATGTCGGTATTCTTGAGCAGCGGCGAGTTGAGGGCATCTTCGATGGCTTTGGCTACACGGTTTTCGCCCTCGCCGTAGCCCACCGAGATTATGGCGGTGTTGCCGTTCTTCAGCGTGGTATTCACATCGTTGAAGTCGAGGTTGATATAGCCCTGGTGGGTGATGATTTCGGCGATCGACGAGGCAGCCGTCGACAGGATATCATCAGCCTTGGCAAAGGCGGTTTCCATCTCCAGGTCGGGGTATATCTCGATGAGGCGCTCGTTGTTGACGATCATGATGGCGTCGACATACTTGCTCATCTCGTTGGCACCATCGATGGCTTTCTGGATCTTCTTCATGCCCTCAAACATGAAGGGGATGGTGACGATGCCTATGGTGAGGAGCCCTCTTTCCTTGGCGATGCGAGCGACGACAGGTCCCGCACCGGTGCCGGTGCCGCCACCCATGCCGGCGGTGATGAACGCCATGTCCATATCGTCCGAGAACAACTCGGCGATGTCGGCGGCGCTCTCCTCGGCGGCTTTAAGCGCTATCTCGGGCATATTACCTGCGCCGAGACCCCTGGTGGTCGTCGGTCCTATGAGAAGCCGATTGGGTAGCGGTGAAGTCTCCAAGGCTTGACGGTCGGTGTTCACCACTGCAAATGCTACATGCTGCACACCCTGGCGGAACATATAGTTGACGGCATTTGAGCCGCCACCGCCCACGCCCACGGCGATGATGCGTGCCGGATTCTCGGCGTGGTGGTCGGTATTATATTTTTCGAGTATTTGCTTATCTTCGGGAGCCATATTCTATGGATTTATTTGCGTGGTGAGTATTTATTTGAGGTCGTCATCTTGGTTTTCATCCAATTCAGATTCTTCCTCTTCATTGATGACAAACCAGTCCTTGAGTCTCTTCAAGATGTTGGAACGAGTCTTCTCGGGTGTCTCGGCTTGTGGGGGCAACTCTTCATCGAGTTCATCGTCATCTTCTTCGTCGTCAATGAGCAACTTGGGGTCGTCCTCCGAGATAACGCGAGTGCCGGTGAATGCCGGAGTCTCCGGGATTGCCGGTGCGGCATCTTGAGGCAACTCGATGCACGAGGCGTTGGCGTAGTTGGCGAGGGCATATTTCACCAGGGCAATGACGTCGAGGTGTTCGTTGCTGTTGCCTGCCGGCGAGGTGACCGTGGAGTCTACCACTGCCACGCGCACCTTTGCCTTGGCTTGTGCCTCCAACATATCGGTAAAGCCCTTGAGACGTGTGCCGCCGCCGGTGACGATGATGCCGCCACCCAGGTCGCTCAACTTGAAGCCCGCTTGCTCCACATAGTTGATGATGTTGGCGATGATTTCGCCCACGCGCGAGGAGATATAGTTGGCGATTTCGGCATTCTCGCCCTCGCCGGGTGTGGTCTTGCTACGGTCGACACACACACCGCGTGTTATCTTGAGTTTCTCGGCTTCTTCGATGGTGATACCCATGCCGTTGGAGAGGTCGCGAGTGATGACCGAGGAGCCGAAGGGCAGCACGGCAAGCACTTGCAGGCTATCCTCGCGGTACACGGCGATGGAGGTGGTCTCAGCACCGAAGTCGATGAGCAAGCAGCCTAATTGTCGCTCGGAGTCGCTCAGCATCATATCTGCCTGGGCGATGGTGCGAGGTATATAGTGGCGTGGCACGTCGCTGCCTCGCGATTCTATCTTCACGCGGTCGAGGTTGCGCAGGTTGTCGGGCGCTTGGGTCACGATGGTGAATTCGCCGTGGATGGCGTTGCCGAATGAGCCGATGAGTTTCTTCACCTCGGCACCGTCGACAACGAAGCGACGGTCGCTGATGGCGAGTATGTCGCGGTCGGTGGCGAGACTGTAGCGTGCCTCGTTGTGCAACTTATCCAGGGTAGATTGGGTGATTTCCATATCCGAGCCGAGGCGCACATCCGCTGAGGTCTGCTGCGAGAAGGTCGACCGCCCGCCGCGCGCTACGAATATCTGTGAGATGCGGGCGCCCGACAGGCGTGTGTTATTCTCGAAGCGACGTATGATGTCGCTCACGCGAGTACTCACCTCGACGGGATTCTGGATGCGTCCGCGACGCACGCAGTCGGCGGCATCGGTCTCCTCGATGGCGATGACTGTGACGTGACGAGTGGCGTCGGCTGCGGCTACTATGCCTTTTATCTTGGAACTGCCTATCTCTAAGGCTACTACATATGTGGGTTCCATATTGATTGTTTATGGGTATATATTAGGGCTTTGGTTGTACATACATCAGGGAGTCGACCTCGTCGTTGCCGGTCATGGTCTCTACGTCGTCAAAGTCTTCGAAGTCTTCGACCGTAACTGCCAAGGCGCTGTTGCCGAGGTCTTTATTGCGATGGGTGGCGGTGATGCGTCCGCGCCACTTCACCGACACGGTGTCGTAGGTGTTCCACCCGCACACCGGAGCCACCTTGTGATAAAATGCCTTGACGCGGGCAAACTTGTTGTCGACCAGGGAGGTGTCGCCGAAGTTGATGACGTGTCCGCGTACACAAGGCACGATGATGATATCGCCGTTGCGATCTTGCTTGACTGTCGACACCAGAGCATTGATGTCGGGGTGGGCGGCGATATAGTCGAGCAAGGGCAGCAGACGCACCGCCAGGCGCGATGCCGGGAAGGACCCCACGACCACCGGCACATCGATATGGTAGCGCGGCTCGGCTGAGATGCGCTTGCCCACGGTGTTGATGTAGTAGGAGGCGTTGTCCTCGAAGACGCGTGCCACCGGGGTCATGGGCGTCACATCTATCTGTAGGGAGCCGTTGTTCAGGAGGTAGACATTGGCATGCTCTATCTTGTCTGAGGCGCGCAGGTGTGCCTCCAAGACTCCGATATCGACACTGTCGCGGCGTAACGTGCCTATCCGTCCCAAGATATTGCCACACTCCTGCGAGATGTCCTCGGCGGTGATGAAGCCCGTCGACAGCGAGTCCTCAACGGCGATGTGACATGCCGGTATCGTGTCGCGGCTTGCCATATCAGCGCTCAGATGCAGTGCGAAGCCCAGATATACTATCAGGACCAGGCACAGCAGGAAGGCTATCAACGGGTGGCGGTTTATCATCTGTTTTATTTATCGTTTATATATCGTATGGTGGCATCGGGGTCGATGGCACGGCACAGCGCAGGCACGCTGAAACTCATGTCGCCGGCTCCGGCTGTCAGTAGGACTTCAAAGTTACGATTTTTCATTGTATTGACAAAATCTTCTTTAGAAATCATGATTTTATCCTCCACGGTGATGCGGTCAAATATGATGCGTGAGGTGACACCGGGGATGGGTTCCTCGCGTGCCGGATAGATGTCGGCGAGCACCACGGCATCGGCGAGTGACAGCGCAGCGGCAAATTCCGGGGCGAAGTCGCGTGTGCGGGTGTACAGGTGAGGCTGGAAAGCCACGGTGAGGTGTCGGTCAGGATACAGGGCGCGCACCGAGCGGATCGAGGCGGCGAGTTCGTCGGGGTGATGGGCATAGTCGTCGATGACCACTTTGCCGTGAGGTCCTGCCTGACGCAGGTGACACTGGAAGCGTCGCTCCACACCCGGATATGTGGCGATTGCCTTGCGTGCCACTTCCGGCTCCAAGGCTCCGGCGAGGTGCACTGCCGCCAGCGCAGCGATGGCATTATCTATATTAATGTCTACGGGTACACCCGGTGATACATTGTCGATGCGTCCGCCGGGATAGATGAAGTCAAAGGTGATGCGACCATCGCCGCGGCGGATATTTTCGGCATGGTAGTCGCCCTCGTGGCGGCTGTAGGTGTAGGTCTCCACACCCTCGACAGGGCGGGGCACCAATTTCAAGCCCGTGTGCACCAATAACTTGCCATCGGGACGGATGAGCGAGGTGAAGTGGGCAAAAGACTCCAAATATGCCTCCTCGGTGCCGTAGATATCGAGGTGGTCGGGGTCGGTGGCGGTAATCACTGCCACATAGGGGCGCAGGGTGTGGAATGAGCGGTCGTACTCATCTGCCTCCACAACTGTGAATGGCGACGAGAGCGAGAGCATCAAGTTGCTGTTGTAGCCCAGGAGGATACCCCCGAGGAAGGCGTTGCAGCCTGCCGATGAGGTGTGGAGCACGTGTGCCGCCATCGACGATGTGGTGGTCTTGCCGTGGGTGCCGGCAAAGCACAGTGCCTTGCTGTCGTGGGTGATGCGCCCCAGGGCTACCGAGCGCTTCACCGGATTGAAGCCTCCCTCGGTGAAGAAGCGCATGATGGCGGCATCGGCGGGCACCGCCGGGGTGTACACCACCATAGTGTCGGGGCCGGGGGTGCGGAACTCCTCGGGTATCTCGGCGGGGTCGTCGTTGAAGGTGATATCAATGCCCTGGCTGATGAGGGTGTCGGTGAGAGAGGTGGGGAAGCGGTCGTAGCCGGCAACGCGCCACCCCTTGGCGAGGTAATAGCGCTCGAGGGCTGCCATGCCTATGCCGCCGGCTCCGATGAAATATACTTTTTTCATTTTTTTTAACGCGAAGTGTTAATTAGTTGCTCGGCGGCATCGACGATTTTTTCGTCGGCGTCGTGCAGAGCCATTGCGAGGATGTTGGTGCTGAGGCGACGGCGAGCATCGGCATCGGCGACGAGGTCGCGGATAGCGCCGATGAGTTGTGCCGGAGCGTCGGCATCGAGTATCATTTTTGCAGCGTCGTGGCGGGTGAGCGCCTCGGCGTTCTTGCGCTGGTGGTCTTCGGCGACATTGGGCGAGGGCACCAAGATAGTTGCCTTGCCCAGGAGTTGCAACTCGCTGATGGTGCCGGCACCGGCGCGCGACACCACGATATCGGCGGCGCGATAGGCAGTCGCCATATCCGAGATGAAGGCGGTCGCCTTGACATCGGCGCGTCCGGCAGCGGCTTGCTCGCCAATCTCGGCTCCGGAGCGTCCGGTTTGCCACAACAACTGCAGCGAGCCGTCGAGGAGGGTGTCGAGGTTGTCTGCCATGGTGACATTGAGGGTGCGGGCACCCAAGGAGCCACCTACCACTACCACCAAGGGGCGCTCGGGGTCAAAGCCCAGTGCCTTCTTGGCTTCGGGCTGTGTGAGATCACACTGCAACAAGGCGGGGCGCACGGGATTGCCGGTGAGGCGTATGCGCTCGGCGGGGAAGAAGCGCTCCATATCGGGGTAAGCGGTGCATATGGCACCAGCCTTGGCTGCAAGCAATTTGTTGGTGACGCCGGCATAGGAATTTTGCTCCTGGAGCAGTGTGGGCACTCCGGCGCGTTGCGCTGCCTTGAGGGTCGGTCCCGAGGCATAGCCGCCGACACCGATGGCTATCTGGGGCTTGAAGTCGCGCACGATGCGACGCGCCATGCGCAGCGAGCGCCACAACTTGAGCAGCACGGCGAAGTTGCGCCACAGGCGCTTGCGGTCGAAGCCCGCAACCGGCAAGCCCGTGATATTGAAGCCCGCGGCGGGCACGCGCTCCATCTCCATGCGCCCCAAGGCGCCGACAAATTGTATTTCACACTGTGGATAGCGGCGCTTGATGGCTGAGGCTATTGAGAGTGCCGGGAAGATGTGACCTCCCGTGCCTCCACCGCTGATAAGTACGCGTTCCAACATATCTTATATATAATAATGTGTTATCTGATGTTGACAGGGTTCTCGTTGGCAATTTCCTCGGGCAGTACGTTGAGTTCGTGACGAGCCACCTCGCTATCCTTGCTGCGGGCTGCCCAGCGCGATGCCGAGAGCATGACGCCCAAGGCGATTGACGTGGATAATACCGAGGTGCCACCCTTGGAGATTAGTGGTAACGGCTGTCCCGACACGGGGAACACGCCCACCACGATGCATATGTGGAAGAGGGCTTGCAAGCAGATGACCAAGGCGCAGCCGAAGACCAGCAGGCATGGCAGGGTGTGCTTGAACTCCATCGCAAGCCGCCCGGCACGCCCCATCAAGAACATATATAGCAACAACACGCCGATGGCGATTATCACGCCTAATTCCTCGACGATAATGGCATATATGTAGTCGGAGAAGGCGAGGGGCAGACGAGCATTCTCGCGCGAGTTGCCGATGCCCACGCCGGTGAGTCCGCCACGCGCTTGCGCTATGTAACTCAGTTGCTCTTGCTTGTTCTCGTCGGTGATAGGGTCGGCATATTTGTTGAGGCGGAAGTGGCGCGACAAGCGGTTGCTCCATGTCACCGAGCGGTCTTTACTCACAGCCCTCACATCGGTCTGATTGATACGCGCCAGTTCGATTTGCTCGGGTGTGGCTTCCACCTCCTTGTGCGCCATCATCTTGATGCCGAAGAAGAGTCCGCCCAGGGTCGCATATACCAGAGCCACGATGCCCAGTTTGCGCCATGATACGCCACCCACCAGCATCATCACAAAGGATGTGCCCACGATGAGGATGGTGTTGCTAAGCCCTTGATTGATAAGCAAGCCCGAAGACACGAGCACCAATATCACGCAGGCGATCACGCCCTGAGTGGTCACATCGCGCTTGCCCTTGATCTGGGAGCGGCTCAGTATCCACGCGATGCCCAGGGCTACCGACAATTTCAAGAATTCGGCAGGTAGCAGCATTATCGGACCGAACTCCAAGGCGCGTTTCACGCCATTGATTTTGGTGCCACAGATGAGCACCAGCGTCATCAAGCCGATGGAGACGAGCACAAATGCCGGAATGGCATAGTACAACTTGGTGAAGTGGGTGCGTTGCAGCACCAGCATAATTATCAAGCCCATGCCCAGGAACATAGCATGGCGGATGATAGGACCATAGATGTCGCCCACGTGCACCTCCTGTGACGAGGCGCTGAACAACTCGATGATCGACACGGCAAGCAAGGCAAGGTAGGAGCCCCAGATGTAGGGGTCGGGATGCCCGTTATCCACTTTTTTGTCTTGCTCGGGGGCGGGGGTAGGGGTAGCTTGTTCTTCCTTCATGATGTGGAGAGGGATTGATGGTTTATTTGAGAGCGTTTACTAAAGCCTTGAATTGGCGTCCGCGGTCCTCGTAACTGCTGAACAGGTCGAATGATGCGCAGCAAGGCGACAGCAGTACGGTGTCGCCCTCGCCGGCGAGGGCGCGGCATGCGTCGATGGCATCACCGATCGAATGGGTGTCGGTGACACTGATGCCCACGGCGGTGAAGAAGTCGACAATCTTGGCATTGTCCTTGCCCATGGCGACGATGGCTTTCACTTTAGCCTTGACCAAGGGGAGGATTTCGCTGTAGTCGTTGCCCTTGTCCTTGCCGCCGAGGATGAGGACAGTCGGGCGCGTCATCGACTCCAGGGCATACCAGCAGGAGTCGACATTGGTGGCTTTGGAGTCGTTAATCCACTCCACGCCGTCGATGGTGGCGACAGGCTCGAGGCGATGCTCGACACCGCGGAAGTCGGCAAGCGCCGAGCGTATGGCATCGCTGCCCACATTGAGCAAGCAGGCGCTCAAGCCCGCGGCGAGGGAGTTGTATACATTGTGGAGCCCGTGCAGGGCGAGGTCGGCGCGAGGCATGGTCATCGAGGTGCCGGGGGTATTGATGATGATATTGTCCTCGGCATCGATGTAGGCGGCGGTATTCTCCTCGCGATGCTCGGCGAGAGGGTAAATCTGCGCGTCGACACGCAGGCGGGCGAGTTGGGCGCTCACCACGGGGTCGTCTTGCCAGTAAATAAAGGCATCGCACGGGGTCATATTCTGCAAGATGCGGAATTTGGCATTCACATAGTTCTGCATCTTGTAGTCGTAGCGGTCGAGGTGGTCGGGGGTGATATTGAGCAGCACGGCGATGTTGGCGCGGAAGTCATACATATTGTCCAACTGGAAACTGCTCAACTCGATGACATACACCTTGTGGGGCTCGCGAGCAACTTGTAGGGCGAGGGATTTGCCGATATTGCCGGCGACCGAGGCGTCGATGCCCGCGCGCACCAATATGTGGTGGATGAGCGTGGTGGTCGTGGTCTTGCCGTTGGAGCCGGTGATGCACACCATCTTGGCATCGGTGTATCGCCCGGCAAATTCGATTTCGCTGATTATCGGGGTACCTTGGGCGGCGAGTTGAGCCACCATGGGAGCGGTGAGGGGAATGCCGGGGCTCTTCACCACCTCGTCGGCGTTGAGGATGAGTTGGGCTGTGTGGTGACCCTGCTCATAGGCGATGCCCTCGCGTTGCAGGGTCTCGATGTATCGGGGTGCGATGGTCCCGCAGTCGCTGAGGAAGACGTCGTATCCGCGGTCTTTGGCGAGGATGGCGGCACCGACGCCACTCTCACCGCCACCGAGGATGACCATGCGCTTGGTTATTGACATAATTATCTGATTTTTAGGGTTACAAAGGTTACTACAGCGAGAATGATGCCGATAATCCAGAATCGGGTTACGATTTTAGCCTCGGGAATAGGAGCCAAGGGGCGCTGGATGAGGGCATCGATGCCGGCATTGCCGGCTTTCTGGAAGTGGTGGTGCAGGGGCGCCATCTTGAAGATGCGCTTGCCGCCGGTTTTCTTGTAATATAGCACCTGGAGCATCACCGAGAGGTCCTCGATGTAGAACAGGGCGCAGAGGATGGGCAGGAGCAACTCCTTGTGGATGAGGATGGCAAATACGGCGATGATGCCGCCCAGGGTGAGCGACCCGGTGTCGCCCATGAACACCTGTGCCGGGTAGGAATTGTACCACAGGAAGCCGATGAGGGCGCCGATGAATGCCGACATATACACCACCAATTCCTCGCTTCCCGGGATATACATTATATTAAGGTATGCCGAGTAGACGATGTTGCCTCCGAGGTATGCCATGATGGCGAGGGCGACGGCGGCGATTGCCGAGAGACCCGAGGTCATGCCATCGAGTCCGTCATTGAGGTTGGCACCGTTTGATGTGGCGGTGACCAGGAAGATGGCGATGAGCAGGAACACCACCCATCCACCGATTTCGGCGGCATCGTTGCCCATCCACGAGGTGAGCCACGAGTAGTCGAAGTTGTTGTTCTTGATGAACGGCAGAGTGGTCTCGGGGCTCTTGGTGACATCGGTGGAGTACACCACATCCTCGACCATCTCGGTAGTGGAGGATATCACCTCGTGGTTCTGCACTATCACCATGTCGGGATTGAGATACATGGTGACGGCGAGGATGACGGCGATGCCCACTTGCCCGAAGATTTTATACTTGCCCTTGATACCATCTTTGTTGTGGTACTTGAGTTTCATATAGTCGTCGAGGAAGCCGATGGTGCCGAGCCACAGAGTGGCGCCGAGCATCAGCAACATATACACATTGGTGAGGTTGCCCACCAACAGGCAGGGCACGATGATTGACAGGATGATGATGACGCCGCCCATGGTGGGGGTGCCGGTCTTCTTGGTCTGTCCTTCGAGGTCGAGATTGCGGATAACCTCGCCCACCTGCATCAGTTGCAGGCGCCGGATGATTTTTTTGCCTACAAATATGGCGCCGAGCATGGCGAGCACAAAGGCTACACCCGAGCGGAAGGTGATATAGGTCCACAGTCGGTTGCCGGGGAGGTCCAAGTCCTGTATGGCATCAAAGAGGTGATATAACATAGCGATAAGTAAGTGTTAGATAGTGCGTTGACTGAGGGCGGCTGCCACTTCCTCGCGGTCGTCGAAGTGGTGAGTCTGTCCGCCGATGATTTGATAAGTCTCGTGCCCCTTGCCGGCGACGAGGACCACATCGCCGGGCTGTGCCTGGGCGATAGCGGTGGCGATGGCGCGGTGGCGGTCGGTGATTGTGGTGGTGCGTGCGAGTGCCTCGGCATCGAGCCCGGCTTTCATTTGATCGATGATGGCATCGGGGTCTTCGCTGCGAGGGTTATCGCTGGTGAGCACCAGGCGAGTGCAGCGCCGAGCGGCTTCGGCAGCCATGATGGGGCGCTTGCCGCTGTCGCGGTCGCCTCCGCAGCCTACCACGGCGATGACGCCGGGCTGTGGCTGGCGCCGACGCGTGATATCGTTGATGGTGTCGAGCACATTCACCAGCGCGTCGGGCGTGTGGGCATAGTCGACGATGGCGGTCACACCGTCTGCCGAGGTGAAGGGCTGGAAACGCCCTGCCACGGGCACCAACTGCGACATGGCGGTGAGCAGCGTGGTGCGCTCGATGCCCAGCAGGCAACCCGCTCCATACACGGCGGTGAGGTTGGAGGCATTGAATTGCCCGGCAAAGCGGGTCTCCACCTCGGTGCCGTCAAATGCTATGAGCATACCGTCGAGGCGGTTCTCAACGACGCGCCCGCAGTAGTCGGCGATGCCGCGCACCGAGTAGCTGTGGCGCGAGGCGCGGGTATTTTGCAGCATTATCGCGCCGTTGCGGTCGTCGGCATTGGTGAGCGCCCACGCCTCGGGCTTGAGCGCGTCGAAGAACGACTGCTTGGCTCGCAGATAGTTGGCGACGGTGCCGTGATAGTCGAGGTGGTCGCGTGTGAGGTTGGTGAATATAGCGCCGTCGAAGTCGAGGGCAGCGATGCGGTGCTGAGCGGCGGCGTGTGACGACACCTCCATGGCGGCGAAGGTGCAGCCCTCGGCTACCATACGCGCCAGCAAGGCGTTGAGTTCGAGCGGGTCGGGAGTGGTGTGTGTGGCAGGCACCTCGCTGTCGT
The DNA here is from genome assembly GCA_945829225.1 of uncultured Bacteroidales bacterium. Lineage (GTDB taxonomy): Bacteria > Bacteroidota > Bacteroidia > Bacteroidales > Muribaculaceae > CAG-873. Next base: position 30,017 of record CALZTY010000010.1, on the reverse strand, counting down.
TGACCTTGTTGACCACGGTCGACAGCAGCCCGGCGCGGTGTCCGGTAAGGCGTGCCAACTCATATAGCAGTGTGGCGATGGTGGTCTTGCCATTGGTGCCGGTGACGCCCACCAGGGTGAGGTGGCGGCTGGGATAGCCGTGCCATGCCGAGGCGAGTTGGGCAAGCGCCACTGCCGGGTCGGCGACTTGTATCCACACCACTTGGGGCGACGGATGCTCGGGCAGGCGCGAGCACACCACGCAGCCGGCACCGGCGGCGATGGCGCGGTCGATGTAGTCGTGCCCGTCGACACGCGTGCCCGGCACGGCGACAAAGATGCCGCCGCCCACTACAGCGCGGCTGTCGGCGGTGATGCCCGTGAAGGCTTCCTCGCGATTATTTATCACTTGCAGCGGCTCGATGGCGGCTGTCAATGCTGTCAGTGTATGCATTTCTTCTATCATTGTTGACTCAGGGTTACGGTGACGCGGGTGCCCGCCTCCGCGGGTGTACCCGGCTCGGGGAGGCACGAGGTGACATAGCCCGTGCCCGAGAAATTGACGATATATCCGGCGCGCTCCAGCACCACTAATGCCTCGCGGATACCCAAGCCCATCACATTGGGGATAGTGCCTGCCGGGGTGTTGCTCGTCGGGGTGCTTATCATGCCGGCACGCGACAATCCCAATGCTTCGTGGAGCATACCGGCGCGCGCGGCGTCGTGATGACCATAGAGGGTAGGCATTGATGCTATGGTGGCTATGTCGTTGATATTTGACGAGTTACCCAACATGCCGCGCGAGTACATCTTCAGCGCCAGGTTGAGCAGCACGGTGCCGCTGGTGTACGAGGCTCCCATCTTGGCGCCCTGGGGGTCGCTGATGACCACGATGCACGTGTACATGGGATTTTCATACGGGAAGAAGCCGCAGAAGGTCACGCGGTTGTGGCGTCCCTCGCGGTATCCGCCCTTGAAGGGCACGTTCAGCAGGGGCTTGCCATCCGGTCCCGTGGGGCGCTCCAGGGCGATGCCCGCGGTGCCGGTCTTGCCGGCAATCTCGACGGTCTTGTTGCGTAGCACCTTGGCGGTGCCGCCCTCGCCCCACACCACGTCGTGCATCATCTGTCGCAGTATGGCAGCATTGGCTGCCGAGCAGATGGAGTCGCGCACATAACTTACCGGTATCACCGAGTCGCGCCCGTCGGGCAGGTGCAATTCTTTCACCAAGCGCGGACGCACAAATTTGCCGTTATTGGCGATAGCATTATAGAAGGCGCAGGTGTACAGCGGCGGCACCATGGTGGAGTAGCCGAATATCATGCGCGAGAGCGACACATGCCCGCCCGCCTTGGGGTCGAGGGTGGGGTAATAGGGGCGGCGTTCGCCAGCCATGCCGGTGTTGAGGCGGTCGAAGAAGCCGATTTTGCGCAGGCGCTCGCGGAAGCCGTTGAGGTCTCCGGCATAGCGCGGTGCTATCAGTTTGGTCATGCCTATATTGGAGGAGTACTCGATGAAGCGGCTCACGGGCAGATATGCCGGCGAGTGGGTGTCGCGGATGGGCTTGCCCCCGGCATACGAGTAGGTGCGCCCGATGGGGAAGGTCTGGTTGAGGTTGACGTAGCCATCCTCCAGGGCGGTGAGCATCGACACTATCTTGATTACCGAGCCGGGCTCATATGCCATGACGATATGGTTCATCGCCTCGATATATCCGCCTCCCGGGGTGATGGTGTCGCGGTCGAGGTTGCAGATGGCTTTGATGTCGCCGGTGGATACCTCCATAATCATCGCGCTACCCCATTCGGCATTACATTCGACGAGCATATTGCCCAATTCGTGCTCCAGCAGGTCTTGCAGGGTGATGTCGATGGTTGTGGTGATGGTGGTGCCGTCGACGGGCTTGCGAGTGGTCCAGAACGACTCTCCGCGGGTGAAGAGTACCTTCTTGGCGATGCCGGGCACACCATAGAGTATCGAGTCGAGGGCTTGCTCCAAGCCCGAGCGCCCGCGTATTTGCGGGTCGGTGGAGGTCTGTCCCACGCGTCCGATGCTCAGTCGTGCCATGTCACCGTAGGGATATGTGCGGCGCAACACGCGCTCGTAGGTGAGACCGGTGCGGTTGGGATTGCGCGAGCGGCGGAAGTAGGGGAAGTTGCGCAGACGCTCAAATTCTGCCCACGAGATGTATTTCAATATGGTGTAGTTGCGCGAGCGGTCTTTCTTGGGCTGGGTCATCGGCTTGTACAGGTAGTCGCGCCACTCCTGGCGGGTGCGCTGCGGATAGTACACTGCCAGGGTGTCGGCGAGCGAGTCGAGGCTTTCGATATACTTCAATTCGTTGATACGAGAGGCTCTGAAGTCGATGCGCGCAATATAATAGTTGAGGTTGGTCGCCATGATCGACCCGTCATCGGCGAGAATGTCGCCGCGCAGGGGGTTGATGACGATGGAGTCGGCGAGGGTCATATCGCCCTTGGCTGTCCATTCGTCTTGGTGAATTACTGCGGTGTTAATCAGGAAGATAATGCATGCCACCACGATAGCCAACATCCCCAGCGAAATGATGGTGAAGCGTCCGTAGATATACAAGCGGCGTGATTTGTTCTTGGGTGCCGCCCCGGTTTTGTTCTTGGGGTCGTTGTTGGTCATTGGAGAGAGATTTTATATGGTGGTTGTGATTGTATTTGTAAATTCAGCCCCAGGGAGTCCACCATCTGCTGCATCGACGACTCGCAGGTGCGGGTCATGTACATTGAGCGCTCGCGCTGCACGTCGGTGCGCACCACCTCGAGCCGCCGCGACAGCGCTTGCATCTGCTCCATGGCTGTCACGCAGTCGTACCGCACCGAGATGTAACTCAGTGCCAAGATTACGATAATTAGTACGGCACCGAAGTGGCGACGGAACCATCCTCCGTGGATGCCTTCCATCAACTCGCTCGGCTTCAGTTTCTTGATTTTTGACCCGGCTGACATGGTGGCTTATAATTTTTGGGCGGCTCGCAACTTGGCGCTGCGGCTACGTGGATTGGCATTTACCTCGGCTTCGTCGGCGACGATTGCCTTGGATGTGATGAGACGCATCGGGGTCTCGGCTCTGCCATATAGGTCGGTGGTCACCTCCCCGGCAAAGTTGCCCGAGCGCATGAAATTCTTGACCAGGCGGTCCTCAAGCGAGTGGTAGGTGATGACTACCAAGCGTCCCCCGGGGCGCAGAGCGTCGATGCTTTGGCTCAAGAAGGCGCGCAGTGCGTCCAATTCACCGTTTACCTCGATGCGCAGTGCCTGGAATATGCATGCCAGGTCTTTTTTGCGCTTGCGTGGGTCCACCACCTTGTCGATGGCTTCCAATAGCCCGTTTATGGTGGTGATGGGTGCCTTGGAGCGTGCCGTGGCGATGGCGCGAGCCACTCGCCGACTCTGCGACACCTCGCCGTAGAGGTGCATCAGCGTCGCTATTTGCTCCTCGCTGTAGGTGTTGACGATGTCGGCGGCAGTTATGCCTCCGCGACGGTTCATGCGCATATCCAGCGGCGCATCGGCGCGGAACGAGAACCCTCGCGTGGCATCGTCAAAGTGATGAAACGACACTCCCAAGTCGGCAAGTATGCCGTCGACGGCTTCGATATTGTGAAATCTCAGGAAGTTGCGCAGATACTTGAAGTTGCCGTGTACCATTGTAAATCGCTCGTCGCTCATCGCGCCGGCTACAGCGTCTTCGTCTTGGTCGAAGCTTACCAATCTCCCGTCGGCTCCCAAATGCTCCATGATTGCACGCGAGTGACCGCCGCCGCCATAGGTGACGTCGACATATGTCCCCGATGCCTGTATATCAAGCATTTGGATGGTCTGTGACAGTAGAGCCGGGATGTGGTATACTTCTTCTTCCATTTGTGTCGCTTGCTGTTTCGTTTTCGGTTGTAAAATTAGTAAATTTTCATGGCAGTTTACAAATGAAAACAGCAAAAAATGCACTAAATGAGCAAAAAAGTTATTAACATTGCATTATAGAGCGTGTAGCGCCTGTTTGCATTTGCAAATACATGCTTCACTTTTGTGCTCCGGGGGCTTTCTTCTTTCTTCTATTCGTCGATTTCGCGGGCGCGTGTTGTTAATTAATATTGAAAATTGGGGGTTGATTTGGTGGAAAATAGGGGATTTTGTAACTTTGTCGGCTGAATGTTAAGGAAATTGACCATAGACGAGGGAAACTCGTCGACGAAGATAGGACTGTGGCACGACGATGAACTCGTGTGCGAGCAGACATTCCACATCGACACTCCGGAGCAGATTGTCGAGCAATTGTCGCACGCGCCTGTAGCAGATGCAGCAATATTTTGCTCGGTGTGCGGGCGTCGGCGCGATGATGTGGAGCGTGCATTGGCACCGATAGCCAAGCGCCTCATCGTGCTTGACCATACCACGCCACTGCCCATCAGCGTGGAGTACCGCACCCCTCACACCTTGGGTTGTGACCGCGTGGCTGCCGCCGCCGGTGCTGCGGTGATTTCGCCCAAACGCACCGTGTTAGTGGTGGATATGGGCACAGCCATCACCTACGACGTGGTGTCGGCATGCGGTCGCTTCATCGGTGGCAACATCGCTCCGGGCATCTTCGTGCGCTTGGAGGCATTGCAGCACTTCACTAAGGCATTGCCGCTGGTCGAGACCGACGGCGACTGCCCGCGCTGGGGCTACGACACCGAGACGGCTCTCCGCTCGGGCGCTATCCGCGGCGTGGTAGGTGAGTTGCAGTACTACCGTCACTGCCTGACCCCCGATGGCGTGCCTGCCGAGGTAATCCTCACCGGCGGCTCTGCCGACCTCATCATTCCGTATATTTCATCTCCAATAACCATCGAACCCAACCTCGTGTTGATAGGCTTGAATAGCATTTTGAATTACAATGAACGTTAAGAAACTATTGATGACTGTAGCCGTGGCACTCGCCGCATTGATGCCGGCGATGGCTCAGAACGGCACCGTGTCGCCATATTCGCGATTTGGCTATGGCTTGCTCAGCGACCGCGCAACCGCCTCGCAGTCCCAGATGGGTGGCGTGGGCTATGCTATGTTCAGCGGGCGCCAAATCAATGTGATGAATCCGGCATCCTATGCCCGTGTCGACTCGCTTACCTTCCTCTTTGACATAGGCTTCGAGATGAGCAACGCATGGCACGAAGAAACCCCCGACGGCACTCGCGTGAGCGACAACATCTTCGGTGGCGGGCTCAGTTACATCACCATGCAGTTCCCGGTGAGCAAGCGCATCGGCGTGTCGGTGGGCTTGATACCATGGTCGTCGGTAGGCTACAATATCGGCAATAGCATCCAGAATGGCTACACCACGCGCAGTGGCGATGGCTCTATCAACGAGTTGTATGCCGGCGTGGGCGGTCGCATCACCGACCGATTGTCGGTAGGTGTCAACTTGGCTTACCTCTTCGGCACTGCCAACAACTACACATATGCAGCCACCGATATGGGCTCTACATCGTTGTATTTCCGCGAGTTGTCGGTGCGCGACTACAATATCAGCGCCGGCTTGCTCTATCTGCAACCCATCGGGCGTCGCGATGTGCTGTCGGTAGGCTTGACATACTCGCCTGCCAAGAAATTCATAGGTCATGCCCGCACATATGTGCAAGATGTCAACAACGAGACCTCGCCCACACTGCAGGACAAGGTGAAATTGCAGGATAACTACTCGATGGCAGCAAGTTATGGCATCGGCGTGGGTTACACCTGGCGCAACCGCTTGATGGTGGAGGCTGACTTCACTTATCAGCCCTGGAGCAAGGAGAAATATCAAGGCATGGAGGATATGCTCGCCGACCGTTACAAGGCGGCTCTCGGCTTGCAATACCGCCCGGCAGCGCGTGGTGCCTACTTCAAGCGCATCGAGTATCGCCTCGGCGGATTTGTCGAGCGCAACTATCAGAAGATTTTCGACGCCGAGGGTGCGGCATACAATGTGCGCGACTACGGCGTGTCGATGGGCTTCGGCTTCCCCATCCCCGGTTACAAGACCGTGGTGAACCTCGGTATCGAGTGGCGCCATCGCCAGGCTACTCCGCGACCCTTGGTCAAGGAGAATTACCTCAACATCACACTCGGGGTGAACTTCAACGAGTTGTGGTTCTTCAAGAACAAGATTTACTAAAACGAGCAGCCCCATGGGCGCGATGAGGCGACTTCCGGCGATAATGATTGCCCTCGTGGCTGGCGTGGGTGTATTCTCCTGTGCACCCGAGCGCAAGTCGTTTGTGGCATCGCTCGACGACCCGGAACTCATTCCCACGATGACCACCCGCGACGTGGAGACCTTCATCAGCGACTCGGGTTACACCCGTTATCACATATCCACGGCGCTGTGGGAGATGTACGACGAGGCTGCGGAGCCTTTTTGGCGCTTCCCTACTGGCTTGGAATTGCAACAGTACGACGAGTCTCTGCGTCCCGCGGCATTTGTTACCTGCGACTCGGCGCGCTACTTCAGCCGCAAGCGCCTGTGGCGCCTCGACGGGCACGTGCTAATGGTCAACACCTTGCGCGACAGTTTTATCACCACTCAACTGTACTGGGACCAATTTCAACAGAAAGTCTACAGCGACTCATTCATCCACATAGTGCGCAGCGACCGCATCATCGAGGGCTACGGCTTCAACAGCAACCAAACTATGACCGAATACACCGTGAACCGCCCCACAGGCATCATCCCTATCGAGCGCCCGACTCCCGGCGAGACAGCCGATACAGCCGCCACAGATAGCAATGTGACTGCTCCGCGTGGCAGACGCCCGGCACCTCGCAGCGCCTCGCAGCGGGCTATCGATGCCGGCGATGCGCGTGCCGTCAATCCTGCCATGCCTGTGCGCCCGGCGCGCCCTGCAAATCCCAATCGCAAACCTCTAACTCCCCTTAAATCAAGATAATGGACTCTTCTCTGCTTATCATTACCATCGTCTCATTGGTGTTCTCGGCGCTTTTCTCAGGTGTCGAAATCGCCTTTGTTACTTCCGACCGCGTGCGCACCGAACTCGATGTGGCGCGTGGCGGTTTTATATCGCGCATTATCAACCGCTTCTACGATAATGGCGAGTTTTTCATCTCTTCTATCTTGGTGGGAAACAACATCATGCTCGTCATTTATGGTATGGGCGCCGCGGCTTTACTCAAACCTCTGTTGGGCTTGTATATTGAGTCGGAGGGCTTGATGCTCACCGCCCAGACTATCATCTCGACTATTGTCATCCTCATTTGCGGTGAGTTTATCCCCAAGACCATCTTCCGTATCAACCCCAATAACTCGCTGAAAATCTTCGCTTTACCGGTATTTGTCTTTTACCTGCTTTTCTATCCCATATCGTGGCTGTCGACGGCTGTTTCGCGATGGCTGATGCGTTTATTCGGCATACATAGCACCGAGCAGCATTTAGGCGCCATCTCGGTGGGCGAACTTAATGAATTCATTGAGAGCAATATAGACAAAGCCGAAGAAGAAAACCTCAGCGTCGAGAACGAAGTGCGCATCTTCCGCAACGCGCTCGACTTCTCCTCGACTCACGCTCGCGACTGCATGACGCCACGCAACGAGTTGGTAGCCATCAATATAGATACCACCGACCGCAATAGCCTCAGCGAGTTGTTTACGTCGTCGGGGCGCTCCAAGATTCTTGTATTCAAGGGCGACATCGACAATATCATCGGATATATCCATGTGAGCGAACTCTTTGACCCCGCCAACGATTGGAAAGAACATATCAAGCCGGTGATTTTTGCGCCTGAAAACCTGCTTGCCAACAAGTTGATGCGTCGCCTGTTGCAACAGAAAAAGTCGCTGGCTGTGGTGGTCGACGAGTTTGGCGGAACCGCCGGGCTTATCTCCCTGGAAGACTTGGTCGAGGAAATCTTCGGCGATATCCAGGACGAGCACGACTCATCGCGATTGGTCAAGCGACGCATCGACAACGACACCTACGAGTTCTCGGGTCGTTGCGAAATTGCCGATATCAACGAGCAATTCGGTCTCGACCTGCCCGAGAGCGATGATTATCAGACGATTGCAGGGTACATCTTGTTCTCCACCGGCACCATTCCCGCGCCGGGCACCAAGATTCCTCTGGGTGACTACGTCTTTGAAATTATGCGCAAGAGTGCCTCGCGCATCGAGTTAATCCGTGTTGAAACCCTCGCAGGCGACACCGCCGAAGAATAGCCCTATGCGACTCTCCACTCTCTCGGCAATTCTGCGCTACGGCAAGACCATCTTCTTGCTCACAGTGGTCGTGGTGGTCGCTGTATTCATCTATATCTCCACGGGATTGGTGGCTGACCTCTCGCGACAGGAGCGCGAGCGAATGGAGATTTGGGCAGATGCTACCCGCGAGATTGTATCGTCGGTTGCCGACGACTCGGGCGCTGCCATCGATATCGACTTCCTGTTGCGCATTATCGAGAGCAATACCACAATCCCTGTGCTCCTCACCGACGACGAGGGTAACATACTGCAGCAACGCAATTTTGACCTCCCCGAGCCCATCGACTCGCTAAACCCCGGGGTTCTCTCACAGGTCAACCAAGATTTCCTTGCCGACAAATTGCACGACTTGGCTCATTCGCCCAACGTCATCGATATCGATGCCGGCGCCGGGCTGGTCCAGCACCTTTACTATGAAGACTCGACACTGCTCCATCGCCTCAGTTACTACCCTTATATAGTTATAGGTGTAATGATTGTGTTTGTGCTGGTGGTGTATCTGGCGATGTCGTCGACCAAACGCGCCGAGCAAAATCGCGTGTGGGTGGGCTTGTCCAAGGAGACCGCTCACCAATTGGGCACTCCTATTTCGTCGCTGATGGCATGGATGGAGTTGCTCCCCGACATGGGAGTCGACCGCGACACGGTGGCTGAGATGAACAAGGATGTCAACCGCCTCAGTACCATCGCCTCGCGCTTCTCCAAGATTGGCTCAGTGCCTCAGATGGTCAGCGCCGATATCAATGCAATTGTTACGGGCGCAACGACTTATATGTCGACACGCATCTCCTCGCGCATCAGCCTGAGCACCTCGCCGGCGCCCGCTCCTATCGAGGTGATGGCATGTGCGCCGCTATTTGAGTGGGTGATGGAAAACCTTATCAAGAACGCTGTCGATGCCATGGACGGCACAGGCTCTATCACTGTCACCGTCGGTAGCGACGATGCTGTGGCTTTTGTCGAAGTTGCCGACACCGGCAAGGGCATCGCTCGCAAGAATTTCAAGAGCGTCTTTCAACCCGGATACACCACCAAGAGCCGTGGCTGGGGATTGGGGCTCGCGCTCGCCAAGCGCATCATCGCCCAATATCATGGCGGCGCTATCTTTGTGAAGTCATCGACTCCCGGACGCGGCACCACTTTCCGCGTGGAATTGCCACGCACGCGTGGCAAATTAGCCTAAGTAACTCACGCAGAGCAAGAAAAGCAACGCAAATACGCACATCAGCGCCGATGTCTTTGCCAATAGTGGTGTCAGCGCGGCTCCCTCGTGGCGTCCCATGTTGATGGCGATGGCGACAGCAACCGTCAGTGTCAACACCGGCACCGGCACTGCGGCAAAGCCTATTTGCCACCATACCGGTAGCATCAGCGCCATAGCAATAGTGGCATTGGCAATATAAAGCGCTTGCATGGCTCGGCGCCCGAGACGTACCGCCAAGGTGCGCTTGCCCACGGCTCGGTCATCATCAATATCGCGATAATTGTTGACAATCAGCACATTGGCACCCATCAACCCCATTGATATGCCACCCAAAAGTACATCGATATTCCATTCCCGGGTCTGCACATAATAGGTAAGGGTCACCGGCACGATGCCGAAGAAGATAAGCACGGCTACTTCGCCCAATCCTTTGGTAGACAGTGGGAAAGGTCCGGCACTATAGGCAAATACGCCTACCGCCACGGCAGCGCCCACGGCGATGAGCCACCAGCCGCCCCATGCCACCAGCGACATTCCCACACCGCAAGCCACGGCAATGGTCACAAGCACCGCGGTGAGCATCGCACGGGGGCTGATGTCGCCCTCGGTGACTCCGCGGCGCGGACCCTCGCGACCCACGCGGTCGCGACCGGCGCGGTAATCATAGTATTCGTTGGCAAAATTTGACGCCACCTGGCACAGCAGGGCAAATACCATGCAGATGCCGGCGGGCACGAGGTTGAGATTGTCGTGTAATATGCTGTAGCCGATGGCTGTAACTACCCCGGCTACCGATACCGGAAGGGTGCGCAGACGCACCGCCTCGGTCCATGCTTTTACTGTGGATGCGCTCATAACGGCACAAAATTACGAAAAAAAACATCGAGGCGTGCGAAAAAGTGTCAAAATATTTTGTGGTATGGAGAAAAAAGCCTACCTTTGCACCGCAATAGGGTACCTTGGCCGAGTGGTTAGGCAACGGTCTGCAAAACCGTGTACAGCAGTTCGATTCTGCTAGGTACCTCAGGACTCTGAAGGGTCGCAGTGTTTTTCGCTGTGGCTCTTTTTTTTTATGCTCTGTATAAACAATTTTTTGGTGGATTATAAAAAATGTGGTAATTTTGGGGTCTATTTCCCTCTTGTCGAGGGCTTCATTCATGTTTACCTTAAATATAACCTAAAAGATGAATAAACTAAGGACATCGCTCATACTCTTGGCTCTTGCCGCAGCACAATTCTGCTCCGCTGCCGAGCCTGCCAACTATTACAAATCCTGTGAGGGCCTCACGGGCAAAAACTTGCTTGTCAAACTATGTGACGTAGTCGGCAATCACACCGTGGTCAGTTACAATGGCTTGTGGGACCTCTATGAGACGACCGACCTTCGTCCCAACGGCACCATTTGGGATATGTATTCGACCAAAGAGTATAGGTTTGGCAAAGACCAATGCGGCTCATACAGCGTCGTGGGCTCCTGCTACAACCGCGAGCACTCCTTCCCCAAGAGTTGGTTTAACGATGCCTCACCCATGGTGAGCGATGCCTTCCATATCTATCCCACCGACGGCAAGGTGAACGGACAGCGCAGCAACTACCCCTACGGCGAGTGTGCCAACGGCACCACCCTCCCCGCCTCGGGCGGCATCCGAGCCTTGGGGCGCCTGGGCTCGTCGACCTTCTCGGGCTACTCCGGCACCGTGTTTGAACCCGACGACGAGTACAAGGGCGACTTCGCTCGTACATACTTCTACATGGCTGCCGCATACAACGGCAAGATTGCCTCCTGGGACAGCCCCATGCTCGCCGGCAACAACTACCCGGCATTCTCCACATGGGCTGTCAACCTCCTGCTCAAATGGCACCGCCAAGACCCCGTGAGCGACAAGGAAATCAACCGCAACAATGCCGTGTATGCCGCTCAGAAAAACCGTAACCCCTTCATCGACCACCCCGAATTGGCTGAATACATCTGGGGCGACAAGAACGGCACCGCATGGTATATCGACGGCGACCCCGACCCCGAGCTCACTCTGCCGGTTGATGGCTCGACTATCGACCTCGGCACCACTGTGGTGGGATATCCTCGTAGCAGCACCTTCACTGTCAAGGGTACAGCACTCGAGAGCGCTGTCACCCTCAGCGTCGGCGATGCCAATTTCAGTGTATCCCCTGCCTCTATTATCGCATCACAGGCGGCTAACGGTGCCACAGCTACCGTCACCTTCAATGCCCTCAGCGAGGGTACTTTCAACTCGGTAGTCACCGTGGCTTCGGGCTCGCTGTCCTCGCGCGTGAAAGTCACCGGCAAGGCTATCTCAACCCTCCCTGTGGGTCCTGTAAACGCTATCAGCGACTGCTCGTTTGTGGCTCGCTGGTCCAATGTCGGCGATGCCGATGCAATGGGCGAGTACACCCTCGACGTGCAACTCAACGGCGTGTCGCTCGACGAATTCCCGCGCTCGGTGACTGCCGCCGACGAGGCTTTCCTCGTCGAGGGTCTCGAGGCATCGACCACCTACACATATTATATAAAGTCGCAACACCTCACCTCCGAGGTTATCAACGTCACCACTCTCGACCCGCAACCGCTCATCGAGTTCCTCTTTGATGGCGACCTCAACTTTGTCACCTCTCCCGGTGAGCCCTCCGAGGCTGCCGAGTTGCTCGTCAACATCGAGAATATCAACACCAACGTAACCGTATCGGTCAGCGAGCCCTTCCAGTTGTCGACCGACAAGGCTACATGGAGCACTTCTCTCACCCTTGACCCCGAGGAAGACCGCATCTACCTGCGCCTGCTCAGCAATGCCACCGGCTCATTCCACACCTCAATCATAGCCCGAGCCGGCGACTACTACACCGACCAAGCCGAGGCTGTGGGCAACGTAGTGGCTGCCGTCAACTTCTTTGAGGACTTCGAGACCGGCACCGCCACCACCTACAACAAACAGCAATATCAAGGCTCGGCTTGCTTGTGGAACTTTGTCAACACAGGCATCTGGGACGTTCGCACCGAGGCTTACGAGGGCAACTACGGCGTGCGTTTCGGCAAGAGCAGTAGCGATACCTCAATCGGTACAGCCTCAATTGAGATGGCTGAAGAGCACATTGGTGGCATGGGCGTCCTTACCTTTATGGCTAAGATTTATAGCAACGACATCAACGCTACCATCGCCGTCGAATACACCACCGACAATGGCAATACCTGGCAGACCGCTGCCACTGTCGACTTGACAAGCAATGTATACTCGAAGTTCACAGTAACCATCAACCAGAGCAAGCCGGTGCGTCTGCGCTTCACTCGCACCGTGGGCAACCGTGTGAATATCGACAACATTGAGGCTACTGCATATTCGAGTCTCGTCCCCGAGTCGGTTGCCGACTACCACCGCTGGGATGCCTTCTGCCGCGACGGTCAACTGTGTATCGAGGCTGACGAGCCCGTCCTCGCCCATGTATATGCCCTCGACGGCACCACCCTGTTCAGCGCCATCGTGCCTGCCGGCATCACCACCCTCGATGTCCCCACCGGGCTGTGCATCGTCGCCGTTGACGACTTCGCCCGCCGCGTCCTCATCAAATAAACCCTAAACAATAACCCATAAACCCTAAGGCCCATTGCTCACCATCTACAAGGCATCGGCAGGGTCGGGCAAGACCTTCACCCTGGCTTACACTTACATTAAGTCCCTCCTCGGCGTCAAAACCGAGCGAGGGGCTTATGTCCTTAATACGCGCAAATATGCCGGTGCCCGTTACGTAGACTATGCCCATGCGCATATCTTGGCTATCACCTTCACTAACAAGGCGACCGCCGAGATGAAGTCGCGCATTATCAAGGAGTTGGACCGCCTGTCGCAGGTGCCGACCCCTCCCGATAGCGACACCCCATATGCCGCTATGCTCATCAAGGACCTCCGTTGCTCCCGCGACGAGATTGCCCAAGTCGCTACGCATGCGCTCCACCGCATCCTCAACGACTACAACAACTTCAATGTGAGCACAATTGACTCATTCTTCCAGACTGTCCTACGCTCCTTTGCCCGCGAAATCGACCGACAAGGCGACTACCGCGTCGAGCTCAACGACAGCCTCGCTGTCGACACAGCCGTATCGATGCTATTCGATGAGGTCAACGGACACTTCGGCAATCCCGACGAGGCTGTCGCAAAGTGGCTGCAAGATACCGCCGAAGAATGTTGGGCTCAAGGTACCGACTTCAACCCCTTCAACCGTGCGGGTAGCGTCTTCAGACGCATCACTTCCTTCGTTCAAAAAACCTTTGACGAGGACTTCAAGGCACGTGCCGAGCAAATCACCGAGTATCTGAAAAATCCACAGGCATTAGTAGCCTTCAGTGAGAGCCTGAAAGGATTGGTCGAGGAGTGCGATACGCGGGTGAAGGAAGCCGCTCAAAACATACAATACTCGCTATGCGGTGTCAACAAGAGCGTCTGTGCCTTGGTGGAACGCGCCGCCCTGGGCAAGCTCACCAAGGACGACTGCCGCAATATACTCAATCCGTCGCCCAAGCTGAAGTATCTCCAAGCACTGCGTTCGCCCGAAGATGAAGATTCGCTAAAAACCCTCTTTGGCAAGAATGGTGACCCCTCACCGGATGATATAGATGCTCTCCTTAAATGGTTTAACGATACAGTAAAAGCGTTGATGTTTAGGGGAATATATGCCAAGATGAGAGACTCGTTGGTCGCTTTCAAGGCTCTCACCTACATCAACGAGTACATCAACCGCTTCAGACAGGAGAATAATCTGATATTAATCGCCGACACCAACACTCTCATCGGCACCATCATTGCCGGTAGCGATGCTCCATTCATCTACGAGCGTGTAGGCGTAAGCCTCAACAAATTCCTCATCGACGAGTTTCAGGATACCTCGACGATGCAGTGGAACAATATCAAGCCGCTCATCGCCAATTCGCTGTCGGAGGAGCACGACAGCCTCATCATCGGCGATGTCAAGCAGTCGATTTACCGCTGGCGCGGTGGTGATGCCTCGTTGCTCGACCACCGCGTGCAGAAAGATGACTTTCCCATGCACTGTGAGGTTAAGGGAGCCCGCGAGGGCGAAAATACCAACTACCGCAGCGCCGGCGACATTGTCCGCTTCAACAATACACTCTTCAAGAACCTCGCAACCGCCGGCAAAGTCACCGGATATGACGGTGTGGCTCAGTCTATTCCCGATGACAATCGCAACATTGAAGCATATATCACCATCAGCGATTTGCTCAATAAGGAACAATATAAGTCTATGTGCGCGGGCTTTACAGATGATGAAGTGGCGGCTTGCATAGACGAAGACGGTAACTTGATACCTACTCGCATTGCCATAGTGCGATGTGGCAAGGCTATCGTTGCTGAACATGCCCGCGGCTACCGATGGAAGGATATCGCTGTGCTGTGCCGTCGCAATGTCGAGGCTGCTATGGTTGCCGAGTTGTTTGCACAGTTGTTCCCTGATATCCAGCTTATTAGCGACGAGGCGCTCATCGTGGGGCATGCATCGTCGGTGCGATTGGTGGTGAGCATCCTGCGTATGCTTGCCACTGCCGCCCCGGCTAATGTAGCCGAGCAGCCCGTCTCTGCAGCGGTATCATCGTTGAAAGCAGATGTGCTGGTCGACCGCTTTGAGTACTTCCGCTCGCGTGGCTTCGAGTCTTCTGCCGCCCTGCGCCGGGCTCTCGATGTCAAATCTACCGACGATGCCGACTCGATAGCGATGCGCGGCGACTTGAGCAGTATCCTTGCCGATGCTCCGGCAACCCTCCCGGCTCTCGTCGAGGCTATTATTGCTCGCAAGGTGCCTGCCGATGTCCGCGCCAACGAGTTGCCCTATATCAATGCCTTTGTCGACACGGTAATTGAATTCTCGACCAACTATATACCCACAGTCAACGCTTTCCTCGATTACTGGGACTCGGTGAGCGATACACTGGCTATCGGAGCCCCCGAGGGCGCTGATGCCGTCACCATCATGACCGTGCACAAGGCAAAGGGCTTGGAGTGGGACTGTGTACACATCCCTATCCTCAATTGGGAATTTATCGCCGCACCGGCTGCCGGGTGGTATTCTATTGACAAGGTCACTGAAATCGACAAGTCGATACGTCCCCCCATGCTCTATCTGCGTCCCGACAGTACTTTTGCTCTCGATGGGTCGCCATTTGCCTCGGAGATCGAAGAGGGCATCAATAAGGATAGTGCCGACAACCTCAATGTGGCATATGTGGCATTCACACGCGCGGTGCGCGAGTTGCATATTGCTGTATTGCCCAAGAGAGGCGATAGTATCGGTGGATACATTCAAGGTGCCCTCAATACATCGGGGACTGAGGATGATTTGTACCTGGATTTGAGCAAGGGTGTCACTGCCAAAAGTTGCAACTATTGCTTGGGCAAGCCTACCAAGCCTATAGTAAAATCAAAATCCGCCACAACGAGACCCCTCACCGAGCCGACACCCATTCCTGCGGCGCCGTTCAATGTGGCTTTCACGGCAGTCAATAGTGCCATCACTCGTGTCGAGGACATCACCGTCAGTGTCATAGATGGACCCGATATCGACAGCGAGACGGTTGAGGAACACACGAGCCCCACTGCCGATGAGCGTCTCGCCGAGGCTACTCGCCGAGGCACCGATATGCACGCTATTCTTGCCCAAATGATCAGTCTGGCTGACCTTGACGGTGCCATCGGGCGTGTTGCCGGCGATGACTCCACCAGAGCCGCCGAGTATCGCGCCGTCATCACTGCCGCCTTGGATGCTCGCCCCGCCGAGGTCGAGCAGTGGTTTGGTCTCGAGGTACAGCGAGTGCTCAACGAGCAGACCATCTACGATGGTCGCGGCTGTAATTATCGCCCCGACCGCATCGTGTGGACTGCCGACGGACACATCGATGTCGTCGACTTCAAATTTACCTCCGAGACAAGCGATGAGCACCGACAGCAGGTGCGTGCCTACGTGTCGATGCTCGAGCAGATGGGTTATGAGGATGTGCGGGGGTACCTGTGGTATTTACTACGCAACGAGGTCGTCCAAGCCTAAGCCAAGCATAGGATTAGCGCCTGTGCAGCCACCACTCGCAAGAACATTGTGAGCGGGTATACCGTGGAGTAAGCCACCGCGGGTGCGTCGTTTCCGGTGGAGTTGTTGGCATAGGCGAGTGCCGGTGGGTCGGTGTACGAGCCGCTGCACAAGCCCATGATAGAGAGGAAGTTGATGCGGTCTCTGCCGCGGGCGATGCAGCCCACAACCAGCAGAGGTACCACAGTGATGATGAAGCCCCAAATCACCCACCACATACCTGTGGCATTGAACACTGCCGAGGCAAAGTCCTTGCCGGCAGCGATGCCGACAGATGCCAAGAACAGGCAGATGCCCAACTCGCGCAGCATCATTGATGCCGACGAGGAGGTGTAGGTGATGAGTTTGAATTTGTAGCCGAAGCGGCTGAGCAAGATGGCGACTACCAGAGGTCCGCCCGCCAAGCCTAATTTCATACCGAAGCCCAAGTCGACACAGCCGAGGATGATACCGAAGATGATGCCGACAAATATGGTAATGAGGTTGGGCTGGTTGAGGCGCTTCATGGAGTTGCCGAGGCGCTCGGCGAGGCGGTCAATATCTTCCAATTTGCCCACGACGGTGATGCGGTCGCCCATCTGGAGGCGTAGGTTGGGCGATGAGACGAGGTCGACACCGGCGCGGTTGACACGTGTACAGTTGAGTTGGTAGCCGTTGTGGAGGCGGAGGGAGCCGAGGGGCACGCCGTTGAACTCACTCTTGGTGACCAAGATGCGGCGCGACACCACGGGCGTGGGTATCGAGTTCCAGTCCATTTCGACGTCGGGACCGAGCACGGCATGGAAGCGGTCGGCATCCTGTGCCGAGCACACGATGAGCAGGATATCGCCCACGTGCAACTCGGTGCGCGAGGTGGGGATTATAATCTTCTCATCGGCAGTCTTTTGGCGTGAAACAACAAAGTTGCATTGGATGACATCGTGGAGCGAGAGGATGGTGCGACCGTCGACGAGTTGATTGGTCACCTTGACGGTGAGCATATAAGGAGCCAACATGGCGGCATCGTGGTCGTTCTCCAATTCCTTGATTTCGTTCTCGGTCTTCACCTTGAATATAGCCTTGATGATGAGCATGGCGGCGATAATGCCCACAACGCCAAGGGGATAAGCAGCGGCATAGCCTTGAGCCATTACGTTAGCCTTGTCGGGGGAGCCGAGTTCGGCGACAGCCTGCTGAGCGGCAGCCAAGCCCGGAGTATTGGTGACGGCACCACTCATCACACCCACCAAGGCGCTGATATCCTTGATGTTACCCCAGAAATAAATACCCAGGACGATGAGCACGTTCAATCCGATAGCCATGACTGCCAAGCCGTTGAGTTTCATGCCGCCCTTCTTGAATGAGGCAAAGAAACCGGGACCGACCTGCAAGCCGATGGCAAAGATGAACAAAATCAAGCCGAATTCGCGCACAAATTTGAGGGTAGAGCCATCGACTACATAGCCGAAGTGCCCCATTAGGATGCCCACAAACAGCACGAAAGTAACGCCAAGACTCACCCCGGCAATTTTAATCTTGCCGAGATAAATGCCCGCCGCAATCACAAAGGAGTACAACACAAGCGTTGACGCGATTGCGGTACTGCCGGGGCCCAAAAGTTCTATTATCCAATCCATTACCTTATTGTTTCGACGAAGGCTCACTTCCCCCGCCCAATTATGGTGCAAAGGTAACAATTTTTTGCCAATCAGCCAACACTCTCCGCACAATCCTCACCATCTCGGCAACAATACGGTAAGTAATACTTCTCAAAAAACGGCAAAAATGAGAAGTAATGAGGCAATACTTCTCAAAAAACGCGTTTTTTGAGAAGTATCGCCTCGTTTTTCCTTTTTTTTGCTTAATTTTGCAGAGAAAACAACGTGTATTCACTCGTCTTATGGATAAAACTCAATACAATATTCCGACACTTCCCTTGCCATTCGACTTGGAGACAAAGCCAATTTTGAAGCAAGTAAATCAAGCCAATCGCCGGCTTGCCGAATTGAAGGGTGTGGCAATGACAATTCCCAATGAGAATATACTCATCAGCACTTTGACTTTGCAAGAGGCAAAAGATAGTTCAGAGATAGAGAATATAGTAACTACACAAGACGATTTGTATCAAGGTGCAGCATCTTCACTCTCTGACATTGCTATTAATGCGGCTACCAAAGAGGTCTTGAATTATCGAGAAGCCTTGGAGCATGGTTTTCGCTTGGTAAAGCAAAAAGGGGTATTGACATCCACAATCATCAAAGATATCCAGCAATATTTGGAACATAATTCCGCAGGGTTTCGCAGCGTTCCCGGGACGGCATTAAAACGTTCAGACGGGGTTGTCGTTTACACACCTCCGCAAGATATACAGACTATTTTGGACCTAATGAGTAATCTTGAGAGCTTCATCAATGATGAAAGCCTATCGAATCTCGACCCCTTGATAAAACTCGCTATTATTCACCACCAGTTTGAGAGCATTCACCCATTCTATGATGGAAATGGGCGAACAGGTCGTATCGTGTGTGTACTATACTTGGTCCTAACCAATCGCTTGGACTTGCCAATATTATATCTCAGCCGCTATATCACCCATAACAAGGGGGAATATTATCGTCTTATTCAGGCTATTAGGGACAAGTCAACTGACAATGCCACAGAGTGGGAAGACTGGATTCTATTTCTATTAAAGGGTATTGAAGAAACAGCAGTCGATACAACTCGATTGGTAAAAGGCATCTCCAAATTAATGGCTGAGTTTAAAGCGATTATACGTCCTTTATTTGGCAAGTTGTATCGCCACGAATTACTTAATAATCTATTCTATCACCCATACACAAAGGTTGATTTTATAGAGAAAGAATTGGGCATAAGTCGCGCGACGGCGACACGATATCTAAACCAATTGGTCGGGACCCGACTAATTGAAAGAGTAAAGGTTGGACGAAATCATTACTACATAAACGTTCCGCTCATGAGGCTGTTTATGAGTGTATCTAATGCCGATACAATAGATTCTTCACATCTCATAGAATCAGTTATCGGTGAGTAATACTTCTCAAAAAACGGCAAAAATGAGAAGTAATGAGGCAATACTTCTCAAAAATCGCGTTTTTTGAGAAGTATCGCCTCGTTTAAGAAACGTGGGCCACTAAGCATGTCCACAATGAAGGCCGTAGGATGCCCGGAGAACAAGACACAGCATAGAGACCCACGCGTAGCGTGAAAAATATAATGGCATATTTACGCAAAATATCAATAACCTCACCCTTTTCCTCAAAAAATTATAGGATAACGAGCCTTTGTTGATAATTAATGCGTTGTCGGTTGGTGATTTGTGACTGACACGGACTCGCTTGATTCCTATCTTGCTTTCAGCTTGAATGTTACCGGCAGGATGTATGATACGTTTACCGGCTGACCGTCTATTATTCCGGGCGTCCATCGCGGCATAGACTTCACCAGGCGGACCGCCTCGTCATTAAGCGACGGATGTCGCCCTCCGCGCAGTATCTCGATACCTGTTATTTCGCCCTGGTCGGTGACGACAAATCGTAGCACTACTTTTCCTTGTGCACCCGCGTCGGCTGCTTCTACCGGGTAGATAATGTTCTCTGCAATCCATTGGTACATTGCAGGTTCGCCGCCCGGAAACACAGGCTTTTCGTCACAGTCTGCCATGTTAACTATTATCATTATGCCGGTTTCTTGTTCAGGTGACACCGGTGGCTCGTCAGCGTTCAGCATTGTTACTCCGCCAATTGCAAGAACTGCCGCTATAGCATAGCGCTTAATCCCTTCTTCGATTCTGTTTTTCATTGTGATTATTTTTTTGTTCCTATTTGTTATTTGTATTTCCGGCAAAAATAGTCATTTTTTCGCATT
Organism: uncultured Bacteroidales bacterium; assembly: GCA_945829225.1. Lineage (GTDB taxonomy): Bacteria > Bacteroidota > Bacteroidia > Bacteroidales > Muribaculaceae > CAG-873. Next base: position 9,601 of record CALZTY010000010.1, on the reverse strand, counting down.
TTAATTGCCTTTTTTTCTATTTTATTGTTGTATAAAAAAGTTTTTCACTAATTTTGCCCCCCGAAACGCTTATATTATATATGTATGTCTAAAAATCTCGTAATCGTCGAATCCCCTGCGAAAGCCAAAACTATCGAAAAATTCCTCGGTCCGGAGTACAAAGTGATGTCCAGTTACGGGCATATCCGCGACCTCAAGTCTCGTAGTTTCAGCATCGACATCGACGCCGGATTCGCCCCTATATATGAAATCCCCGAGGACAAGCGCGATATCGTCGACCAATTGCGCCGAGAAGCCGCCAAAGCCGACTGTGTGTGGCTCGCATCTGATGAGGACCGCGAGGGAGAAGCCATCGCCTGGCACCTCGCCGAGGTCCTCGGGCTCGACCCCGCCGACACCCGCCGCATCGTCTTCCACGAAATTACTCGCAAAGCCATCCTCAATGCCTTGCAGCACCCGCGCACCATCGACCTCCGTCGTGTCGATGCTCAACAGGCGCGGCGTGTCCTCGACCGCATTGTCGGATTCGAGCTCTCGCCGGTCTTGTGGCGCAAGGTAAAGCCTCAACTCTCTGCCGGGCGCGTCCAGTCGGTGGCTGTCCGCCTCATTGTTGAGCGCGAAAAGGAAATCCGCGACTTCGTTGCCGAGCCGTTCTGGCGCGTTACTGCCGCCCTGGTCAACGAGCACGGCGAGCCTATTCGCGCGTCGCTGGCGCGTCGCCTCGCCAATGCCGACGATGCCCGTCGACTGCTCTCCGCTTGCGCTTCTGCATCATTCTCGGTGGGCGAGGTCTCCACTCAGCCACTCGCCAAGTCGCCCGCGGCGCCTTTCACCACTTCGACTCTCCAGCAGGAGGCGGCTCGCAAACTCGGCTTCACCGTCGCCCAGACCATGATGGTCGCTCAGCGCCTCTACGAGGCAGGTCACATCACATATATGCGTACCGACTCGCTCAACCTCTCAGAGGAGGCTATCTCTGCCTTCGCCACCGAGGTCAAGAATGTCTATGGCGACAAGTATCTCCACTCGCGCCGCTATCACACCAATAGCAAGGGCGCACAGGAGGCACACGAGGCTATACGTCCCACCGACATCTCTGTCACCGCGCCCGACGAATTGGGCGAGCGCGAGAAACGTCTCTATACCCTCATCCGCCGTCGCACCATCGCCTCGCAAATGGCTGACGCTCAGATACTAAAGACCACTGCCGAAATCAACATCTCGGGATGCAGTGACCGACTCACCGCTACCGGCGAGGTAGTAGCCTTCGATGGCTTCCTTCATGTATACTCCGAGAGCCACGACGACGAGTCCACTGAAAACACGCAAGGCTCATCAATGCTTCCGCGCCTTACCACGGGGCAGCCTCTGACAATGGTCGAAGTCGTTGCTACCGAGCGCTTTACTCAGCAGCCCCCGCGCTTCACCGAGGCTTCTTTGGTCAAGAAGATGGAAGAACTCGGCATCGGTCGCCCATCTACCTACGCCCCCACTATCTCGACTATCCAAAATCGCGGTTACATCGAGAAGGGCGAGCGCGAAGGCGTCAATCGCACCTACGAGGTGATGACCGTCACCCCCGGCAGTGCTATCGTCACCGACTCTCGCTCGGAGGTCGTCGGCGCCGAGAAGGGCAAACTAATCCCTACCGATATAGGTGTCGTTGCCAACGACTTCCTCACCCAATATTTCCCCGAAATCCTCGACTTCAACTTCACCGCCAAGGTAGAGGAGCGATTTGACGACATCGCCGAGGGCAAGTTGCCCTGGGATTCCGAGGTACGCGATTTCTACGACGACTTCCACCCGCGCGTCGACACCGCCATGAATATGCGCCTCGAGCACAAGGTGGGCGAGCGTCTGCTCGGCACCGACCCCGATGGGCGCCCAGTATCCGTCAAAATCGGGCGTTACGGACCCTTGGTGCAAATCGGAGATGCCGATGCCGATGTCAAGCCCCAATTTGCATCGCTGCTCAAGGACCAGTCGATGGCTACAATCACCCTCGAGGAGGCGCTCAAACTCTTTGAGTTCCCCCGCGTTTTGGGCGAATACGAGGACAAGGAAGTGAGCGTCGCTATCGGGCGCTTCGGTCCCTACGTGCGCCACGACAAACTCTTTGTCTCCATTCCCAAGGATGTGGCTCCCGCCGAGGTCACCCTCGACCAAGCCATCGAACTTATCAACGAGAAGCGTCAAGGCGAGGCTCGTCGCGTGGTCAAGACCTTCGACGAGGACCCCGACACTCGCATCCTCAACGGGCGGTATGGCATCTATATCGCTTCCAAGGGCGCTAACTACAAGATTCCCAAGTCGGTGACCGACCCGGCAGCCCTCTCGCTCGAGCAGGTGCGCGAGATTATCGCCGCTCAAGCCGACAAGCCCGCCAAGACCTCAACACGTCGCGTCACTCGCAAAAAATAAGTCGCCATGGCACGTCACCTCATCACCAAGCCGGGCGCCGAGCGAGCCCCTTTCCGCCCCGATAATATCATCACCTTTGATATCTCCGAGCATTTCGACGGGCTCCTGGACTTCCTATATCAAGCGCTTGCCGACCGCAAGCGCACCACAGTCCACGACTATCTCCGCCACAACCAGGTGATGGTCAACGACACCGTCACTCGCCAATGGGACCAGGCGCTCAACCCCGGCGATGCGGTGTGCATCAACACCACTCGCGAGTTTCAGACCCTCCGCAACCCCCGTCTGCGCATCGTTTACCAGGATGATGATATCATTGTGGTCAACAAGGGCTACGGTCTGCTGTCGATGGGCACCGACACCAAGCGCGATGGAACCGCCTACAGCATCCTCCGCGACTATGTCAAGCGTCTCGACCCCGCCAATAAACTCTTCATCGTCCATCGCCTCGACCAACAGACCTCCGGATTGATGCTCTTCGCTCGCTCGCTCCAGGCCAAGGAGGCTATGCAGCACAACTGGAACAATATGGTGCTCGAGCGCAAGTATGTCGCTATCGTGCAAGGCTGTCCCGAGCCTGCCGAAGGGGTCATCAAGTCATATCTCGCCGAGACTGCCGCACACGAGGTGTACTCAACCGACGACCCCACCAAGGGTAAACTCGCCGTCACTCGCTATCGTGTCCTCCGCACGCGCGGCGCCTTCTCGCTCGTGGAGTTGAGCCTCGACACCGGGCGCAAAAACCAGATACGCGTACACCTCAAGGACCTCGGCTTCCCCATCGTCGGCGACCGCCGATACGGCTCGCCGGTATCACCCATCCATCGCCTCGCCCTGCACGCCCTCACACTGCGATTTGTGCATCCCGTTACGCGCAAGGACATGAATTTTACATGCCCTATGCCTCCGGGTTTCTCCAAATTAGTCTGACCTCGCTATGGCTGCCGAGATGCTCTTGCAATACCTGTGGGAACACAGACTGTGGGAGCAGTGCGACTCTTTCACTACCGATGGTCGCCGCCTCGTCATCCTCGACCCGGGGCTCCGCAACAACAATGCCGGTCCCGATTTCTTCAACGCCAAAATCGAACTCGACGGCAAGGTATGGGCTGGTAATGTCGAGATTCATGTCCGCGCCTCGGATTGGCGCCGGCACAACCATCAGCATGACCCTGCCTACGACAACGTCATCCTTCACGTCGTCGGCATCGAGGACGAGGTCATCTGCCGCCGCGACGGCTCGCCCATCCCTCAATTTATCATCCCCTTCACCGACGACTATCGCCGCCGTTACGATGCTATGGTCGCCAACCCCGCGCAACTCCCTTGCGCCGACGAGATAGCCCTCATTCCGCCGATTTATCTCACCGACTGGATTTCTTCGCTCGGCTACGAACGACTGTATGCCAAGGCCGACCGCATCATCGACTACAACCAACGCTTCGGCGGCGACTGGCTCGCCACAGCCTATGTCGCTATGGCACGCGCCTTGGGCTTCAGCACCAATGCCGAGCCTATGGAGCGCCTTGCCTTCGCCACCCCTCTGCGTGCCCTGCTCAAGCATCGCACCGAGTTGCCCATGGTCGAGGCTCTGCTACTGGGGCAAGCCGGCTTCATCCCCGGTGATAATACAGGATTATCCCCCGAGGATGTCGCCTATGTCGACACTCTGCGGCAGCACTATCATTTCCTCAGTGCCAAGTATGGCTTGAAAGCGCCCGGTGACCTCGGCTGGAAAATGGCGCGTATGCGTCCCGCCAACTCGCCCCTAAGGCGCATCGCCGCACTCGTCGCCATGATTGCCGACGGCTTCGACTTCGGGCGCCAGTTCATTCACATCACCTCCGATGCCGATGTGCGCCGACTCCTCGATGTGCACCTCTACGGCTATTGGGTCAATCATTATTCAATCGGTCGCGCCGGCGTCTATGCGCCGGTGGCATTCAGTGCCGACACCGTCACACGCCTCATTATCAATGCCGTGGTGCCTCTTTTATATGCCTACGGCACCACCATCGGCAGCGATAGTCATTGCAACAAGGCTATCGAATTGCTCGAGGCGCAGGACCCAGAGTCCAATTCAGTCGTGCAGATTTTCACCTCGGTTGGTGTGCCATGCCACAGCGCCTTCGCATCGCAGGCGCTCATCCAACTGCGTCGAGCCTACTGCGAGCCTCGCAAATGCCTCTACTGCCGCCTCGGGCACCGCATCCTCGCCGCCAAAGCCAAGCCCTGACGGCTCGGAATTAGTATTCGTCCCAGGCTTTGATGTCGACAGAGTCGACTGATAGCGATGTGAATGCGCTGATGAATGCCGATGCCAATCGGGCATTGGTCAGCAAGGGTATGTTCAGGTCGATGGCGGCGCGACGTATCTTGTAGCCGTTGGAGAGCTCGGCTGTCGACAGGTCGCGTGGGATGTTGACCACCATATCCACTTGGCGATTGTGCAGAATTTCGAGCGCCTGGGGGTGACGGTCGGGCTCGGAGGGCTTGTATACCAGCGTTGACTCTACACCATTGTCAGCGAGGAACTTATGTGTGCCCTCGGTGGCATATAGTTTGTAGCCGCGGGATGCAAGGAGTTGTGCCGAGTCGAGCAAGGCGGCTTTCTGCTTGGCGGTACCCGAACTGAGCATCACACCCTGGCGCGGCACGCGGTTGCCCACCGACAGCAGCGACTTGAGCACCGCCTCCTGGGTGGTCTCGCCGATGCAACCCACCTCGCCGGTTGATGCCATATCCACGCCCAACACCGGGTCGGCACCCTGCAAGCGCGAGAACGAGAATTGGGACGCCTTCACGCCCACATAGTCCAGGTCGAAGGCGCTCTTGGCGGGTTTCTCGACATCCTCACCGAGCATGATGCGCGTGGCGAGGTCTATAAAGTTGATTTTCAATACTTTGGACACAAACGGGAAAGAGCGCGACGCGCGCAGGTTGCACTCGATGACCTTGATATCATTGTCCTTGGCAAGGAATTGGATATTGAACGGTCCCGAGATGTTGAGGGCGCGAGCGATGCTCTGGCTCACCTTCTTGATGCGGCGCATAGTCTCTACGTAGAGTTTTTGCGGCGGGAACTGGATGGTGGCATCGCCCGAGTGCACACCGGCAAACTCGATGTGCTCGGAGATGGCATAAGCCTTGATGACACCGTCTTGTGCCACGGCGTCCATCTCGATTTCCTTGGCTTCTTGGATAAACTCGGTGACCACCACGGGATGTTGCTTGGAGACATTGGCTGCCAGGGCGAGGAAGCGCACCAGGTCCTCGCGGTTGGAGCACACGTTCATCGCGGCGCCCGAGAGCACATATGAGGGTCGCACCAGCACCGGGAAGCCCACCTCGTCGATGAAGGCGTTGATGTCGTCCATTGACGAGAGTTCGCGCCAGCGAGGTTGGTCGATGCCCAGGCGGTCGAGCATTGCCGAGAATTTGTGACGGTCCTCGGCGTTGTCGATGCACGAGGCGGGTGTGCCCAGGATGGCTACGCCTTGCTCGTCGAGGCGAGTGGCGAGGTTGTTGGGGATTTGTCCGCCTACCGAGAGGATGGTGCCGTGGGGCTGCTCCAGGTCGATGATATCCATGACGCGCTCAAAGGTGAGTTCGTCGAAGTACAGGCGGTCGCAGGTATCGTAGTCGGTGGAGACTGTCTCGGGATTGTAGTTAATCATCACCGAGCGCCAGCCCTGGCGCTTGACGGTGAGCAAGGCGTTGACCGAGCACCAGTCAAATTCGACCGATGAGCCGATGCGGTATGCGCCCGAGCCCAGCACGACGATTGAGCGGTGGTCGCCTGTGTAGTCGACATCGCTCTCGCTGCCGTTGTAGGTGAGATAGAGATAGTTGGTGACAGCCGGATACTCGGCGGCGAGGGTGTCTATCTGCTTGACTACCGGGACGATACCCAGCGCCTTGCGGCGGGCACGCACTTGTAGCAGCGCAGCGTTGGTGTCCTTGAAGTTCTCCTTGAAGATGGAGCGGGCTATCTGGAAGTCGCTGAAGCCCTGTTGCTTGGCGATGCGCAGCAGGTCGACAGGCAGGCTGTCGAGGCTGTCATATTTCTCCAATTCGCCGGCAGTGGCGATGATGTTGTGCAACTTGTAGAGGAACCAGCGGTCGATTTTGGTGAGTTGGTGGATGCGGTCGACGGTGTAGCCGTTGGCAAAGGCAGATGCGATGGCAAATACGCGGCGGTCGGTGGGTGCTGCGAGTGCCTTGTCCAGGTCGTCACATTTGAGGTCTTTGTTTTCGACAAAGCCGTGCATGCCTTGACCTATCATGCGGAGACCTTTCTGGATAGCCTCCTCGAAGGTGCGTCCGATAGCCATGACCTCGCCGACCGACTTCATCGACGAGCCGATTTCGCGGTTGACGCCGTGGAACTTGCCCAGGTCCCAGCGAGGTATCTTGACCACGACATAGTCGAGAGCCGGCTCGAAGAATGCCGAGGTTGATTGGGTGACATTATTCTTGAGGTCAAAGAGACCATATCCGAGTCCGAGTTTGGCGGCAACGAGAGCCAGAGGGTAGCCGGTCGCCTTGGAGGCGAGTGCCGAGGAGCGGCTGAGGCGGGCGTTGACCTCGATGACGCGGTAGTCCATCGAGTCGGGGTCGTAGGCATATTGCACGTTGCACTCGCCCACGATGCCTATGTGGCGTATGATTTTGATGGCGAGGGAGCGCAATTTGTGGTAGTCGTCGTTGCTGAGGGTCTGCGAGGGTGCGACCACGATGCTCTCGCCGGTGTGGATACCCAGGGGGTCGAAGTTCTCCATATTGCACACGGTAATGCAATTGTCAAAGCGGTCGCGGACCACTTCGTACTCGACTTCTTTCCAGCCCTTGAGGGACTTCTCTATGAGCACCTGGGGCGAGAAAGCGAGGGCTTTCTCGACGAGGGTCTCCAGCTCGGCGGCATTCTCGCAGAAGCCGCTGCCTAGCCCGCCGAGGGCATAAGCGGCGCGGACGATGACCGGGTAGCCGAGGTCGTCGGCAATGGCGAGGGCGTCGGCGACATTCTCGGCGGCGCTTGAGCGAATGGTCTTGACGCCTATTTGGTCGAGTTTCTCGACGAAGAGTTCGCGGTCTTCGGTCTCGATAATTGCTTGGACGGGTGTGCCGAGCACCTTGACGCCATATTTGTCGAGGACGCCGCTACGATAGAGGGCGACGCCACAGTTGAGGGCTGTCTGTCCGCCGAAGGCGAGGAGGATGCCGTCGGGGCGTTCGCGCTCGATGACGCGCTCGACAAAGTCGGGTGTGACGGGGAGGAAGTAAATCTTGTCAGCCATGCCCTCGGAGGTCTGCACCGTGGCGATGTTGGGGTTGATGAGGACGGTGGAGATGCCCTCGTCGCGGAGTGCTTTGAGCGCCTGGGCGCCGGAGTAGTCAAATTCGCCGGCTTCGCCGATTTTGAGAGCGCCGCTGCCCAGCAGCAGTGCTTTTTTTATGCTGGTGTCTTTGTTCATTTGTTGAGCAGGTTGACAAATTCATCAAAAAGAAATTCGGTGTCGCGGGGACCGCTGGAAGCCTCGGGGTGGAATTGCGCCGAGAAGTAGGGGAGGGAGCGATGTCGTATACCCTCGTTGGTGCCGTCGTTCATGTTGACGAAGAGGGGTTCCCAGTCGGCGGGGAGTGTGGAGTCGTCGACGGCGAAGCCGTGGTTCTGCGAGGTGATGTAGCAGCGGTCGGTGCCGAGGCGACGCACGGGTTGATTGTGGCTGCGGTGTCCGTAGCGCAGTTTGTAGGTTGAGGCGCCGGCAGCCTTGGCGAGGAGTTGGTTGCCCATGCATATGCCGCAGATGGGCTTGCCGAGGGCGAGGGCGGCGCGTATGTGTTCGACGGTGATGGTGGCGAAGTCGGGGTTGCCGGGGCCGTTGGAGATGAATAAGCCGTCCCAGTCGAGGGTGTTGAAGTTATAGTCCCAGGGTACGCGGATGATATGAACGCCGCGTGCCTCGAGGCAGCGGATGATGTTGTGCTTGATGCCACAGTCGACCAGGACGACGCTTTTGCCGTCGGCGGGACCATACTCGGTGATTTCGTTGCACGATGTGCGAGCGATGAGGTTCTCGTTGTTGGGGTCGTAGAAGGGTATAGAGTCGGGGTCGTCGCCTTCAAATACAATTTTTCCCGGCATCGACCCGACGGTGCGCAGATGTTTGGTGAGGGCGCGAGTGTCGATGTCGTAAATACCGGGAATTCGTTCTTCCTTGAGCCACTGTTCGAGGGTGCGGTCGGCGAGCCAATGGCTGTGTTCCCAGGCGTAGTCCTGGGCGATGATGGCTCGTGGGTGGATATTGAGGCTCTCGAAGTGGTCGCTGAGGGCGGGGCTGCCACCGCGAGGCGGGACACCATAGTTGCCCAACAGAGGGAATGTAGAGACGAGGATTTGCCCCTCATAGGAGGGGTCGGTGAGGCTCTCGGGGTATCCGGTCATGGCGGTGTTGAATACGACTTCGCCCGAGGTTGACTCTTCGTGGCCGAAGCTACGGCCTTCGTAGCGGGTGCCGTCTGAGAGGATCAGTGTGGCGCGTTTTGTTTCTCGCATGCGATTGAATGGATTAATTCGGTGCATGGCCCTTCGATGTGGAAAGACCGTACAAAGGTAGACATTTTTTTTGGTATAGTAAAATGTTTAACGAAAATAACTCAGAAGGAGCGAGGTAATTATATATAATTAATGTGTAAATGACGAAAATACGGGGAAAAATAAAAAAGAGTAAAAAAAAGTGCGAAATATTTTGTGGAATAAAAAAATGTGCTTAACTTTGCATCCGCAATCGGGGACATCCCCGCTCCTCAGATTGCGAGCGAAACTTGAGAATGCCTCTTTAGCTCAGTTGGCCAGAGCACGTGATTTGTAATCTCGGGGTCGTTGGTTCGAATCCGACAAGAGGCTCAAAATTGAATGTAAATAAGCACGATAAGGGCGTGTTCCAGAGTGGCCAAATGGGGCAGACTGTAAATCTGCTGGCTCAGCCTTCGGTGGTTCGAATCCATCCGCGCCCACACATCAATATCTGCGGAAGTAGCTCAGTTGATAGAGCATCAGCCTTCCAAGCTGAGGGTCGCGAGTTTGAGCCTCGTCTTCCGCTCATAGAAAATATTTGCCTATGTAGCTCAGGGGTAGAGCACTTCCTTGGTAAGGAAGAGGTCGCGGGTTCAAATC
>CALZTY010000009.1 GCA_945829225.1 uncultured Bacteroidales bacterium | reverse complement strand
TAGCAGCCGCCCTCGAAGTTGAAGACGCCGTTGTCGTCCCAGCCGTGCTCGTCGTCGCCGATGAGGAGACGCTTGGGGTCGGTTGAGAGGGTGGTCTTGCCGGTGCCGCTCAAGCCGAAGAACACAGCGGTGTTCTTGCCTTCCATGTCGGTGTTAGCCGAGCAGTGCATCGAGGCGATACCCTGCAAGGGGAGGTAGTAGTTCATCATCGAGAACATACCCTTCTTCATCTCACCGCCATACCAGGTGTTGATGATCACTTGCTCGCGCGAGGTGATGTTGAAGACAACGGCAGTCTCGCTGTTGAGACCGAGTTCCTTGTAGTTGGTGAGTTTAGCCTTCGAAGCGTTGTAAACGATGAAGTCGGGGGTGAAGTCGGCGAGGTCCTCGGCGGTAGGACGGATGAACATGTTGGTCACGAAGTGAGCCTGCCATGCAACCTCCATGATGAAGCGCACAGCCATGCGGGTGTCCTTGTTGGCACCGCAGAAGCCGTCGACAACAAAGAGTTTCTTATTTGAGAGCTCGTTGACGGCGAGTTCCTTGCAAGCCTTCCAAGCCTCGGCGCTGGCGGGCTTGTTGTCATTCTTATATTCGTCGGTAGTCCACCACACGGTATCCTTTGACTTCTCGTCCATAACGATGAATTTGTCTTTGGGCGAGCGGCCGGTGTAAACGCCGGTCATCACGTCAACGGCGCCGAGCTCTGAGTTAACACCTTTCTCATAGCCCTCGAGGGTGGGAAGGGTCTCCAACTCAAACAATTCCTCGTAGGTGGGATTGTACAGAACCTCGGTTACGTTCTTAATGCCCAGTTTCTCCAAGTCGGACTTTACGCCGGCGAGACGGGCTTTCTTGATTTCTTCCAAATTGCTCATTTTGCTTGTAGAAAAAAATATTGTTATTGTTTATTTATTAATTTTCAACACATTAGTCGCTACTGGTGAGCGACACACATTTGTCTATATAACAAGCACCGCGGGGGTCTTGTTTTTCAAGTGCAAAGGTACGCATTTTTTGCGTGATAAGAAAAAATTATTATGGAAAAATTTCGTTAATAAAGCAATGATTTCGCGCCACACCGAGTAATTAACAATTATTAACCGCCGGGGTATTGACTCGTACCTTAGGGCAGGCTGTAACTTTGCAGTCGTAAACCAAGATTGCGCGATCAATGGAAACGAAGTATAAAATCGGAGAGTTCTCCAAGCTATGCCGAGTCACCGTGAAGGCTCTGCGCCACTACGAGCAAATAGGCTTGCTCGTGCCCCGACACATCGACCCGTGGACCGGCTACCGCTACTACGACATCTGTCAAGCCGTCCATCTGGGACGCATCCTCCACCTCAAGCGCCTGGGCATGTCGCTCGAGGATCGAGCATGGCGATGAGCACCACGACCAAGACATCGACATCGAATACTGCGAGGCTGTCGACGCCGTGCGTCCCGACACACCCATCCTCCATTTCTACGAGGCGCCTGCCATCCCTCGCGCACTCTGCTACCGCTACACCGGACCCTACTCCTCGTTTGGCATAGCGATAATGGAAGTCCTCGAATACGTCAACGCTCACCATCTCACCATCATCGGACCCATGCGCATGTCTTACATCGATGGTCCCTGGAACAAACAATCCCCCGACGAATACCTCACCGAGGTCCAAATCCCGATTGAGTAACCTAAAGCACCCAACCAACACATACTGCCTGCCACACCAGGCAGTATGTGTTAAAAAGTAAAAAAAGTTAAAATTCTTGCTAAACACACCTCTCGTATGTAACCTTACGGCTGGGAATCAATCTCACGCCGATGCCCCCGGCTTCGAAGCAAAGGATTATTAATCATTTTAAGTAGTTCAATATCGCTCGGATGCTATCAAGTATTTGAGCCGGATCGGGTATTGTATTATACGCAAGTTCCGGTAATTCTCTCATATATACCGGTTCCAGTTTTTCCCATACATATTCCAATGAAATTAGCAAAGGAGATTCATTGATATTTCGTTGTAGCCACCCTTCGGGTTTATCAAATTGTTGTTTGTCATGCATGAATAAACTATGAAAATCATTCAAGAAGACTTCGGAATCAAGATAAGATCTGGTTTCCTTATCTTTAAGCAGATAATAAAGGTCATAGAAGTGGCGAATTTTCGCCGACAACTCCGTATTGTAGTCATTAGCAAGCGAGCATCGAATTAAGGACACCATTTTTTCAGTAAGCGTTCTACGCTTATCTAAAACAGGTAAAGTAAACGGTGACATTTTATACTCTTTAACAATTTGTTCATTGTCAGTTTGTAAAAGAAATGAAGTCAAGAAACTTCTAATTTCTCGTAGCTCTGACGGATATGGATTTGCGAATGAATTGATTTCAACAAGAATTTGACCGGGGTTTATTGTAGTAGCTGCCAATGATTCGATATTCTTAGGGTAATGGTAATACGCTTTATAGTAGCGAGAGCCCTTACTTGTCTTTCCGGGTATCACTATTTCTGCTAAGCCCTCTGTCATATTATGAGCTGTTCTATGTATCAAGTTTTTCAATTGATTACCGCTAAAAGACCACGCATTGGAAATAGCGACATCTATATCTTCAGAGAAACGTGCTCCTATACCATAAGCTTTGGATAAACTGGTTCCACCCTTGAATACAGCCCGTTGTTCATTATCGTATTCAGCCATATTTTTTAAGGTCCGGGTGATCCAATAGTCTTTTTCAATAAACAGCGGGCTAATGCCCAGACCTCCTTCGATGATAGGTCTTGAAGCAGAAATAATGGCGTCTTTGAAGAGTTGTGGATTTGTATGGAGATTCATATTATATTCCAGTTTTTAATAGTTGGCAGAATTGTTTCGGAAACACCCAATTTGTAATGGCTTATTGGGTTAAGAGACTCTAATAACTCTTTGTGTGGGATACTCAGATATTCAAATATGGCACCCAGTTGAGCCCTAACATATGGTTTATAAGCCATACAAAGCTTTAATAACCGTTTACAGTCCTTATCTGATAACTCTTTTATCCATATAGAAATTTGCGTAATCGCTTCTTGCGGTGTTGAGCCGGGAATCTCTTTTATCAATCGTAATGCATCCAAAATAACTAACAGCGGTATATCCTTTTTAGCTATTCGGTTGGGTTGAAGCAAGAAAATGATTTTGTATTGACCTCTTGCTAACGGACGACGTGATATATTAGTGCCAATCATAATGACGGATGACACTTGTGTAGTCAATGCCATTGCTGCGAAAGCCCGGGTTCCGGTAATATAACCAATTGTCTCACCATCTTTTTCCAGGAAATCTTTAACAATTTCCTTTTCCGATGGAGGAAGTACCCCAAATCGCGATGTACGAGGTTTGTAATAGCGCCCTTTTGATACCCTCTTTATTATACCTGCATATTCAAACTGATTAAGGGCTTTGACAAGTGCAGAGCGATATTGTCGGGGTACATCAATATCCGATGCCGAAAACACAACATTCTCCGGCATTCGATCGATTTCCTCTTTGACCTTTTCTCTTATGACCATATTTGAATTAATTTAATGTGCAAAGGTAGTAAAAATTCTTGTTTTTTGCGCAAAAAACAAGAATTTTATTTTTGAAAATTTGGTGTGTTGCAAAAAAATTTGTACCTTTGCAACTAAGCCTAAATAAGAAAATCCATGAGCGACGAATATACCCCCAACGACCCTGAAGAAGTAGAAATCCCCGAGGAGCAGAGCACCGACGAGGCGCCGACTACGCATCACAGCATCAAGCCGTTTACCTCAGCCGACGATGTGGTCAAGCACCACTTGCGCGGCATGTTCCAGACGTGGTTTCTCGACTATGCCTCGTATGTAATTTTGGAGCGAGCCGTCCCCAATATCGAGGATGGTCTCAAGCCTGTACAGCGACGTATTCTCCACTCGATGAAGACCTTGGACGACCGCCGCTTCAACAAGGTCGCCAACATCGTGGGCAACACCATGCAGTATCACCCGCACGGCGATGCCTCAATCAACGATGCCTTGGTGCAGTTGGGACAGAAAGAATTGCTCGTGGAGACGCAGGGTAACTGGGGTAATATCCTCACCGGCGCATCAGCCGCCGCCGGGCGTTACATCGAGGCGCGATTGTCGCAGTTTGCCCTGGATACGCTCTATAACCCCAAGGTGACCGACTGGACCTGGAGTTACGACGGGCGCAAGAAGGAGCCGGTGACCCTGCCGTCGAAGTTCCCCTTGCTGCTCGCACAGGGCGCCGAGGGCATCGCTGTGGGCTTGTCGTCAAAGATTTTGCCCCATAATTTCAACGAAATCATCGACGGGTGTATCGCTCACTTGCGCGGTGAGGAATTCACGCTGCTGCCCGACTTTGTGACCGGCGGCTACATCGACGTGTCGCGCTACAACGACGGACGCCGCGGCGGTGTACTCAAGGTACGCGCCAAGATTGAGAAAGTGGACTCGCGCACCCTGGCAATCACCCAGATACCATTCGGGCGCACCACCGGGGCGGTCATTGAGTCAATCATCAAGGCATTTGAGAAAGGCAAAATCAAGATACGCCGCGTCGACGACAACACCTCGCGCGAGGCACGCATCATCGTGCACCTGCTGCCGGGCACCTCGTCAGATAAGGCAATCGATGCCCTGTATGCCTTCACCGACTGCGAGATAAATATCTCGCCCAACTGCTGTGTCATCGACGGCGACAAGCCTGTGTTCCTGGGTGTGAGCGACGTGTTGCGCCGCAGCACCGACCGCACTGTCAACATCCTGCGACGCGAGTTGCAGATACAACTCGACGAGTTGCGCGAGGACCTCTTCTACGCCTCCCTGGAGCGTATATTCATCGAGGAGCGCATCTACGAGGACAAGGAATACAAGAATGCTCCCAACCTCGATGCCGCCATCGCCCATGTGGAGAGCCGCCTCGAGCCGTTCAAGCCCACATTTATCCGTGACCTCACTCGCGACGACATTGTGCGCCTGTTCGAGATCAAGATGAAGCGCATCTTCCGCTTCAACAGCGACGATGCCGACCGCCACATCGCAAATCTCAACGAGAACATCAGCCACACCCAGCAGCAACTCGACAATATCATCCCGTATACCATCGACTGGTTCAAGCGCCTCAAGGAGAAATACGGCGAGAATTACCCGCGCCACACCGTGGTGCGCGGCTTTGACAGCATCCACGCCGCCACCGTAGCCGAGGCGAATGAGAAATTATATATCAATCGCGCCGAGGGCTTCATCGGCACCGGGCTCAAGAAGGACGAGTTTGTGTGCAACTGCTCGGATATCGACGATATCATCCTCTTCTACCGCGACGGACGCTACAAGATAGTGAAGGTGCAGGATAAACTCTTTGTGGATAAGGGAGTTATCTACCTCAATGTGTTCAAGGCTAAGGACGAACGCACCACCTACAACGTCATTTATCGCGACGGGCGCGACGGGGCATATATGATGAAGCGCTTCCATGCCACGGGCTTGACGCGCGACCGCGAGTACAACCTCACGGGTGGCGAGCCGGGCAGCAAGGTGATGTGGTTCACCGCCAATCCCAACGGCGAAGCCGAGATGGTACGAGTGGTGCTCAAGCCGCGTCGCGGGCTCAAGAAATTGCAAATCGATGTGGACTTTGCCAACCTCGCTATCAAGGGTCGTGGCTCCAAGGGTAACTTGGTGACTCGCAACGATGTGCAGCGCATATCGCTCAAGGGTCACGGCGTATCGACCCTGGGAGGCTTGCAAGTGTGGTTTGACCCCGATGTGCTCCGCCTCAACACCGACGGGCGCGGCGAGTTCATCGGCGAATTTGTCGGC
This sequence comes from uncultured Bacteroidales bacterium, assembly GCA_945829225.1. Lineage (GTDB taxonomy): Bacteria > Bacteroidota > Bacteroidia > Bacteroidales > Muribaculaceae > CAG-873. Next base: position 56,783 of record CALZTY010000009.1, on the reverse strand, counting down.
GACGACCAGATATTGGTCATCACACGCACCGGCGAGTTCTACACCACCTCGTTTGACCTGACCAACCACTACGACGACAATATCCTGCGCATCGAGAAGTTTGACCCCGCCAAGGAGTGGACCGCTATCCTCAACGATGCCGAGCAGGGCTTCCCGTATATCAAGCGCTTCCGCTTTGAAGCATCGGCAAAGCGCCAGCGCTACCTCACCGACAGTGAGCGCTCGACGCTCATCGCCCTGAGCGATAATCGCGGAGCGCGCTTCCGCGTCACCTTTGCCGGTGGCGACGAGTTCCGCGAGCCCCTCGAAGTCGATGCCGAGGAATTTATCGGCTTGAAATCCTTCAAGGCTCGCGGCAAGCGCCTCACCACCTACACCATAGGCGAGGTTGAAGAATTAGAACCCAAGGAAATGCCTGTTGAGGAGACTCCGGCAGTGGAGAATATCGCCGAGGAGCCGGCAAGCGACTTCGTCGAGCAAAGCGACGACGAAATCCGCGATGAACTCACCGGGCAACAACGCCTCTTCGACTGATGAAAGCCCTCATCATCAGCATCATATGCCTCGCTACCGCTTTTGTGACGAGAGCCGGCGAAAATGTCGGCGACAGCCTCGTGTTGCGCCCGGTGACGGCGTCGTACACCCTGCGTGCCGGGTCGAGCCACCTGCGCGACACCTACCTCACGCCACTCGCCTACTCGGGCTGGACCGTGGGGCTCGACTATGAGCGCTTCCAAGCCATGAAGCACGACCCCGAGCGCTGGATAATGCGCCTGCAAGCCTCGGTGAGCGGCGGAGCCACCGAGAACCCCTCGCGCACGTCGACCATGTGGGATATCGAATTCTCGCCATCGTGGGCAATGATGCGCCGCTGGCGACCACAGCCCGGGCTTACCGTGGCAGTCGGCGGCATCGCTCGCGCCAATATCGGGGCGCTTTACTTGAGCCATAACAGCAATAATCCGGTGTCGGCAAAGGCGGCACTCACCGTGGGTGCCACCGCCATGGCGACCTACTCCTTCACCCTCGGGCGCCTGCCGGTGACCCTGCGCTACCAGCCGTCACTGTCGCTTATCGGCGCCTTCTTTGCACCCGAATACGACCAACTGTATTACGAAATCTACCTCGGCAACCGCGGCGGGGTGTGTCGATTTGCAACGCCGGTCAATTATCGCGACCTGGAGAACCTGCTCACCGCCGACCTGAGGCTGGGCAACACCAATCTGCGTGTGGGCTACCGCAACCGCGTGTTCTCGACCAAGGCATGCGACATCGTGAGCCGCCGCGTCGAGCACGCCTTGGTCATCGGCATCACCACCGAGTGGATAAGCCTCAGCGCCGGGAGCCGTCGCACTCCCGATGCTCGACTCATTTCATCATTCTATTAATATGAAACACAGCCGATTATATATCATAGCCCTGCTATTGATGCCGGTGGCGATGGCTTGCCACAGTGTCGACGACTACGAGCGAAATCCCGTGAGCAACTTCGATGCTCTGTGGTCGATTATTGACGAGCATTATTGCTTTTTTGACGAGAAAGGCGTCGACTGGGACTCGGTGTATCGCGAATATCGCCCGCGAGTCGATGGCGGCACCAACTCCATCGAGTTGTTCAAGATATGCTCGGAGATGCTCAACGAGTTGCGCGACGGGCACGTCAACCTTATCGGCTGGTACTCGGTATCCTACTACAAGAAATGGTGGAGCGACTATCCGCAGAACTACGACCAACGCCTTGTCGACGAGCACTACCTGCACTTCAACGGCTTGCAGCGCAATGGGCTCACCTACTATATGTTGCGCGACTCGGTGGCATATATGCGATACCCGACCTTTGCCGTGTCGCCGGGCAATGGCACCCTCGATTGGGCACTCGCCATCCTCTCCAAGTGCCCCGGACTGATAATCGATATCCGCGACAACGGAGGCGGCGACCTCACCAATGTGGAATTGTTTGTGCGTCGCTTCATCAAGGAGCGCACCCTCGCCGGCTACATATGCCACAAGACCGGCAAGGGGCATAACGACTTCTCAAAACCCTATCCCATCTATTACGAGCCTGCCGAAAAAGAGCACATAAAGTGGCACAAACCCATCGTGGTGTTGGTCAACCGCAGCACCTATAGCGCCGCCAACAACTTTGTGGCGGTGATGCGCAACCTCGAGGGGGTCACCATCGTGGGTGATGTCACCGGCGGAGGCTCGGGCTTGCCCTTCTCGTCAGAGACCCCCTACGGGTGGACGGTGCGCTTCTCATCATCGCCGATGTACGATGCCAATATGCAGTCGACCGAGAGCGGCATCGCTCCGGACATCCGCATAGATCTCGACCCCGAGCAGGCGCTACAGGGGGTAGACACCATGCTCGAGGTCGCTATCAATACGATTCTCAGTCAGATTTAGTCGCGCAGACCGGCGTAGCGGCTGCTGTAGCGGAGCATTTGCTCCATGTATCCCTCGGTGTAGGTCACCTTGACATCGGTGATGATGCCGTTGGCGTCAACTACCGGAGTGTAAATGGGGTTGACAAATCCACGATAGGGAGCGATGTCGAGGGTGGCATAGCGGCGGAGCACCTCCTGATGGAGTTTGCGGTCGACTTTGACGGCATAACGCTCTACGAGAGCCTTGCCGGCGGCATAGTCGCCCTCGGAGCGAATACGCTGAATCTCAGCCAATAACTCGCCGAAGAGGCGGCGCAGAGCGTCGTAATCATTGATTTTGATGAAAGTCTTGCCCTTGCGGCGCACCAATTCGATGACCTTGTCCTTGCGTCCGTGCTCATAGCACCATGCAGCGATGAGTTGGCGATTGCGCATGTGAGCCTCCTCGATGTCCTTGCCGGGCTCGATGCGCATCAATTGGGTCATCAAGCCGTTGAGGATATACTTGTAGTACTCAGCCTTGTAGGCGTCGGGGTTGTCGAGCAAGCCCAGTTCGATGAGTTTGGGGTCGGCGAGGTAGTAGAGGGCAAAGAGGTCGGCGCGAGTCTCCTCGAGGGTCGAGCCGTGCTCCTTGAGGGCATCGGGGTCGACACCGGGGAGCAATTGACCCGAGCCGTGACCGAGGCACTCGTGGAGGTCGGTGTGGAGGTTGTCGGTGATGAACAGATATTGCTGCATGAGGGCGCGGGTAGCATCGTCGATGACAAATTCCTCGGCGAAGCCGTTGCCGTGCGAAGCCTCATCGTAGGCGCGAGTGATATTCTCGATGGTCACCGACTTGGAGCCGTGAGCGGCGCGTATCCAGTTGGCATTGGGGAGGTTGATGCCGATAGGGGTGGCTGGATAAGCATCGCCGGCGAGGATTGCGGCGGTGATTACCTTGGCGGATACGCCCTTGACGGTAGGCTTGCGGAAGCGGGCATCGATGGGCGAGTGGTCCTCAAACCACTGAGCGTTGGCAGAGAGCACCTCGGTGCGGTGGCTGGCGGCGAGGTCCTTGAAGTTGACGATGGACTCCCAAGCGCCGGTCATTCCCAGCGGGTCGCCGTAGGACTCGATGAAACCGTTGATGAAGTCGACTTGCGAGGCAGTATCCTCAGCCCAGCGAATCGAGTAGTCGTCGAATGTGGCGAGGTCGCCGGTGGTGTAGTAGTCGATGAGACGAGCGATGACCATGCGCTGGGCGTCGTTCTCGGCATACGCCATTGCGCGGGTGAGGTTGTCGACGATGTGGGCGATGGCACCCGAGTACAAGCCGTCGAGTTTGTAAATCTGCTCGACAACGGCACCGTCGACCTTGGTGACGCGAGTGTTGAGGCCATAGGAAATGGGAGTGGGGTCGTTGGGGTCCTTGAGAGCGGCATAGAAGTCCTCAACCTCTTGCTGTGTGACACCATCGTAGAGGTTGTTTGCCGAGGTGACGATGAGGTCCTCGCCATCGACTTGGTTGACGCGCTTGGCAGCCACTGCCGGGTCGAAAATGGCGGCAAAAATTTCGGCTTGGACGGGAGTCCACGAGCCGGCGGGTAACTGCGCCACAGCAGCAGTGAGCCACTCGGCGCTGAAGCCGGGGACAAACTTGTCGGTGGAATAGTGGTGGTGGATGCCGTTGGCAAATTCCACCTGCTTGACGTAGCGCTCAAAAGCCTGATACTCATCGGTAGTGCGGTCGCCCGAGTAGGAGACGTATACAGCCTCGAGCATATCACGCAGGGGCAGGTTGTATTTGTAATTTTGATCCCACATGATGTCGCGCCCCCACAGAGCAGCCTCGGTGAGGTAGTAGACAAGGCGTTTTTGGTTGAGGGTGAGGTCCTCAAATCCGGTGACCTGATAGCGCAACACCTCGATGTCGGCAAATCGGTCGACTACGTAGTTGAAAGGTTGATTGGACTGAGCCATGACAGGAGAAATAGATAGAGTCAGCACGGCGGCGGACAATAAATTTTTGAAGGTTGACATAGCGTTGGATAATAGGTAGTTATTCGACATAAAGAATCAAGCCCTTTAGATACTCACCCTCGGGGTGATAAATGTTGACGGGGTGGTCGGCGGGCTGAGTGAGTTGGTGGAGGATGCGGACACGTCGCCCGGTGGAGGCGGCGGCGGAGAACACGGCGAGGCGGAACTGCTCGCGCGATACGGCTTGTGAGCAGGAGAAGGTGAATACCAAGCCACCCGGAGCGACCTTGGCGATACCGGCGGCATTGAGGCGGCGGTAACCGCGCAGGGCATTCGCCAGGGCATTGCGATGCTTGGCAAATGCCGGCGGGTCGAGGACGATGAGGTCGTAGTCGCCGGTATTGACACCGTCAAGGAACTTGAAGGCATCGATGGCAACAGCATCGTGGCGCCCGGCAGCATCGGGTGTGTCGAAGTTGAGAGCCACATTGGCATTGGTGAGGGCGATCGCCTTGGCAGAGGAGTCGACGCTCACCACACGCTCGGCACCGCCACGCAGGGCATAGACCGAGAAGCCTCCGGTGTAGCAGAACATATTGAGCACGCGACGTCCGCGGCTGTAATGCTCGAGCAGTGAGCGATTGTCGCGCTGGTCGACAAAGAAGCCTGTCTTCTGTCCGCGCAGCCAGTCGATATTGAAGCGCAAGCCGTTCTCCAAGGCAACGGCATCGGCGTTGCCGCCACGCAGGTAGTCGTTGACGGGGTCGAGGCGCGCCTTGAATGGCAGAGTGGTGTCGCTCTTGTAATACACATTATTAATATGTATAGCCTTGAGCGAGACGAGGGCATCAGCGATAACCTCGCGAGCGAAGTGCATGCCGGGGGAGTGGGCTTGCACCACAGCAGTGTCGCCATAGATGTCGACTACCAATCCGGGGAGGAAGTCACCCTCGCCGTGAACGAGGCGGAATGCCGTGTTGTCGGGGCGTTGCAATCCAATTGCGAGGCGCATCCGGGCGGCTTGCTCGAGAGCCTCGGCATAGAAGGCTGCATCGATGACACGATCGCCGAAGGCGAGGATGCGCACGGCGATGGAGCCTATCTGGTAATGCCCCACACCGGCGATCTTGCCGTCGTGAGTGAGGACACTCACCAAGTCGCCCTCCTCGATGCCCTCGGGCAACGAGGCAATGGCACCGGAGAATACCCAGGGGTGGAAGCGGTCGAGAGACTCCTCCTTGCCGCGACGCAGGCGTATGACGGGATAGGTACTCATTTGATCAAGAGACGATAAATATCATTGAAATTGGCATAGATAAGCAGGGCGAAGAGCAAAATCATGCCGACGGTATTGGCACGCTCGAGAAACTTCTCGCCCGGGCGGCGGCGCGTGATCATTTCGATGATGAGGAAGAGGATGTAACCGCCATCGAGCGCCGGGATGGGGATGATGTTCATGAAGGCGAGGATGACCGACAGGAATGCGGTAATCTCCCAGAAAGAGCGCCAATTCCACGATGTGGGGAAGAGGCTGCCGAGGGCACCGAAGCCACCGATGCTCTTGGCGCCTTCCTTGGTGAATACCATACCCAGGGAGGACACATATGTAGTGAGGCGGTCGACACCGTTGTGCCAGCCGCGAGGGATAGACTCGAAGAAGCCATATTGGACATCGAGGACATTGTATATCTTGGCTGGTTGACGCAGCATGATGCCAATCTTGCCGGCGTCGCTGACCTCGACATCGCGGCTGATGAGGCTGTCACCACGGACGATAGCCATGGGCACGGCGGTGCCGGCATGAGCCTGAAGCGCCGGGAAGAACTCGTCGAGCGCCGGGGTAGTATCATTGCCCACAGAGACGATGCGGTCGTCGGCAAGGATGCCGGCGCGCTCGGCATTTTCGCCGGCAATGATGTCATCGACGTATACGGGGACGCGCATCGCCATATAAGGCTCGTTGGCGGCGACGAGTTGCTTGATGAGTTGGTCGCCGACAGTGATGGAGATGGTGTCGGTGTGATTGCGCAGGAGGGTGACCACGGCGCCGGGCTGTGTGAGACCCCAATTGTCGTTGCTGTCGCGCGGGTCGATGGGCTTGCCGTTGAGAGCCAGGAGGATATCGCCGTCGCAGAAGCCGGCGTCGTGCATGGCCTCGCTGAAGGTCATACCCTCGGTGATGTCCTCATAGGGCACCACGCGCTCGCCCCAATGGAAGGCGATGCCGATGTAGATAAGCACGGCGAGGAGGAAGTTGAACATCACACCTGCAGCCATGACGAGCAGGCGCTTCCATGCCGCCTTGGTGCGGAACTCCCAGGGCTGGGGCTCGGCAGCCAATTGAGAGGCATCCTTGGTCTCGTCGACCATGCCGGCGATGTCGCAGTAGCCGCCCAGGGGGAGCCAGCCGATGCCGTAGAGGGTATCGCGCCAGGTGGGCTTGCCGTCGGGACGCGGGGTGTGAGCCTTGCCCACGCGGATGGTCTTCCATGCGTGATTTTCGTCGCGGCTACACAGCATGATGACACCCTTCATGGGGTCGTACTTCAGCAACGAGAAGCCGGGGTTAAAAAAGAGGTAAAAACGATTGACACGGATGCCGAAGAGTCGGGCAAACAGGTAGTGTCCAAACTCGTGGACAGTGACCAGAATAATCAGAGCAACAATGAGTTGCAGGGCTTTTATGAGGAATGTTTCCATAATCAACGGGAGTGGGAGAGGGTGTTAATAAACTCGGCGGCGCGAGTGCGCGCAAGGGCATTGGTTGCCACGAGGTCGTCAAGAGATGGGTCGGCAATGAATTCGACACGCTCAAGCGAGGTGGTGATGGTGCGATAAATGTCGTTGAAGCCGATGGTGTCGCGGAGGAAGGCGGCGACAGCCACCTCGTTGGCGGCATTGATGACGCAGGCAGTGTTGCCGGCACGGTCGAGGGCATAGTGAGCGAGCCCCAGGCAAGGGAATTTGTGCACGTCGGGCTGCTCGAAGGTGAGCGAGTGAGCGGCGAGCAAGTCACATGGAGCGCTGACATCGGCGAGGCGAGTTGTCTCGCCGAGGGCATATGCGATGGGCAACTCCATATCGGGCACGCCCATCTGTGCCTTGAGGGCTCCGTCGCGAAATTCGACCATCGAGTGGATGATAGACTGTGGGTGGACGATAGCCTCTATGCGCTCGGGAGCGATATCGAAGAGCCATCGAGCCTCGATGATTTCAAATGCCTTGTTGAGCATCGTCGCCGAGTCGATGGTGATTTTGGCACCCATCGACCAATTGGGATGGTTGAGGGCATCGGCGGCGCGGGCTGCGGCGATGCGCTCGCGCTCCCAGGTGCGGAACGGACCGCCCGAGGCGGTGATGATGAGGCGGCTGACAGCGTCGCGGTCCTCGCCTTGGAGGCATTGGTAGATAGCCGAGTGTTCCGAGTCGACGGGGAAGATGCGTGTCGATGACTCGGCAAGCATGCCGGTGATGAGGGCGCCGGCGACTACCATGGTTTCCTTGTTGGCAAGGGCGATGTCCTTGCCGGCGCGGATAGCGGCGATGGTGGGGAGCAATCCGCTGTAGCCCACCGTGGCGGTGACCACCATATCGACATCGTCGCGAGTGGTTGCCTCGGCGAGGGCATCGGCACCGGCGGCAGTGGCTATACCCAGGGGCGCGAGGGCTTCGCGCAGGCGTGGCAGCAAAGTCTCGTCGCCGATAATCGCTATGGCGGGGCGATGGCGGAGGGCTTGGGCGATTAGGTCGTCGACGCGTGTGCCGGCAGCCAACACCGTGGCGGCATAGCGGTCGCTGTGCCGACTGATGATGTCGAGAGTCTGCGTGCCTATCGAGCCGGTGGAGCCCAACACGGCGATGCGCTTTGGTCCGTTATATTGTTGTTTCATTGTCAGTACGATATATAATCATGAGGATTGAGGCGAGCGCCGCCGTGCCACAGTTCAAACTGCAACGGGCGAGCCGCCACACAATAACCGATGCGCTGTCCTGCGCTCACTTTGTCGCCGCGCTCGATATAGATCTGCTCCATATCGCCATAAATGGAGATGAAGTCGCCCGGATGCTGCACCACAATCGAGGCGTAGCCATCTACATCGCGATAAATGGCAATCACCGAGCCGCGATACACGGCGGTGACGGAGCCGACACCCGCCTCACTGTCGCAGGGGGTCTCAAAAATCATGCCCTCGGCGGCGATGGGCGAGAGCACCGAGAGGTTGAAGCGTTGCTCCTCGTCAAATTGGCGAGCAAAGCGGCGCTCGGCTTCGCCGGCGACAATGAGGGTGTCGATGACCGCAGCAGACGAGGGTTGGCGCACCTCCTGGGAGTTGTCATCGGGAAGGCTATCACTCAATATGGCTATGATATTGGCTGTGTAGGCATTGTGAGTGCGCGTCACCTGCTCGAGCGAGTCGATGGTGAGGGCGGTGTTGATATACTGGGCTCGGACATCGCCACGCAACTGCCCCGGGAGCAATTTGCCCAAGGGGGTGAACATGAAAATCATAGCGATAAGCGACACCAAGGCGGCAACGGCACCAATGGCGGCGAGGATAGCCCACAGACCCTTGAAGCCGATGGACCACACACGCGACAAGGTGTTGAGATTGATAATCTCGACACGATAACGCCGGGGCGCCGACGCCAAGCCACGTCGCACCGTCGCAACAGTCTGCTGTGCCTCCTCGGGCGCGGCAGCCTGCTCCTTTATTTTCTCATCCTTTTTCAACACTGCAAAATTACGAAAAAAAAAGGAAATGAGAAACCTTTCAACAAATTCGCTATAAAAGAGATCGCCCTACCTGTGGGTACTTTTATAAAAATAACCGAATACCTCGTAAAAAACTAAATTTTCAATGCCCTTTGATCGTTTTCTTCAATCAAACCACTAATTTTGCACTTGCCAGTTATTACCCCCCCGAAATGGCGTTAAACATTGTTAACAACATCAGAAGGGGGCGATGCCTTGGCGGATGAGCTCGGGTGCATCGGGGTCGGTGATGTCGACCACGGTCGAAGGCTCGACTGCGCCGTCGCCGCCGTCGAGGATGAGGTCGGCACGGTCCTCATAGTGCATGGCAATAGATGCCGGCGACACCACCTCGTCGGCATCGTCAATTTCGACCGACGTGGATAGGATGGGGCGCCCGAGAGCCGTGCACAGGGCGCGAGCGATGTCGTTGTCGGGCACACGGATACCCACGCTGCGACGCCCCTTGAACACTCGCGGCAGTCGCGTGGTGCCGGGCAAGATGAAGGTATAAGCCCCGGGGAGGTACTCCTTGAGCACCTTGAAGGCACGATTGTCGATGCGAGCGTATTCCGAAGCCATCGACAGCCCGTCGCACACTATCGACAGCAACTGCTTGTCGGGATTGATGCCCTTGATATCGCACAAACGCTCGATGGCGCGGTTGCTGAGGGCATCGCAGCCCAAAGCATAGAGGCTGTCGGTGGGATATATGATAATGTCGCCGCGCTCCAAGGCTGCTACCGCGCGGGCGATGTGGCGGTCGTTGACCGTACCTCCGTAAAATTCAAGTATTTCCATATCTAGTGAATGAAATGTCAGTGGCAGCGGCATATTGCTCCAGGAGGCGACGCGTGAGCGCCTCGACGGCATCGATATCAGCCGCGCCCGAGTACAAGTTGATGGTCATGAGCAAGCGAGTAGTGGATGGCTCGAGCTTGGTGCGCTCGTTGTCGCTGGTGGGGGTGCCGATGCCACCCACGGCATCGCGTATCACCGGGAGGCAATGGATGTTGAGCGGACCGCGCCCGATGGCATCGTAGGGCTCTCCCTCGGCACCGACGCCCAGGCACAACACCTCGCCTTGCAACTTGTCGCGGTCAAAGCCGCCGATGGAGTGCCCGGTGAGGATGCTCAGCAAGTTGATAAGGTCGACTATCGACAGCGAGCGATACAACTCCAAGCCCTTGACACAACGGCGGCAGAGCGCCTCAGCCGAGGGACGATAGCGATTGGGCTCTTTGCCCAGCGCCTTGTAGGCAGCGCGAGTAGCGGCGATGGCAGGGCGCTTGTTGACCTGCTCCATGGGCATGCAGGCATGCAAGTCGGCTGCCGCACGAGTGATTTCAGCCCACAACTCGTCGGTAGTAGGGGCGTTGACGACGCTCGCTTCCACCACATCAACAGCCAATTGCGGCGCGGCAATGCGCACCGCCTCCTCGATCTCAAAGTCTATTGTCTTTCCCATATCACAAAGGTAATTATATTTTCTGTTTTTATAACCAACTACAATAAAAAAAGCACAGAAATTTACATTTATGTAAAACTTTTTTTATACCTTTGCGTTACGATATACAAACATTTGATATATGAGAACCGCAAATATCTCTTTAAAAGAACTATTTAACGAGATACCTCGCGAGAAACGGGAGGAGGCTCGGCTCTCCTTTGCCATCTCCAACAGATTGGATACGCTTATGCGTAAAAATGGACTAAACAAAAAAAAGTTTGCCGAAGCAATCGGTAAACGTCCCAATGAAATCACAAGATGGCTGAGCGGTGAACACAACTTCACCATTTCCACACTCGCCATGTTATCTTCATTCTTTGGTGAGCCTATCATTTCAGTAAACGAGGCTGTTTCTAATTAACAAAATTTAAGGGTCAAAGAGGACCCCTACTCGTTTTTTTTGGCTAACTTTGCCCTCGTGAAAAAGCCAAATTGTTAGGGACTCAGTCGTGTCAAGCGACTTGAGTTTCTTTTCTTTTTTGTTTTTTCGCTTTTTTATGACTACCAAATATTAACCCATAAAACACTAAATGACATGGCAATCACTTATATGACCAAAGAAGGTTATAAAAAGAAAATGGACGAAATCGCCTATCTCGAGAACGTAAAGCGTCCCGAAATCTCGCGCGCCATCGCTGAAGCACGCGACAAGGGTGACCTCTCCGAGAATGCCGAATACGATGCTGCCAAGGAAGCCCAAGGCATGCTCGAAATGAAGATTTCGCAACTCAAGGACTTGGTCGCCAACGCTCGCATCCTCGACGAGACCAAGCTCAATACCGACGAGGTACAAATCCTCAACCGCGTCAAAATCAAGAATATAGCCAATAACATGGTGATGGAATACACCATCGTTGCCGACTCGGAGGCAAACCTCCGCGAGAAGAAAATCGCCTCGTCGACTCCTATCGCCCAGGGGCTCCTCGGTCACAAGGTAGGCGAGGTGGTCGAAATCAAGGCTCCCGCCGGCATGATGAAATTTGAAATCGTCGAAATTTCACTCTAAGACACTATGGCATCAATATTTTCACGCATCGTTGCCGGCGAAATCCCCTCGTACAAGGTAGCCGAAGACGAGCACAACTATGCTTTCCTCGACATCAATCCCGTAGCCGAGGGTCACGTGTTGGTAATTCCCAAGAAGGAGGTCGATTACCTCTTTGACCTCAGCGATGAGGATTATGTATCGCTGCAACTATTTACCAAGCGCGTAGCCTCGGCAGTGCGTCGCACCTTCGGCTGCGTCAAGGTGGGCGTTGCCGTCCTCGGGCTTGAGGTGCCGCATGCCCATATCCACCTCATCCCGCTCAACAGCGAGGCAGACATGGACTTCCGCGCTCCCAAGAAGCACGTAAGCCCCGAGCGCATGGCACAAATTGCCGCCGACATTGCAAGCAACTTCTAACATATATATATAATATGAAGAAACTCATCCTTGCCGCAGCCATCGCAGCCACGATGCTCAGCGCCTGCGGCGACAACCACACCGGCTGGAGCATCGACGGCAATATCGCAGATGCCGACGGCGCCACACTGGCAGTGGAGACTTTCTCCAACGGTCGCTGGGTGGTCGTTGACTCCGTAGCCACCGATGCCCACGGCGACTTCTGCTACAACGCTCCCGCGCCGGCTCCCTACCCCGAAATCATGCGCCTGTCGCTCGACGGCTCATCGATATATTTCCCTGTCGACTCGGTCGATTGCCTCCATGTGACCACCTCGCGTGGCGATTTTGCCGGCAATTACACCCTTGAGGGCACCGCACAAGCCACTGCGGTGCGTGCCGTCGACAGCATCATCAATGCCGCGCTGGCAACTCGCCCAGCTGCCGAGTTGGTGCAAGACTCGCTGTTCAAGCGCCAACTCTTCCAGCACGCCTTCGACGAGCCCTCGGTCATCACCCTCTACTACGTAATCAACAAATCGGTGGGTGGGCTGCCGCTGTACAACATCGCCAACAACTTCGACCGTCGACTGTATCGCGCTGTGGCACAGCGCTTCAGCACCGAGCATCCCGACGACCCCCGCACCACCTATATGGCTCAAAAAGTGGCTTCACTCGCCGCTGCCGGCACCACGACCACCATCACCGTCCCCGAGACCGGGCTCTTTGACATCGTGCGCTACGACGTCAATGGTGGGCGCCACTCCCTCGCCGAGAGCGTCGAGGGCAAGGTGACTGTCCTCAGTTTCACCTCCTACGAACTCGAGGCTTCGGCGGCTTACAACGTGCTCCTCAACGAGCAATGGGAGAAGCACCACGCCGCCGGATTGGAAATCTTCCAAGTCGCCTTTGATGCCGACGAGACCATGTGGCGTGTACGCGCTGCCAACCTCCCCTGGACCGCCGTGTGGAATGCCAATGCCGATGGCACCGACATCCTCGTGCAGTACAATGTAGGTATGCTGCCCATGACCTTCATCATCGACCGCAACGGTCAACTCGTTGAGCGCGTAGCCGACCCCACCACACTCGGCGACAGCCTCAAGAAGTACCTCTGATATTATTAATGGAAAATAAGCATTTAGAGGGCCTTAGCCCCGAACAGGTCGCCGAGAGCATCCGTCTGCACGGCACCAACGTAATCACCCCACCCCCACGCGAATCATTATGGGTGAAGTTTTTTGAAAATTTCAAAAATCCCCTTATCCGCATATTATTGGTAGCCCTCGCGCTATCCATAGGTATCGCCTGCTACGAGTATTTCAATGGCGGCGGCTTCAAAGTATTCTTGGAACCGCTGGGTATCCTCATGGCTATCCTATTAGCCACGCTGATAGGCTTTTGGCTCGAGGTTAATGCCAACCGCAAATTTGAAATCCTCAATCGCACCACCGACGACCTCGCCGTGAAGGTGCGCCGCAGCGGCTCGGTGCATGAGATACCCCGTCGCGACGTAGTCGTTGGCGACATCGTCATCTTGGACACCGGCGACGAGGTCCCCGCCGACGGGCGCTTGCTCGACTCGCTGTCGATGGGCGTCAACGAGAGTTCGCTCACCGGCGAGCCCCTGGCGCACAAGTCCCACCACCTCGAAGCCGGCGAAGGCAAGGAAGCCACCTACCCCGTCAATATGGTCATGCGTGGCACCACCGTGGTCGAGGGACGTGGCATCATGGAGGTCACCGCCGTGGGCGATGCCACCGAGCAAGGACACGTCTACAAGGCGTCGACTATCGACACCGGTGTCAAGACCCCTCTGACCCTGCAATTCGAGCGCCTCGGGCGCCTCATTTCGCTGGCTGCCTATGGCGTGGGTGCCGTCATCATCCTCGGACGCTCCCTCGTCTTCGATTGGGGCGGTGCCGCGCCCGTCGACGCCATCCAATATGCCTTGGAGACCATCATGCTGGCAGTCACCCTCATTGTGTGCTCCGTGCCCGAGGGCTTGCCCATGAGCATCACCCTGAGCCTCGCGCTGAGCATGCGTCGCATGCTCGCCACCAACAACTTGGTGCGCAAAATGCACGCCTGCGAGACTATGGGCGCCACCACTGTCATCTGCACCGACAAGACCGGCACACTCACCCAGAACCGCATGAGCGTCGCCGACACCAACTTCTTTACCCTTGATAATCAAGCATTAAGCGACAACGATGCCTCGCACATCATCGCCGAGGGCATTGCTGTCAACTCCACCGCCTTCCTCGACTTCAGCAACGCCGACAAAGCCACTGCCGTGGGCAACCCCACCGAGGGTGCCCTGTTGCTATGGCTTCACAGTCAAGGCAAGGACTACAACACCCTGCGCGAGAGCGCCCGGATCATCGACCAATTGGCATTCTCGACCAAGCGCAAGTACATGGCGACCCTTGCCGTCTCGGCTCTCAACGGACGCCACATCCTCTATGTCAAGGGCGCTCCCGAGATTGTCCTGGGCATGAGCGCCACCGTCGCCGGCGATATCGCTCGCGAGGATATCATGGCACAACTCCTTGAGTATCAGAGCCACGCCTATCGCACCCTGGGCTTTGCATACTGCTATATCGATGATATCGAGGGTGTTATCACTCCCGAGGGCATCCGCGAGGGCCTACCCCTCCAATTCATAGGCATCTGTGCCATCGCCGACCCCGTGCGCCTCGACGTGCCCGACGCCATCGGCGAGAGCCTCCGCGCCGGCATCAACATCAAGGTGGTCACCGGCGATACCCCCGGCACCGCTCGCGAAATCGCCCGCCAAGTGGGCTTATGGACCGATGCCGACACCGACGAGGCCCACATCAGCGGTCCCGATTGGGCTGCCCTCAGCGACGAAGAAGCCCTGCAACGCGCCCGCAAAATCAAGATTATGTCACGCGCCCGTCCCACCGATAAGTCACGATTGGTCAACCTGTTGCAACAACTCGGCGAGGTGGTGGCAGTCACCGGCGACGGCACCAACGATGCCCCGGCCCTCAATGCCGCGCAAGTGGGACTCGCCATGGGCGACGGCACCTCTGTAGCCAAGGAAGCCGGCGATATCATCATCCTCGACAACAGTTTTACCTCAATATCCAAGGCTGTGATGTGGGGACGCTCGCTTTACCTTAATATTCAGCGATTTGTACTCTTCCAACTCACCGTCAATATCGTGGCTTGCCTCATCGTGATGATTGGCGCATTCACCGGCGAAGAGTCGCCCCTATCGGTAACTCAAATGCTGTGGGTCAACCTCATCATGGACACCTTTGCCGCCCTGGCACTCGCCTCGCTGCCCCCGACACCCGAGGTGATGAACAAGCCGCCGCGACACAGCGATGCATTCATCATCACACGTCCCATGGCATGGAATATCATCGGTGTGGGTGTATTGTTTACGGCATTACTCACAGGATTTCTCCTATACCTGCGCGACAAAACCGGAGCCGACGGCTTGTCGCCCTATGAATTGACGATATTCTTCAGCGTATTTGTCTTCATGCAAGCGTGGAACCTGTTCAACTCCCGCGCCTTTATGTCGGGACACTCGGCATTCCACGATGCCGCTCACTCGCGCGTATTCTTCGCGGTGATGGCGGTGATATTCATCGGGCAATTCATCATCGTCTACTGCGGTGGCGAGATGTTCAATGTGGTACCCGTGGCATTCACGGATATGCTCAAAGTACTGGGAATTACCTCGTTGATAATGCTCCTGCCGCTGGCATGGGACTTAATCCGGCATGCCGTAGCCAAGTCTACTGCTCGCTGATATACTCGGTGGGGTCGGGAATACCCGCCTCGGCGAACGCCTGACGGCGCTCGGTACAGGTACCACAGGTGCCACAGTGCCGGGCGCCGCCGCGGTAACAGGAGTAAGTGTGGCTGTAGTCGATGCCCAGCGCGGCGCCTCGACGCGCGATATCGGTCTTGCTGATATTGGTGTAGGGCGTATCAAGCACGATGTGCTCATAGGTGCCCGCGGCGATGGCTCCGCCCATAGCAGCCACAAACTCGGGGCGGCAATCGGGATATATGGCATGGTCGCCGCTGTGGTTTGCCATCATCAGGCGCGTCAGCCCCTCGCTCTCGGCGATGCCGGCGGCAATGGCGAGCATAATGCCGTTGCGGAAGGGCACCACTGTCGAGCGCATATTTTCATCGTCATAGCGCCCGTCGGGGATAGCATCGGCGCCGCTGAGCAGCGAACTGTTGAACAATTTACCGATAAAAGGCAAGTCTATCACCAACAACTTGATACCCAGGCGCTCGCAGTTGTATCGCGCGCACTCTATCTCGCGGGCATTGTGGTTGCTGCCATAATTAAATGTAACGGCAAGAGCGATGCGCTCGGCATACTCATAGAGCATGGTGGTGGAATCCATGCCTCCGCTGGCGATGAGCAATGTATCGCGTGTCATGGCTCAACGATTGGGAAACATTGCCAAGCGACGTGCCTTCACCAAGTCTTGGTGCTCGGCATCGCCGTAGTTTGCAAAGGGATAGATCGATATGCCGCCACGCGGGGTGAATATGCCGCGTACCTCGAGGTAGCGCGGGTCCATCAACTTCACCAAGTCTTTCATGATGATGTTGACACAATCCTCATGGAAGTCGCCGTGGTTGCGGAAACTGAACAGATATAGTTTGAGGCTCTTGCTCTCGACCATACGTTCGCGAGGTATATAGGAAATAACGATTTCGGCAAAGTCGGGTTGCCCGGTCTTGGGACACAGGGTAGTAAATTCAGGACAATTGAAGGTGACGATATACTCATTGTCGGTGTGCTTGTTAGGGAAAGTCTCGAGCATGTCGGGGCAATAATCTGTGGGATAAGCGACTGCATGCTCGCCTAATAGAGTGCAGCCTTTCAATTCATCTGATGTACGCATGGTTGCCGTCATTATTTGAGTGTTAATAAAAAAAGGGTAAGCTATCTACATCGCGCCGCTACAACCCAATACCCTTGCTTCGGTCAAGACCTGGGGGATTTTCGGGGAGCTGGCCGTGTAGGACTTACCCGACTGCAAAGGTACAACTTTTTTTTCATCTTTTCACTAAAATCACAGAAAATATGCCTTTTTAATAAAACTTAACCCGAGGTGTGGAGAAAAATACCAACATATTTGAGTATTTTGCCAATAAAATGGGCAAAAAATTTGTACCTTTGCATCGTTATTTTATGTAGGTACAGAGCATTAAGATAAAAATAGCAACAAACATAATAAAAACATGAAGTGTAACAAATTTTCCATCTCCTGCCTCGCAGCAGTAGTAGCCGCAGCCGGTGTGTTCACCGCCTCGTGCTCCAATGGGCAGGATGCAGCCGGTGAGCAACAGGCTCCCGCGCTCAAAGTGATGACCGTCGCTCAAGGTTCTTCTACCTTGTACCAGTCTTATCCCGCTACCATCAAGGGTAAAACCGATATCGAGGTGCGCCCACAGGTTTCAGGTAACATCACCGCCGTTCACGTCGAAGAAGGTCAACACGTAAGCCAAGGTCAGACCCTCTTTACCATCGACCAAGTCCCCTTCCAAGCCGCCGTTGACCAGGCGCAAGCCGCCGTTGCTTCAGCCGAGACCGCTGTCGCTAACGCCAAAATCAATGCCGACAACCAACGTGCTCTCTACGAGCGTAACATAATCAGCCAAAATGCCTGGCAGACCGCCGATAACAGCCTCCGCCAAGCCGAGGCTTCGCTCGCCCAATGCCGCGCCAACCTCACATCGGCTCTCAACTCCCTCTCTTACACTATCGTTAAGGCTCCCTCAAGCGGCGTCGTGGGCACTATCCCCTTCCGCGTAGGCTCCCTCGCTTCGCCCTCGATGGTTACTCCGCTCACAACTGTCAGCGACAACTCCCAAGTTTACGCTTATATTTCTCTCACTCAGGAAGATATGCTCCGCATGACCGACGGCGGCAGCCGCTCGCTCCAGGCTGCTCTCGACGCTCTCCCCGAGGTGAAACTCCAACTCTCCGATGGCTCGGAATACCCCTACACCGGCAAAGTGCACACCATCTCGGGTGTCGTTGACAACGCCACCGGCTCGGCAAGTGTCCGCGTCCTCTTCAACAACCCCAACGGCTTCCTCCACAGCGGTTACACCGGCAAGGTTCTCCTCCCCGTGACCGTCGAAAATGCTATCCTTATCCCCCAAAAGGCTACATTCGAAACTCAGGACCTCCGCTACGTTTTCACTCTCGACAGCGAGAACAAAACCGTCGCCACTCAGATTACCGTTCAAACCCTCAACGACGGCAAGAACTTTGTCGTTACTTCGGGTCTTAACGCTGGCGACCGCATCGTCATCGAAGGCATCGGCACCAGCGTCCGCGCCGGCATGGCTATCGAACCCGTCAATGCTGACGCCGAATAATTAACCATCTTAGCGTCAATACTATAGACATTTTAAAATGAAACTCGATAATTTTATTAACAGGCCGGTGCTCTCGACGGTGATTTCTATCTTCATCGTCCTGCTGGGTATCATCGGATTGACTTCTCTGCCAATTACTCAATACCCCGACATCGCACCTCCTACTATCAACGTGAGCACCTCATACACCGGTGCCAATGCCCAGGCTGTCCTCAACTCGGTGATTGCTCCTCTCGAGGAGTCTATCAACGGTGCCGAGGGTATGCAATACATCACCTCTACCGCCACCAACACCGGTGACGCCAGCATTGAGGTAACCTTCCGCCAGGGCTTCAACCCCGATATGGCTGCCGTCGACGTGCAGAACCGCGTCGCTAAGGCTTCAAACCTCCTCCCCTCCGAGGTAAACCAAGTGGGCGTACAGACCGCCAAGCGCCAGTCGTCAATGCTCGTGGGCGTCGCGCTGGTCGACACCTCCGACTCATACAACGAGGAGTTTCTCGACAACTACATGAAAATCAACGTCATCCCCGTGCTCCAGCGTGTGCAGGGCGTAGGTGATGTGATGTGCTTCGGTGCCGACTACTCTATGCGTGTGTGGCTCAAGCCCGACGTAATGGCTCAATATGGCTTGATGCCATCTGACGTGGCTGCAGCCCTCAAGGAGCAGAACGTCGAGGCTGCCCCGGGCGCCTTCGGCGAGCAAGGCAATCAATCCTTCCAGTATGCCATCCGCTATCGTGGCCGCCTCACCACCACCGAGGAATTTGGCGACATCGTCATCAGCGCCAAGCCTACCGGCGAAATCCTGCGTCTCAAGGACGTCGCCGACCTCGAGTTGGGTCGTATAACCTACGGCTTCCACAACAAAGCCAACGGTCACGCCTCGTCGATGGCTATGGTGTTCCAGACCGCCGGCTCCAACGCTACTCAGATTATCAATGACGTGCTCGCCGAGGTCGAGAACCTCAAAGCCGACCTCCCCAGGGGTCTCGAATTTGATATCCCGATGAACAACAACGACTTCCTCTACGCGTCAATCAACAATGTGATTCGCACCCTTATTGAGGCATTCGTGCTGGTGTTCTTCGTGACATATATCTTCCTGCAAGACTTCCGCTCGACTATCATTCCTGCCATCGCCATCCCGGTGGCGTTGATTGGTACATTCTTCGTGCTCAAGCTCATCGGCTTCTCCATCAACCTTATCACCCTATCGGCATTGGTACTCGCCATCGCCATTGTGGTCGATGATGCCATTGTGGTGGTCGAGGCGGTCCATGCCAAGCTCGACCAGGGCTACAAGTCGGCTCGTCGTGCATCTATCGATGCCATGGGCGAAATCGCCGGTGCGCTGGTATCCATCACCTTGGTCATGATGCTGGTGTTCATCCCCGTGTCGTTCATGCCCGGCACCTCAGGTATCTTCTACCAGCAGTTTGGTCTCACCATGGCTATCGCCATCTTCTTCTCGGCTATCAACGCCTTGACCCTGTCGCCGGCATTGTGCGCCGTGTTCCTCAAGCCTCACAATAGCGACTCCACCCTCAAGGAACGCCTCGGCGACGCCTACAAGGCAGCCGGCGAGGTTGCCAAGAAGCGCTTCAGCGGTGGCTTTGGCGTCAACTTCCCGCCGTTGGTGACCGTGCTGCTTCTCGCCGCTACTATCTTCTTCCTTGTCGATGACTGGTTCTCGTTTGAGAACGTGCTCGAGAGTTCATTTGCCGTGCTGGTTGCCTTGCTCACCGTCCTCGGACTCTTCGGCTCGCGCTTCCACACCGCATTTGAGAGTGGTTACAACAAACTCCTCGACTTCTACAAGAAGTGTGTGCGCTGGTGTGCCAACCACAAGATTACTTCATTTGCCACCGTGCTGGCATCCATCGCCCTGCTGTCGTGGCTGATGATGCGCACCCCCTCGGCTATGATTCCCGATGAGGACACCGGCTTCATGTTTGCCATGGTCGACCTCCCCGCCGGCGCTTCACAGGAGCGCACAACAGAGGTCCTCGACCAACTCGAGAAGACCGTTATGCAGAACCCCGCCGTCAAACTCGTCGAGACCATTAACGGCTACTCGTTCATCGCCGGTGAAGGCGCATCGTATGGCACATTGCTCATCAAACTCAAAAATTGGAGCGAACGCTCCAAGGAGCAAAGCGCCGCCAACGTCATCAAGCAACTCTACGGCGCCACTCGCAACATGAAGGATGCTCGCGTCATCTTCGTCCAGCCGCCTATGATTACCGGCTACTCCATTACCAACGGCTTCGAAATCATGATGCAGGACAAGACCGGCGGTAGCATCGAACAATTCTACAGCGTGGTACAGAACTTCATCGCCAAACTCAACCAACAACCCGAAATCCTCACCGCATACACCACCTTCAACCCCACATTCCCCCAATATATGCTCGACATCGATGCCGCCAAGTGTAAGCAAGCCGGCGTCTCCCCCTCGACCATTATCTCTACTCTCCAGGGCTACATCGGTGGTATGTACGTGTCCAACTTCAACCGCTTCGGTAAGATTTACCGTGTGATGATGCAGTCCAACCCCGAGAGCCGCACTTCTATCGAATCGCTCAATAACATCAAGATTCGCAGTGGCAACTCCATGGCGCCCATCTCCAACTTTGTGAAACTTACCCGCGTATATGGTCCCGACTTGTTGAACCGCTTCAACCTGTTCAACTCTATCGCCGTGTCGGGTAACCCCAAGGACGGTTACTCCTCGGGCGACGCTATCGCCGCCATCGAGCGTGTCGCCAAGGAAACTCTGCCCCAGGGCTACGGCTTTGAGTATGCCGGTATGACCCGCGAGGAAGCAGGCAGCGGCGCCGGCAATGCCACCGCCACCATCTTCGGTCTCTGTCTCCTCTTTGTCTACCTGCTGCTCTCTGCCCAGTACGAGAGTTACATCCTCCCGTTGGCTGTTATCCTCTCTATCCCCTTCGGTCTGATGGGCTCGTTCATCTTCGCCAATATCTTTGACATCTCCAACAATATCTATCTGCAGATCGCCTTGATTATGCTTATCGGTCTGTTGGCTAAGAATGCCATCCTTATCGTCGAGTTTGCCCTCGAGCGTCGCAACTCGGGTATGAGCGTCATCAACGCCGCCATCGCCGGCGCCGCCGCTCGTCTCCGTCCTATCTTGATGACCTCGCTAGCCATGGTTATCGGTCTGTTGCCTATGATGTTGTCGTCGGGCGTTGGCGCTAACGGCAACCGCGCCCTGGGTACCGGCTCGGTCGGCGGTATGCTCATCGGTATGATTCTCCAAATCTTCATCGTTCCCGCTCTGTTCTGCGTATTCCAGCTCATCCAAGAGAAGATCAAGCCTATCAAGTGGCAAGACCAGGAAGAAGGCGGCACCATCGAGAGCGAAATTGAACAATATGCACGTTAAAGCACTCACCACTATGAATAAAGTAATTAAAGGCTCACTCGCCGTGGTGATGGTCGCCACGATGTCGAGTTGTCACATTTATCAAAAATACGAGACCCCCACAACCACTCCCCTGACCTCGGAATATGCCGAGGCTCGGGAGGCTGAGGTCGACTCCACCGCCCTGGGCAACCTCTCATGGCAAGAGGTGTTCACCGACCCCCTGTTGGTATCATATATCAATCAGGCACTTGAGAACAACGTCGACCTTGCCAATGCTTGCCTCAACGTCGAGGCGGCTCAGGCTCGCGTCATGGGCGCCAAGTTGGCTTACCTCCCCTCGGTGGCACTTATCCCCAACGGTGCCGGCGCCAAGTATGGCTCCTACGATATGAGTTGGTCCTACCAACTCCCCGCCCAGGTATCCTGGGAGGTGGACCTCTTCGGCAAGTTGCTCAACAACAAGCGTTCGGCTCAAGTCAACCTCCTGCGCACCGAGGCTTATGCCCAAGCCGCTCGCTCGCAGATTATCGCTGCCGTGGCTTCGACCTACTACACCCTCGGCGCCGTCAATCGTCAACTCGAGCTCTCGCGCAACACCTCAGCGCTGTGGCTGGAGACCGTCAACACTATGCGCAACCTCAAGGAGGCTGGTCGCACCACCGAGCTCGGTGTCAAGCAAGCCGAGGCTAACTATCACAACATCCTTGCCTCAATCACCGACCTCGAGGCTACCGTTGTCCAACTCAACAACACTATGTCGCTGTTGCTCAACGTGATGCCCCAGCAGTGGGAGGTGAATGCCTATCGCGACCTCGAGGTGCCCGCATCGGCTGCCGCCGGTGTACAGATGTCGATGCTCGCCGCTCGTCCCGACGTTTATGCCGCCGAGATGTCGCTGGCAAGCGCCTACTATGCCACCAACAGCGCCCGCGCCGCCTTCTATCCCTCGCTCACCATCACCGCCAACGGTGGCTTCACCAACGTCCTCGGCTCGATGATTTCCAACCCCGGCGATTGGTTTGTACAACTCGCCGGCTCATTGGTCGCTCCGCTGTTCTCGCGCGGACAGAACTTGGCTAACCTGCGCGTCGCCAAGGCACAGCAACAGACTGCCCTCAACACCTTTGAGTACACCCTGCTCAACGCTGCCGCCGAGGTAAGCAACGCCCTCACCGTCTACGACAAGAGCATCGCCAAGGCTGAGTATCTCACCCTGCAGGTACAGGACCTCACCCAGGCTGTCGACATGGTTCAGGACCTCTTCACTTACTCTACCGGTAGCGTCGACTACCTGCAAGTAATCACCGCACAGCAGAGCCTCCTCGGTGCCCAGATTTCGCTCATCGACTGCAACCGCGCCCGCGACTTGGCTGTCATCAACCTCTACCAAGCCCTCGGCGGCGGTCGATAATACCTCAACGACTTAAATCTATCATATTATGATTAGTCCATTAGCATACGTCGATCCTTCAGCCCAATTGGGCAAGGACGTCATCGTTCACCCCTTTGCTTGCATCGACAAGGACGTCGTTATCGGCGACCGTTGCGAGATTTTCCCCTATGCCAGCATCATCCATGGCACACGCATGGGCAACGACTGCAAGGTGTACCAAGGAGCCATCGTGGGCGCCGACCCCCAGGACTTCCGCTGGAAGGGTCAGCAGACCTACTGCGTCATCGGTGACAACACCGTCATCCGCGAGCAGGTAATCATCAACCGCAGCATCTACGACGACGGCGCAACTCGCATCGACGACAATGTATTCGTCATGGCGAAGTCTCACATCGGTCACGACTCTCACATCAACAACCGATGCGTCCTGGGCAACGGCGTCACCTGTGCCGGTGGCGTCACCGTCGATATGGGCACCATCCTCTCGTCGAATGTCATCCTCCACGAGGGTGTCAATGTGGGTAAATTGGCTCTCGTTAAGGGCGGCTGCCGCATCTCCTCCAATGTACCCCCATACACCATCATCGCCCACAACCCCGCAACATACTATGGCGTCAACCATGTAATCCTGGGCAAGCATGCCCACTTCAGCGAAGAAGTCATCGACGACATCGCCAAGGCTTACCGCCATATCTATCAATCGGGCACCTCGCTGTTCAACGCCATGCGCCGCATCGAGGCTGACATCGAGCCTTGCAAACAACGCGACGAAATCCTCACGTTCATCCGCGACAACGACAGTCGCATCGTGGGTATCTCCACCGCTGTCGATTGACCCTGTGGGCACATGTATGAGTCACTGACCTGCATAGCCCTGCGCACTACCAAATACGACGACAGCCACTCCATCGTCACCGCTTGGAGTGATTGTCACGGACGCCTCTCGCTCCGGATACCTGCGGGTGCCGGTCGAGGGGCGTCGCGTATGCGGGCGCTCACCATGCCCCTGAGCGTCTTTGCCGGCGAGGTCGATATCCGCCCGGGACGCTCTATCCACTCCATACGCGATATGCGCCCCGTGGTAGTCGCCTCATCGACTGCCACCGACCCCGCCAAGATTGTCGTTGCTACATTCATCAGCGAACTACTCACCGCCGTGCTGCGCGAGGATATGCCCGACACAGCCCTGTCGACATTCCTCATCGAGGCTATCGCGGCGCTCAACGACATCGACACCCCCATCGGGGTGGCTAATTTCCCTATATTATTTATGTGGCGACTGAGCCACTTCCTGGGCATCCAACCCGACACCCACTCGTGGCAGCTCGGCGATTATCTCGACTTGCGCGACGGCATCTTCCGCCACTCGCGCCCGACACACCCACAGCATCTGGCGCCCGATGCGACAGCCTTCATCAACATTCTCGACCGGCTCAACTACACCAACTGCCGTCGACTGCCACTGCCTCGGACACTGCGCCGTCAAGCCCTCGACACCCTCATCCAATACTACAACCTGCACCACACACCCACCGGAGCCCTTCACTCGCTCCCCATCATCTCCAGCCTATTCTGAGCGCCCTACATCTCCAGCGCATTCCCCTTAATGGAAGTGTCTCATTTTACTTCTTAAAAAGATATTCTCTTCCGTTATGATAGGTTGTGTCTACACGAAAAATTTGGCGTCTCGCGAGAACCTCTCCTAAACAGTCATAATCCTCAATCCTATGCAAACTAATCTTCCCATTGATAAGCTTGTATATTCGTTTCTCGTTATCAGAATAGCCGCCATTGCAAAATGTAGATATTTCCTTCTTTGTATAGTTTATTACAGACCAGTCATCTAAATTGGAAAATGGAGCGATTCCTCTTGTGGAATCATAAAGGTAATCGTAACCGATTTTACCATTCCGATATTGCAATCCATAAGCAACATAGGCATTAATGTATCGTTGCCCTTGGCTCGCATATTTCATAATCAATTCATCTTTCTCATCAAAATTAACATCAAGAAAGAAAAAAGGCAACGAAACGAACTCTTTAAACTCTATAGGTTTTGACTTATTAATGTGAGGTTGCTCATAAACTAATTCCACAACATCGTAATTACAAATAGTATCTATATTAAGGCTATCTATTCGGAAAAACGGATTGGGAAAAGACATAAAACAGGTGTCATTTCTAAAAAAAGCGATTTCAGCGTTTCCTACCAATTTAGAATCATAGTATGCATACGGACGTACTGCAATCCTAACATCATATCCATTAATCTTATTGCGGTATTTGATGAAGCAAATTCTATCTCCTTCGTCAAATATCTCAAAACCATCAGGATAAGGATTATGTGAGACTATTAATGTGTCCTTTTGGGGAATAATTGAATCCGTCTGTTCTGATTGTGAACAACTAATCAAGGAAACCATAACGATTGTTAGAAAGAACGGTAATTTTTTCATCTGTCAGAGCGATTTTGGGAGGTTAAGGAGTGGTTTGATAGTGTTTCTTGCTTTTGAAATCCAAAACTGTTTAGAGTTGTCGCAAAGTTAGCACTTTTCTCTAAACCAACAAAATGTTTGCGACTAAAAACCGGTAAAAATGCCATTTTTTAGTCACATATAACCCACTGATAATCAGCCATGATTTAAATTCTACGACTAAAAAACGGTAAAAATGCCATTTTTTAGTCGTAAAACTCGATGCAAACTGCTATAATAGAGGAGCCATATATAATGGCAAATAAATAAGGTCTCCCTCGACTCTCAAATCGGCTGAGTGTATCACATACTTATCTCCGACATACTCTCCATATTTAGTGGAAAATTTATTGAGTGAAGACAACTTATAATTTGCCGAAGACTTCACTTCAATGGGACATATATTGTGACGAGAAGTAACGCTTGGCTTGCGTATAAGAAAATCTATTTCCATACAATCTGTTGAATCATCTCTCGAATAAGTTGAGAAGAAGTAAAGAGGATGATTTGATGCCTTTAGCATCTGTGCAACAAGGTTCTCAGTAAGCATACCCTTGTTAAATTCCAATTTATCGCGCAGAATTTTTTGGTAAATACCACTGGCAGTCAACATATCTACATCAAAAGCCATCGATAGTAATAGCCCGGTATCTGCCATATAGATTTTAACCTTTGAGTCATTGCGACTAAGAGCCAGAGCAATATTTGGCTCAGTTGCAGCATAGCAGAAATTGGCAACTCGGCTCTCGTCGAGCCAGAAGAATGCCTCGGTGAAACTATTCATCCTTGCACCTTTTTTCACCTGAGTCGGACGGAAACGCTTTTCGTGCTGCTGCAAAGCGCCCGGAATATTATCAAAGACTCGAGTAACATTTGAGGCTTGCCGATAAGCATACTTCGATATATCGTTGCGATATAGTGAGAGAATATTACGCTTGACACCATCAACCATGCCGAAGTCATGACTCCGTACCCAAGCATCAACTGCCTGCGGCATACCGCCGACAATCATATAAGTACGCAACAACTCCATCGCCTTGCGGTGCAGTGCCTGACCCATCGGTTGTCTCGACTTGAATTGAGTTACGACAAAATCCCATAACTTTTCCTCGCCGAGTGCCCATGCGAACTCTTCCAAATCCATAGGATGCATATCAAGACGAATTTCCTCACTGGGAATGACTATATCCCTCACATTATGATTGATGCTCACCAATGAACCTGTCTCGATATAATCATAGCGACCATCCTTCACCAAATATTTTATAGCAGCGCGAGCTTTAGGATACATCTGCACCTCATCAAAAACGATAACGGATTCGCGCTCATACAGTGGAGTGTTGGTGTAAATCGACAATCGATTGAAAAATGTATCCAAGTCGGAAAGGTATAACTCAAACAATTCAACGACACCCTCTTGAGGGTTATTGAAGTCAATCATAATGAAAGACTTATACTCGTTGCGAGCAAATTCCTCGGCAATCCAACTCTTACCGACACGCCGAGCGCCATCTATCATTAGAGCCGCCTTGCCGTGCCATTGGTTCTTCCATTGTTGTAACTGGCTGTAAATCTTGCGTTTCATTGTGAAATATACACTTTTCAAGGATTTTCAAAGGCGCTTCGCACTACATTTCGGGGATTTTCCGGAGGTGCTTCGCACTACATTTCGGGGATTTTTGGCAAAGTTACTGCATTTTTGCGAGAAAAACAAATACCTCAAAAATATCCATTGGTAACGGTCGTACACCTCGAGCGGAATAACGACATAAGAAGCGAGGCGACCCGGATGGGTCGCCTCGCCGGGTTTATGGGAGGGTTGGATTATGCTTGCTTGACGGCTTTGTTGCGGCGAGCGTCGGTGAGGTAGGCAACAGGAGCAGCCACGAAGATGGTTGCCAATGTGCCGATGATGACGCCGAGCAACATTGCGAAGATGAACGAGCGGATGGAGTCGCCACCAAGGATGAAGATTACCAAGAGCACGAGCAATGTCGAACATGAGGTCATGATGGTACGGCCCAAGGTCGAGTTGATACTCTTGTTAATGGTGACGAAGAATGCCTGCTTGGGATAGAGACCGACGTTCTCACGCACGCGGTCGAATACCACCACGGTATCGTTAATCTGGTAACCGATAACGGTAAGGATGGCGGCGATAAACGTCTGGTCGATTTCCATAGCGAAGGGCAGTACACCCCAGAAGAAGGAGTAGATGCCGATAATCGAGAAGGCGGTGAAAGCCACAGCGGCGAGAGCGCCCACGGAGAAAGCCACGTTGCGGAAACGCAAGAGGATGTACAAGAACATAGCGATGAGGGCGATTGTCACGGCGATGTAAGCATCGGTGCGCATATCGTCAGCCACCGAAGGACCAACCTTCTGCGATGAAACGATACCCTGCGAAGCGTCGGTTGTGGAGAACTCGGCGGCGGTCATACCCTCGCGGAGGAAGGGTTTGAGAGCCTCGAAGAGCTTGCCGGTGATTTCCTTCTCGGTATCAGCTTGCTCGTCGTTGATCTTGTAGTTGGTCGACACGCGCACTTGGTTGCTGCTCTCGATGGTGATAACCGATACAGACGAGCCGGGGAACACTTCTTGAACTTTATCCTGCAACTCGGCGGTGTTGACGGGTTGCTCGAAGCGAACAACATAGTTGCGACCACCCGAGAAGTCAATACCCTGGTTGAGGCCGCGACCGAACAACGATGCTACGGCAGCAACTACGAAGAGTGCTACAACAACGAAGGAGACTTTGCGCTTGGCGAGGAAGTCGAAGTTGCTGTTAACAAACATCTTGCGCGACAGTGAGGTCGAGAACGACTGCTGCTGGAAGCTCTTGCTCTTGGCAAACCACAAGAAGAAGAGACGGCTCAGATATACTGCGGTGAAGAACGAGCAAACGAGACCGATGATAAGTGTGGTGGCGAAGCCCTTGATAGGACCGGTACCGAAGAGCATCAGGATGATACCTGTAATGATAGAAGTGAGGTTGGAGTCAAAGATAGCCGAGAATGCGTTGCTGTAACCGTCAGCCAAGGCGGTGCGCACATTCTTGCCGGCGCGAAGTTCTTCCTTGGTGCGCTCGAAGATAAGCACGTTGGCATCGACAGCCATACCGAGCGAGAGCACGATACCGGCGATACCCGAGAGGGTGAGCACAGCCTGGAAGGAGGCAAGAATACCCATGGTGAAGAACAGGTTGCAAATCAAGCAAATGTTGGCAACGAGACCGGGAACGAAGCCGTAGAAGACGCACATGAAAATCATGAGCAATACCAGAGCCACAACGAAGGAGACGAAGCCTGCCTGGATGGCTTGAGCACCGAGTGACGGACCGATAACCATATCGCTGATGATGGTAACCTTGGCATCCATCTTACCCGACTTGAGCACGTTGGCAAGGTCCTTAGCCTCATCGATGTCGAAGTCGCCGGTAATCGAGGACTGACCACCCTCGATAGCCTGGTTGACGTTAGGAGCAGAGTAAACCTTGTCGTCGAGGACGATAGCCACTTGCTTGCCCACGTTGTTGCGAGTGATGGTAGCCCAAAGGCGAGCGCCATCGGGGTTCATGCGCATCGACACCTCATTGCCGCGGAAGTTGTCGTAGTTGCTCGAAGCATCGCTGACAGCCTTGCCGTCGAGGGCAGGACCGGCGCTGGTGGTAGCCTTGAGGGCATAGAGGGCATAGCCGTAGTTGATTTCCTTGCCGGCATTGTCGGTGCGGATGGTAGGCTTAACAGCCCAGCGCAGGCGCAGGTCGGCTGGGATATATTCTTTGGCGGCAGCGACACCGGCGGGCGAAGCCAGCAAGGCGTCGATCTGCGACATTGCCATAGCATCGGGAGCGTAGCCGAGGGTAGCCCCGTATCCGGCACCCTGCGACAGCAGTGCAGCGAGGGGAGCCACATTGACTGTCGAGTCGTTGCTCAATGCGTTAACGAAGCCCTGGAGCTTGCCGGCAACCTCAGCCGAGGTGTATGTCTCGTAGAACTCGAGGTTGGCGGAGCGCTGGAGCAGGTCGCGCACGCGCTCGTGATCCTTAACACCGGGGAGCTCGAGGAGGATTTGACCATCCTTGCCTTGGAGCACCTGGATGTTGGGCGAAACGACGCCGAATTGGTCGATACGGTTGCGCAACACGTTGGTAGCCGAGTTGTTCACACGGTCCTTAACCTCAGCCTTGAGTTTGTTGCGAACGGCAGCGTCGTCGCTACCGGGCTGAACAAGGCCCTGGAAAATAACGCTGAAATCGGCGGCGATGCCACTCTCGGTGGCTTTGGCACGATATGCCTGCACGAATGCGCCGACGAAGTCATCAGTTTGGTGATTATCAATTTGAGCCTGGGCGGTGGCGATAGACGACTCAAAGATCGAGTCGGTGGCGCCGGTCTTCATCGAACGCAACATCGAGGGGATATCCACCTGGAGGATAACGTTCATACCACCCTTGAGGTCGAGACCGAGCCCGACGCTCCATTTACGTACATCATTGAGAGTGTAGCCCAGATACACAGGTTTCTCGCTCAGCGAGTCCATGTAGTGCTTGTAGGCTTGATTGTAGGCTTCATCGTCGTTATCGCCCGACAGTGAGAGCGCATACTCCTTGGCGGCATTCTCGTGCTTGTTGGACACGAACGAGAACGACAGGTAGAATACGCACACAATCACCAAGAAAACAGCGATTACTCCGGCAACGATGCTGCCCAAATTTCCTTTGCTTTGCATGAATAATTGTATAGTTTAAGTTGTTAATTAATATTCATAATTTTTCAGCTTGCAAATATAGCCATTTTTTTGCAAACAAAGGGCATAACCGCCCAAAAAAGTGCTCTCACCCCCGATTTTTAATCCTCTCCGCCCCATTTTACCGACAAAAAGCACGTCAATCCGGTGAGTTGACGTGCTTAATAAATGTTATAGTCGGGGTTAGTCGCGGTCGAGGAAGAAGCGGGGGATGTTGCAAAGGAATACGTCGCGGCGGGCGAGGATGTCGGCGGCGGCACGCAGGCGCTCGATGCTCACGCGCCCTATCACATAGGAATTGTCGCGCGAGGTGTAGCGCTCGTCGATGGCGCTGAAGCCTATGGCATCGACCACTGCCGGGTCGCTAAATCGCAGATATACTTGCAATTCCACATCACGCGTATAGGTAGGACGCCCGATGTAGGACATCTTCTTGTACTCGTAGCGATAGTCGTGGCGGCGAGCCATCACGTCGCTCAGTATCGACGATGCCGTGGGCAGCGAGCCGGCGCCCTTGCCGAACATAAATTGACGGTCGTAGCACTCACCGCGCACCACCACGCCGTTGTATTCGTCGTCGACGCTGTAGATGTACTTGGAGGGCGACACAAATTCGGGCATCACGAAGAGGGTGAAGCGGTCGTCGGACACCTTGACCACCTGAGCCACCAACTTGATTTTCCAGCCTTTCTCGCGCGCATAGGCGATGTCGAAGTCGCTGATGGCGGCGATACCATGGCACAGAACCTCGTCGGGCGACACATACACGCCGAGGGCATGCACGGTGATAATCACCAACTTGAACAGCGAGTCGAAGCCGAGGATGTCGAATGAGGGGTCAGCCTCGGCGAAGCCAAGAGCCTGGGCTGAGGCGAGCGCCGAGGCATAGTCCTGCCCGTGGTCGAAGACGCGCGAGAGGATGTAATTGCTCGAGCCGTTGAGGATGCCCTTCACCTCGAGCAACAAGTCGTTGTCGTAGTATTCCTCGAGGTTGCGAATTACCGGGATGGAGCCACACGACGAGGCATCGTAGAGCAGAGCCGCGCCGGTAGAGTGCTGCAATTCAATGAGTTCGGGCAAATGACGCGCAATCATTGCCTTGTTGCCCGACACCACCGGAATGCCGCGGCGTAGCGCCCCGGTGACGATGCGATATGAAGCCTCGGCATCATCGACGACCTCGACAATGAGGTTGATGGAGGGGTCGTTGAGGATATCGTCGGCATTGGTGGTGAGCAGTTGCGGGTCGACATAGATATCGCGGCGCTTGGTGATGTTGCGCACACAGATGCGCGCTATCTCGGCATGGGCGTTACGCGCGATGGAGATGACGCGCAGGAAGCCCTGCCCGACGGTACCCAAGCCAAAAAGTCCTATACGTAATTTATTGTCGCTCATAGTATTATCGTGATATTTCGTTCATAAATGGGATAAGTATATCGTTGAGTTGTCGGTTCTCGACCAAGAAGCCGTCGTGCCCCATATCCGAGTAAATCTCGGCATAACGGGCATGAGGAAGCGCCTCGGCAAGGGCGCGCATCTCATCGGGCGGAAATATAATGTCGGTGGTGATTCCGATGACGATGGTCTCGGCGGCGATAGTAGCCAAAGCGGCATCAACGCCACCGCGGTCGCGCCCGATATCGTGGGTGTCAAAGGCATCGAGTATCGACATATACGAGTAGGCATTGAAGCGACGCACCAATTTGTCGCCCTGGTGGCGCTGGTATGAGCAGGCGCGCCGCTGAGGAGCCGGCTCGGTGCTCGGGGGATCGGCTTGAGTGCGATTGTAAGCCGGACCGCCGCGGTAACTCAGCAAGCCGATAGCGCGTGCCGCCGCTAATCCGGCAGCGGCGGCATCGGCGCGGCGCTCGCCCCAGGAGCCGTCGGCACGGATAGCCATGCGCTGGGTCTCATCGAGGGCGATTGCCCATGGCGTGGCATATGCCGCCGTGGCTATCAGCACCATGCGCTCAAAGCGCTCGGGTGCAGCCGCCGCCCATTCCAGGGCTTGGAAGCCGCCCACCGAACTGCCCACAATAGTATTGATACGCCCCACACCGATGGCTGTGGCAAAGGCATCGAGCACTCGCGCGATGTCGCGCATGGTCAGCGCCGGGAAGTCGCCGTAATATGGCTCGCCGGTCGCCGGATTGATGCTCAGCGGACCTGTCGACCCGTAGCACGAGCCGGTAATATTGGCACACACCACATACCAGCGCTCGGGATCGAGAAACTTGCCCGGCTCTATCGTGCCCTGCCACCAGTCGGCGACATCGCTATTGGCAGTGAGGGCATGGCACACCCACACCACATTGTCGCCGGCGGCATTGAGGCGCCCCCAAGTGTGATAGGCGATGGTAAGATCCTCAATCACACCGTCTTGCTCGGTCACAAACGGCTTGTCGAAGCGATATGTCTTGTAATTCATAATGGTTATTCATCAAAAAGCGACCGGCTCAATTGCTTGAATTGCGCCGGTCACCGTATTTATTATTATCTATTGGCTAAAAGTCATGGTCAACGCGGCGCAGTGATTGTCATCATGCACATCATCATCCCCATAGCCATAGCCACAGAGCCTAAAGGGTTGAAAATGTTGTGATTGTTAATCATAGCCGCTATTTGTTTTATTTTTCGCTACAAAGGTAAGCATTATAATTAACATCTGCAAGCATTCGCGGCGTTTTTATTAAAAAAAGAGGCGACCGGTCGACCGATCGCCTCAATTTTATTGCATAGTAATAATTTCTTACTTGCCGGAGAGTTTCTCCTTGAGTGCTGCGAGAGCCTCGAGGTCACCGAGGGTGGTCTTCTCGATAGCGGGAGCAGCATTGGCGGGAGCCTCTTCGCGGGGCTGACGAGCAGCAACGCGCTTAGCCTTGTTCTCGGCACGCTTCTCGGCGCGAGCCTCATCCTCGAAGATGCGGCTGTGCGAGAGGATGATGCGCTTGCCTTCCTTGTTGAATTCGATAACCTTGAAGGGGAGGGTCTCCTCTACTTGAGCAGAGGTGCCGTCTTCCTTAACGAGGTGCTTGGGAGTAGCGAAGCCTTCAACGCCCTGGGGCAGAGCAATAACGGCGCCCTTGTCGAGCAGCTCGATAATCTTGCCTTCGTGAACCGAGCCAACAGTGAAGATGGTCTCGAATACATCCCAAGGATTCTCCTCGAGTTGCTTGTGACCGAGGCTGAGACGACGGTTCTCCTTGTCGATAGCGAGGACTTCTACCTCGATGTCGTTGCCCACTTGGGTGAACTCGCTGGGGTGCTTGATCTTCTTGGTCCAGCTGAGGTCGCTGATGTGGATGAGGCCGTCAACGCCTTCTTCGATTTCAACGAATACGCCGAAGTTGGTGAAGTTGCGCACGCGAGCGGTGTGGCGGCTACCAACGGGATACTTCTCTTCGATATTCTCCCAGGGGTCGTTCTTGAGTTGCTTGATACCGAGGCTCATCTTGCGCTCTTCGCGGTCGAGGGTGAGGATAACGGCTTCAACCTCGTCGCCAACCTTCATGAAGTCCTGAGCGGAGCGGAGGTGCTGGCTCCAGGACATCTCGCTGACGTGGATGAGACCTTCTACGCCGGGAGCGATTTCGAGGAATGCGCCGTAGTCAGCCATAACGACAACTTTGCCCTTAACGTGGTCACCCACCTTGAGGTTGGCATCGAGAGCGTCCCATGGATGGGGCTGGAGTTGCTTGAGACCGAGGGCGATACGCTTCTTCTCGTCGTCGAAGTCGAGGATAACGACGTTGATCTTCTGGTCGAGTTCAACGACTTCGCTGGGCTTGGTCACGCGGCCCCAGCTGAGGTCGGTGATGTGGATGAGACCGTCAACACCGCCGAGGTCGATGAATACGCCATAGGAGGTGATGTTCTTGACGGTACCCTCGAGAACTTGACCCTTCTCGAGCTTGGCGATGATTTCGCGCTTCTGTTGCTCGAGTTCAGCCTCGATGAGAGCCTTGTGCGAGATAACCACGTTCTTGAATTCTTCGTTGATCTTAACAACCTTGAATTCCATGGTCTTGCCAACGTATACGTCGTAGTCGCGGATGGGCTTAACGTCAATTTGCGAGCCGGGGAGGAATGCCTCGAGACCGAATACATCGACAATCATACCACCCTTGGTGCGGCACTTGATGTAGCCCTTGATGATTTCGTCGTTGTTGAGGGCTTCGTTGATGCGATCCCATGAGCGAGATGCGCGAGCCTTCTTGTGTGACAAAATCAGCTGACCTTTCTTGTCTTCTTGGTTTTCAATGAATACCTCAACAACGTCGCCGACCTTGATGTCGGGGTTGTAGCGGAATTCGCTCATAGGGATGATGCCATCGCTCTTGTAACCGATGTTAACCACAGCCTCACGCTTGTTGAGGGCGATGATGGTACCTTCAATTACATCCTTGTCCTTGACGGTGTTAAGCGACTCATCATAGGTGCGGGTGAGTTCTTCGCGAGATTTCTCACCGAGAGTTTCGCCTTTCTCGTAGGCTTCCCAATCGAAGTCTTCGATAGCGGTTTTAATTTCTTCTGACATTTAAAAAGTTAATAAATAGGTTAATTAATAGTGGCAACGACACACTCGCCGCCACACATCGGTGGGCGGGTGCCCACTTTTGCGCCGCAAAGTTAGCACTTTTTCTGCTCTTTCACAACTATTTATATGAAGCAAGGCAATTGACCTTGTGTTAAACTTTCTTAAAAATTAATTTTTACCCCCTTTCAACCTTTTGGACTCCTCAATTGTTGTACAATAACCAATTGCAATCCAATCCCCTACTCGCCCTATGGAAATCACCGACAGCAACATTATGCTTATAAGCGCCATACTCCTGGCATTCAGCGTTTTAATCGGACGAGCCGGCTGCCGTTTCGGTGTGCCGGCATTGTTGTTGTTCCTCGGCGTGGGAATGGTTGCCGGGGTCGATGGCTTCGGTATCCGCTTCGACAGTACCGAGGCGGCTCAACTCATCGGCATGGTGTTTTTCATCACCATCATCTCGCTATAGCCCCATATCATATCATATTGATTATCAACATAATACACTCCACAATCTCAAACATTTTGAGATTTACCCCCATTTTCGCCAAAAAAGATTTTGAGATTCACTCAAAGTGCTTGTATATCAAGCTATTATAACAGCATGATTTTATACCTTAGCGGGTGAAGACGGCGACGCGGGCAGGATGGTCGCTCAAGGCGACGTGTCCGTCGGCTACGGTGAATTGCTTGCCGGTGTACAACTCGGTCACCACGGTGCCGTCGGCAAATGTGTCTGCCACGGGCACACGACGCCACGGCTCGACTGCCACGGCAATCACCACTGTATCATCGCCGAGAGTGCGCACACAGGTGTGCACATCGATGGTGGTCTGGCGTCCCATGCCGATTGCCGGATGGGCGCGACGTATGTGGCACAGGCGGCTGAAGTGTGCCGTGAGCGCCGTGTCGGCACTCTCCCAATTCATGTCCGAGCGGAATGCTTGGTCGCTGTCGACATTGAAGCGAGCGTCACTGAGCGGGCGACGCGTCTCATCGCCATAGAACACTTGTGCCACCCCGGGAGCCATCAACAAGGCAATGGCGCAATCCTCCATGCGTTCCATATTGGCATCGCGGTGATAGGAATTATTGAGATAACTGAACGGATGCCAGTCGGGATGAGCGGCGACGCTGTCGCTATAAGCCTGCCAGGTGTGGACGATGCCATCGAGGTCGCCTTGCTTGGGAAAATAGAAATTCACCATGCTCGAGAATCCGGCGGCTGCATAGTCGGGCTTGTAGTCGATATCGGCGCAGTCAAAGTCGCCGGTCATGTAGAAGTCATCGGTCCACGCGGCGGCGGGGTCGTCGGGATGGGCGGCACGCCAGCGCTTGAGCGCCGCGTTGCATGCCACATTGAGGTCGTGCCAGCGCCACAGGTGTACATTCTCGACGATGTCGCAGCGGAAGCCGTCGATACCAAATTCCTCGACCCACGAGGCTATCCACGCGACGACATATTGCATGGGGCTCCACGAGCGATCGACACGCAAGGCGCGTGCCGAGGGGTTGACCCACGGGTCGTTGGCGGTGCCCTCAGCATCCCACTTGCGATGCAGAAAAGCCGGTATCGTTGTGGGCTCATCGCTCTCGTCCTTGAAGTCGGGCAAGCCGAAGAGGGTCGCCTGCAATGGGTCGCTCTCATCCCAGCCTTCGTCGGGCATGCGCAGCCAATCGCGCCCGTACCAGCCATTCCAGTTGAGGCGATTGCCGTAGAAGGTATCATACGACCAATCCTTGCGGTGCTCGACAGCCTCGGCGGCTGTCAAGCCGGTGTCGGCAAAGCCTAACTGCACTGCATCGAGCAGCGTGGGGTATCCCGGGTCGTTGAGATTGGCACCAAGCATCACGCGGATGCCCTGGCTATGCAGGGTGTTAACCAATTCGCGCAACTCGGCGATGGTGCCATAGTTCTTGTCGGTCTGTGTGAAATCGAGGGGATAATAGCCATGATAGCCATAGTGGGGGAAGTCATTGATGGCACCACTGCCGCTCATCCAGCCGTGAATTTGCTCATATACATCGGTCATCCACACCACATCGACACCCAGGTCGGTGAAGTAGCCCTCGCGAGCCTTGGCAAGCATGCCGGCGAAATCGCCGCCATGGAAAGTCGCCGCGTTGAGTTGCTCGCTGCCATAGTCGATGCGCCTGCCATAGTTGATATCATTGCTCGTATCGCCATTGTTAAAGCGGTCGGTAATTACAAAATATACCGTGGCGTTGCCCCAGGCAAAGTCTCCGGCGATTGCCGCCATAGCGACAAGCGCCATCATTAGTGTGAATGTCAGTCTCTTCATATACTCTGATTTTTGTGCAAAGATAGAGTTTTTTGTAATTTTTACTCGTCGCTATCGCCACAAATAAAGCCGTCGAGGTAATTATCTCGCGATACGACCGTGAAACTCGCCTCGGGATATGCCTTGGTGAAGGCAAGCGGTGCCTTGGGGTGCTTGTCGCCCCACTTGAACTCATATGCCCCTATTGAGCCGTCCAAGCGTTCCTCTATCAAGTCTATCTCTTTTTGTGCATAGGTTCGCCAAAAGTAATAGTTACATTTGGCTCCACTGTTGTTGCTCCACTTGATACGCTCGGATATCAAATAATTCTCCCACAAAGAACCGATATCGGTGCGCGATGCAATGGGTGAAAAATTGCCCACAATGGCATTTCTCAGCCCCACATCATAGAAATACCACTTGCCGCCCTTGGCTACCTCATTGCGCATGTTGCGTGAATAACTGCCCATACGGAAAATCACAAAGACCTTGGACAACAAGTCCAAATAACGCTCAATGGTATTTTTACTCATTCCCAGTGTTCGAGCCAACTCATCGACCGACACTTCCGACCCGATTTGCAGCGCTATCAATTTAAGCAAGCGTCTCATTTTTTCCGAGTCGCGGACTCCGTCTACTGCCAAGATATCCTTCAAAAGGTACGAAGTCACCATATCGCTCAGATAATCAGCCCGTTCGCCATATGTCTCCATCAATACCACATCGGGATATGAGCCATATATAAGTCTTGTTTCGAGAGCACTGCGTGTCTCAAAGGGGTTCTCAATCTGCGAAATTTCAATCTGCGATATAGGCAATAGCATGAATTGTGTCGCTCTTCCCACCAAAGGCTCGCCGGCTTGCTGCTTGAGGTCAAACGACGACGAGCCGGTTGCTATCACTGCCAAGCCCGGAACCTCATCGACTATCAACTTCAACACCTTCCCTACCTCGGGTATGGTCTGAGCCTCATCTATTGCCAACAAACTATACGCCCCAAAAAGGTTGCGATAGTTGGCAACACTGCGATTCGACAACAATTCTCCGACTGTCGAATCTTCACCATTGAGCAATAACTTTTTGCCTACCCAGGCATCAAAAATCTGTCGCAGAAGCACCGTCTTCCCCACACGGCGAGCGCCAAAAATCAATACAGCCCTTCCCGGCTTGATGCGCTCAACTATCCGCGCGTTTATATTTCTCTCTATTGTTCCCATTTCTGCTGTCTTTTATTGCCGCAAAGTTAGCGAGTTTTTTTGGAACAAAAAAGGATTTTTTAAAAATTCGGTCAACATACTGACGGAATTTTATATAAAAATCGGTCAGTATACTGACGGATTTTTTAAAAATCAGCGTTAACGGTGAAGTAGCGGGCATGAGGAGAGGCGAAATAGAAGCCGGCGACACTCGATGCCGGCTCGAGCGCTCCATTGACCGTCGCTTGCACCTTGACCTCGTCGGGAGCGAGCAACTTGAGCAGGGTGTGCATCAGCCGCTGATCGGGCAGCGACGGATATCCCACCGCCGGACGAATGCCTCGGTAACTTCCTCGGCGAATAGCCTCATAATCAAGGGGTTCATCGGGACTGTAGCCCCACAAATTCACCCTCACCTGTCGGTGTAGCCACTCCGACGTTGCCTCGGCAAGCCTATCGGCTATCGACTGCCTCAGCAGATGCGAATAGGAGTCGGCTGCCTCACTGATACTCTTGCGTATCCGCTCGCCGACCGTGACGAGGAAGCAACCTATATAGTCGCCTTGTGGCGCTATGTAGTCGCTGAGGGCTTTACCTCGTTTTTGGCGCGGTGTAGGCACGGTCACATCACCGACAACGATGGCATCGCCATCAGCAAAAGCCTCATGGAAAGCAACTTGAGCACACATCGTAGCCCCTTGGCGCTCAAACGAGTCGAGCAACTCCTCAGCATCCAGGCGCATCTTCTCAGCCTCCGGCGAGCCGGGCGCCACCTGCCAGCACTTATAAAAGAATGTGTAGTTGATATACGGACGCACTGTGGCAATTGACACCTCCGGCAGGGTCTTAACGCCTAAGAATGAGGGCTTCACGATTTGCTCTTCGTCGTAGAGCAAATCCACCCTTTCAGCCCCATCTCGTTGGTTATCAGCATCTTCTACCTTCTTATTATAGTCATCAACGAGTTGACGCTGGCGCTCGCGTATCCGCTGCTCCTCGCCCGCGGCATCTTGCATCAGACGCATGGCGAGCACCGGATTGGCGGCGGCATCCTTGACTCGCACCACCACGCCGTCATATTCGGGAGCGATGCGCAGCGCGGTGTGCAATTCGCTCGTGGCGGCACCGCCGACAAAGAGCGGCACCCCGATACCGGAGCGCCTGAGTGCGCGCGCCACGACTGCCATCTCCTCGAGCGAGGGGGTAATCAGTCCGCTGAGCCCTATGAAGTCGGGGCGCAACTTCAGTGCCGCCTCCACAATCTTCTCCGCCTCGACTTGCACCCCGAGGTCCACGACCTCGAAGTTGTTGCATCTGAGCACCACAGCAGCGATATTTTTGCCGATATCGTGCACATCGCCGCGCACCGTGGCAATCAAGAATGTGCCGGCGGTAGCACCGCTCGCCTTGCCCTCCTCGAGCAGCGGGCGCAGATACTCAACCGCCGCATGCATGGCTCCGGCGCTCTTGACCACCTGTGGCAGGAACATCTTGCCGGCTTCAAATCGGCGTCCGACCTCCTCCATCGCCGACATCAGCGGCTGCTCGACCACGGCGGTCGCGCTTCCCAGCACACCCACGGCTTCATCTATATCGCGTTGCAGGGCAACGGAGTCGCCTGATATCAATGCCGCCGACAATCGCTTGAGCACATCGGGCTCATAGGCGGCTTGCGGCACCTCGGCCGTCACTTCCTTGGCTGAATACTCCGAGGCTATCTCGATCAGTCGCGCGGCTGCATCGGCGCGGCGACACAAGATTACGTCCTCGAGGCGCTCGAGCAGTCGCGGCTCTATATCGGCATAGGTCACCTTTGCCCCGGGGTCCATAATTGCCATGCTCAAGCCCGCCTTGACAGCGTGGTAGAGGAACACGGCATGCATCGCCTGGCGCAAATAATTGTTGCCGCGGAAGGCAAAGGACAGGTTGCTCAATCCGCCCGAGGTCTTCACGCCGGGCAGGTTGTCGCGTATCCACTCCACCGCCCTCAGGAAGTCGAGAGCATAGCGGTCGTGCTCGGGCATACCCGTGGCTATGGTCAGGATATTCGCATCAATGATGATATCGCGCCTGTTGTAGCCACAGCGCTCGGTCAGTATCTTCACCGCTCGCTGCACCACCTCTATCTTGCGCTCGTAATCAGCCGCTTGACCTTGCTCGTCAAAGAGCATCACCACCACTGCAGCGCCATAACGCCTTATCAGCGAAGCCTTTGCTACAAAATCCTCCTCGCCATGTTTGAGAGATATCGAGTTGACAACGCCCTTGCCTGCCATATTCTTCAGCGCCGTCTCAACGACGTCGAAGTTCGACGAGTCGATCATCCATGGCACGGATGCCGTCTCGGGGTCTGAACCTATGAGACGCAGAAAGCGCTCCATCTCGTGGGGCGCATCGAGCATGGGGTCGTCCATATTTATATCGAGCATCATCGCCCCGGCAGCCACCTGCTTGCGCGCTATCTCGAGGATGCCGGCGGTGTCGCCTTCCTTGACCAAGCGCAAAAATTTGCGGCTCCCGGCTACGTTGCATCGTTCGCCCACGTTGATGAAGCCTCGCGTATCGTCAAACGCATCCAGCCCCGAGAGCCATGCCGTCGGCTTGCCGGCGTCTGCTTTGCGAAGCTCGACTTGCGACAGATATTCATCTAACTGCTTGATATGCTGCGCTGTAGTACCACAGCACCCTCCAACGATGTTGATTAGTCCATCATCCAATAGGGGCTTGAGAGCGGCGACAAATTTCGCCGGGTCGAGCGAGTAATTGCCGGCGCGGTCGGGCAGCCCGGCATTGGGATAAAAGATGATAGGAAACGGCGACACGGCAGCGAGGCGTCGCAACGCGCCACCGAGGCTATCGGGCCCCGCCGAGCAGTTAAAACCCACAGCAGCAGGCTCATATGGCGCTATCGCCGACAAAAACGCCTCGGGAGTGTGCCCCGAGAGGATTCTGCCCGAATTATCCGAGACGGTCATCGACACTATCACCGGCAGGTGCTTGCCGGCTTGCTCCATAGCCCGCTGAGCACCCTCCAGGGCGGCTCGGGCATTGAGCAAGTCAAACGCGGTCTCTACCAGGAGTATATCCACCTCACCCTCAATGAGGGCTGATGCCTGCTCGGTATACGCCTCGGCAAGAGTGTCAAAATCTATCGACCTCAGCCACGGCGAGGATGCGTCTGAGGGCAACGATGCCGACATCGCTGTCGGTCCCATCGACCCTGCTACATAGCGCCGTCGCTCGGGTGTGAGGCTCGTATAATGCCTCGCTCGCCCTACCGCGATGCGTGCGCCGGCGAGATTCAGCGATCGCACCAACGTCTCGGTGGCGTATTCTCGCTGTGACAAGGCATTGGAATTGAAGGTATTAGTCTCTATTATATCTGCGCCTGCCTCCAGATAGGCATCGTGCACTTGCTCCACCACCTCGGGGCGCGACAGATTGAGTATATCCAGATTTGACACTAACGATCGGCTATGGGTCATGAAGCGTCGCCCGCGCACCGCGCTCTCATCGGGAGCAAGTTTGCGCAGTTCGACGCCCATGGAGCCGTCAAGCAACAATATTTTCTTGCCAAGTATTTCTTTAAAATTCATATATCAATAAACTCTGCGAGCAATCTCGGCGACACTTGCCACCGAGTGTTGCGCATAAAAATGAATGCTGGGCACAGCCGCCTCCTTGAGTTCGCGCGCCTGAGCCACGCCCCACTCCACACCCACGCGTCGCACATCTTCGTCGCTGGTGCAGCGCAACAGTTGGTCGGATAGTTCTTGCGGAAAATCGATATGGAATATCCTGGGGAGCAGGGTCAACTGCCTCAGCGAGGTCAGCGGCTTCACTCCCGGCACGATTGGCACGGTGATGCCTGCCTCGCGCGCCCGGGCTACGAAGTCGAAGTAGCGACTATTGTCATAGAACATCTGCGTGACCACATACGACGCTCCGGCATCGACTTTCTCCTTGAGGCGCATGATATCTGTCGACAGGTTCATCGCCTCCTCGTGCTTCTCGGGATACCCCGCGACGCCGAATGTGAAGGGCGGAAAGATCGGCTCGCTCTGCGCTCCGTCGACCATGATGCCTTGGTTGAAATCCGACACCTGACGCGCCAACGACACGGCATGCTCGTGCCCGTCGGGGGAGGTGCTGAACATGCTCTCGTTGCGCTCGCGGTCGCCGCGCAACACCAGGATATCGGTAATCCCCAGGTACGAGAGGTCTATCAACTGGTCCTCGATATCGCGACGGCTGTACTCGCCGCAGATGATATGCGGAACAGGTCTCACGCCAAAGCGCTCGCGGATGGCAGCGGCTATCGCCACCGTGCCGGGACGACGGCGCGACGAGATGCGCCGATAGGTCCCCTCGCCCACCTGTTGATAGGTCTTCTCGGTGCGGTGGGTCGTGATGTTGACATATGCCGGCGCAAATTCCATCAACTTTTCAACCTCGTTGTAGATGCCTTCGATGCTCTTGCCTCGAATCGGAGGCAAGATTTCAAATGAGAATGCCGTGGGGTGCGCTGACGCAAGAAACTCTGTTACTGACATATCTTTATAACGGCTCAATGGGTGGTAATATTGTCAAATGCTTGCGCGAGGTCGGCAAGGAGGTCGTCGGGGTGCTCGATACCTATGCTCAGACGGATGGTCGAGGGCGTGATATGCGCCTGGGCAAGTTCTTCCTCGTTCATCTGTGAGTGGGTGGTGCTCGCCGGATGTATCACCAGGCTCTTGGCATCTGCCACATTTGCCAGCAACGAGAACAGGTGCAAGCCATCAATGAATTGCCATGCTTCTTCTTTGCCGCCCTTTATCTCAAAGGTGAAGATGCTGCCACCGCCATTGGGGTAGTATTTTTGGTAGAGTTCGTGGTCCTTGTGCTCGGGCAGTGAGGGATGACTCACCGATGCCACCTTGGGGTGATTTTTCAGGAAGTCTACCACCTTGAGCGCGTTCTCGACATGGCGGCTCACGCGCAACGACAGGGTCTCGAGCCCCTGGATAAAAAGGAAGGCATTGAAGGGCGAAATCACTGCGCCCTCGTCGCGGAGCACCACGGCGCGAATGCGGGTGACAAACGGCGCTGCCGGAGCGGCATCGGCAAAGATGGTCCCGTGGTAGTTGGGGTCGGGCTTGGTGATGGTCGGATATTTGTCTGCCTTGCTCTTGAAGTCAAACTTTCCCCCATCGACGATCACGCCACCAAGTCCGGCGCCATGTCCGCCCAAAAACTTGGTCGCCGAGTGCACCACGATATCGGCGCCATGCTCGATAGGGCGTATCAGATAGGGTGTGCCGAAGGTGTTGTCCACCACAAACAACACGCCGTGGCGGTGGGCTATCTCGGCTACCTTCTCCAGGTCGGTGACATCGCTGTTGGGGTTGCCGAAGGTCTCGCCGTACACTATCTTGGTATTGGGCTGGATTGCCTTCTCGAGCATCTCCAAGTCATTGAGGTCCACAATGGTATGGCTCACTCCGCGCTCGCTGAAGTTGTTCACAATGAGGTTGTACGAGCCGCCATAGAGGTTGTCGGCTGCCACAATATGGTCGCCCGGGCGCAGCACATTCTCCAGAACATATGTCACGGCTGCCGCTCCCGAGGCAAGCGCCAGAGCCGCTGTGCCGCCCTCGAGGGCTGCGATGCGCTGCTCCAGCACATCTTGTGTGGGATTGGTCAAGCGTCCGTAGATATTTCCGGGGTCGGCAAGATCGAAACGAGCCGCGGCATGCGCAGCGTTCTTAAAGAGGTAAGCCGCTGTCTGATAGATTGGTACGGCACGCGCTCCGGTGGGGTTCAACGATGGGTCTGCATCATTCTCTTGTCCTGCATGCACCTGCAGTGTGTCAAATCGGTATCCGCTCAATGTATTTTGTTTCATGTCTGTATCGTTTAAATGTTGTTTTTTAATTCACTGCAAAGTTAGCCCTAATTGCGCATATATTCCAAGAAGAACCATAATTATAGAACATTCAACCATATTTATC
Source organism: uncultured Bacteroidales bacterium (assembly GCA_945829225.1). GTDB lineage: Bacteria > Bacteroidota > Bacteroidia > Bacteroidales > Muribaculaceae > CAG-873. Next base: position 12,367 of record CALZTY010000009.1, on the reverse strand, counting down.
AAATTTTATAGTTGATATATTCCGTTTTATCGCTATCTTTGCAACCAAAACAGAACAACATGGAACAAGACCCCGCCAACTACACCGTCGACGATGTCGACATCCGCATACTTCAGGAACTGCAGAAGGACTCCCGACAGTCGGTGCGCGAACTCGCTGCCAAGGTCCATCGCTCGCCCACCCCGGTATTCGAGCGCATGCGCCGCCTCGAGCAATCAGGCGTCATCAGCGCCTACACCGTCAGGCTTAACCTCGAAAACATCGGACGCAACTTCACCGTATTTTGCAAGGTCAAACTCCGACACATCAACACCGAGATACACATGGCATTTGCCGACGCCGTCAACAACATGTCCGAGGTCACCGAGTGCTACAACGTCTCCGGCGACTACGACTACATGCTCAAGGTACAAGTCTCCGACATGAAATCATACCGCCGATTTGTCACCGACAAATTAGGACACCTCCCCATGCTCGACTCCGTCCAGAGCGTCTTCGTCATGGACACCATCAAAGACACCCCTCCCCTCCTCTAAACCCCAAAAAGAACCAACGGAGCAGGTTGCTCAAACTCCACTTCCGGGGTACTAATTAGACCAATTAGACCAATTAGTCTAATTCGCCTTATTGGGCATATTCGCCCTATCAGCCCTATCGACCAGCCGATGCCGCAAGAACCCGCAGCGCGGGTTGCTCAAACCACTGATAAGACCCTGGAAGGGTCTCAACATCACTAACCCCGGGGTGGGCGCAGCCCTCCCCGGGGCTCCCAACAAAACGAAAAAACAACCCTGGAAGGGTTGCAAACCACAAAATCCCTCAACCCTAAACAATAAACAATAAACCATAAACAACACCGCCTAAAAAAATTTTTTCAAAAAAAGTTGCTAAAATATTTGCATAATTGCAATTTGTGTTGTAACTTTGCATCGTCATTCTGAAACAAACCTTTTTTATTAATCTTTTAAACCTTATTTTATCTTATGGAAAACATCAACAACCAACCCCTTGACGATGCCGTCAACGACTCGACCCTCCAATCCTCTACCACGTCGGACCAGGCGCTCTTCTGCCCTACCGACGACTCCGCTCCCGACGTCCCCGCCGACGATGATGACGATGACGACTTTCCCTTCTCGTTTCTCGACCTCTCCATCTGGGACTAAGCGATTTATTAACCCTTTATCTTAATTTTTTCTCATCCTTTATTCATTTATCTTAATCTTAACACACATTTATTAATTAACTCATTTACAAACCTTTACAAAATCTAATTTTATTATGTCAACCAACACTGTACCCGGAACCGCCGGCGGCACTCATGTAGCCGGCGCTCCTCTCACCACCAAAGTTACTGAGGAAATTGTACCCTCTCTGTTGCGCAACGCTATCGACGACCGCATCGTCCGTGTGCGCCCAACCTCGACTCCCGTCGACCAAATTTCGCGATGCCTCGGCTCTCGCTCCTGCTCGTCTATGACCGTCGAATACTACTCGGTCGATGCTCGCGAGGCTTGCGATACCCTCGACAGGAAGCGCCTCCCGGGCACCATCACGCGCAGCGACATCGGCAACTTTACAATCGAACTTGAAGTGACCAACAGCCGCATCTTCGCTCCTACCGACACCATCATGCTCCCCGACGTGCTCGTCGACGGTACTCCCCTCACTGCCTACGTCGCCTATATCTCGGGAGATATCCTCACCGTCTATGTCCTCAACGAGCCTACCGGCGACTCTCTGTCGCTGCCTCAAATGGACAAGGGTACCAAGATTGTCCGCATGGGGCGTGCCGCTACCGAACTTGACGTACAGACCGGGCAATACCAGGCTTTGCCTCACAAGCGCAGCAACAACTGCCAGATTTTCAAGGTCCAAGTCGAGCAATCCACTCTCCAAAAGATTGCCGGCAAGGAAGTCGACTGGAACTTCTCCGACCAGGAGGAAGCCGCTATCATCGATATGCGTCTCGGCATGGAGAAGAACTTCCTCTTCGGCACTCGCGCTCGCATCACTTCGCTCTCGGGCAACGAGCATGTTTACCTCACCGGCGGCATCTGGAATCAAACCAAGCAGAGCATCGACGTCAACATCAACTCGCTCAACGAGAACTCGCTCCTCGACCTCTGCGCCCGCGTTTTCACCGGCAACAATGGCTCCAAGAAGCGCATCCTCATGGGTGGCACCGGACTGATTCTCGCCCTCAATAAGTTGCAATTCAGTCGAGCCGTCCTCGGCGACCAATCACTCACCCGTTGGGGTATTCGTTTCCGCGAGATTGTCTCCAACTTCGGCACTCTCTACGTCGTTCACTCCGAAATCTTCGACATGTGTGGACACTACAACGACGGTTTCATCCTCGACCCCGACTATGTCACCAAGTACTGCCACATCCCGTTCTCCAAGGAGCGCATCGACCTGCGTCGTGCCGGCGACCGCAATACCGACGCCATCGTCCTCACCGAGGCTTCGTGCATCGTCCTGCGTCACCCCGATGTTCACTTCCGACTCATCGGCTCTCTCGACGACACCGCCGTTGACACACCCGATACCGGCAACGATTCTTCGACCGACGCACCGATCTAATCCCTATGCTATATGATGGAACTATCTCACCAACAGATGCTCGCGCTATGGCGCCGCCGTTTGGGCTTTGACGAAATCCGTGACGATTGTTCCGTCGAGGTCTTCGAGGGTCGGCAGGTCAACGACCTCATCGCCACTGCTATGCGCTCGTGGTACCTCCGACTCCTCGATTCCGCCGACACGCGCCTCCTTCCAGTGGGCATCGTCTCTTACACCGACTGCCTCTCTGCCGGGCGCAATCTCCTCCGCATTGTTCCCGCTGCCAATGTCCGCCGCGTCATCGCAGTCGAGGCTCCTCGCTGGGACCACCCTGTTACTCCTATCCCTTATCAAGATGCCACAGATGCTCTTAATTTGCTCAAAGGTCCCTTCGGCGCGCCTTCTGCATATGCTCCCCTCGCCGTCGACACCGGGCACCGCGATATCCTCGCCGCGCCCCTGCAACTCTCCGACGCATTCTCACTCTACGGCATCGCCGACCCCGGCAACGACCGCTATATCCTCGACGAAGTTCTCCTCGACACCATCCCTAATTCGCTTAAACTACTATGAACAAAGACTTAAACCTTCTCAAATCTGCCTACGACACTTGGCTCGCCGCCGATACCCTGCGCTGCCGCCGTCTACGCTACAAGCGTTTCACCTACGGCGACCAATGGAGCGACATCGTCGCCGACAACGCCGGCGGTTGCTGCGAGGAACGCCATCTCCTCATCGACTCGGGGCGACGTCCCCTCACCAACAACCTCATCCGACAACTCGTCAAGACCATCGTCGGGCGTTATCGCAACTCCGCCGTCGAGAACAATACTTACTCCGGCGACCCCGGCAGCATCGATGCGCGCAATCATCTCGCCGAACTCGACTGCCGTCTCCTCGAGGAGTTTGTAATCTCGGGCTGCGCTATCCAGCGCGTTTGCTCCGAGCGGCGCCCCGCCGGCGCCGGCGTCTGGGTCGACAATATCTCGCCCGACAACTTCTTTGTCAACGACTTCCGCGACCCACGCGGCTTCGACATCGACTTCATCGGCATGCTCCACGACATGACCCTCGGCGAAATCCTCAACCGATTCGGCAACGGCTCCAAGCGTCGCTGCGATGCCCTCAAGGCGCTATTCATGGCCCCACTACACGCCGACTTCGGCATCCCCGACGATGCCATCGGCTCCACGCCTGCCGCCGTCGACTTCTTCACCGCTCGCAATGGGCGCTGCCGCGTCATCGAGTTGTGGCGCCTCCGTGGCATCGAGACTTCCGACCCATATTCGCATCGTTGGGTCGATATGCGCTGGCACTGCACTTGGCTCGCCCCCGATGGCACCGTCCTCGCTACCTACAACTCGCCTTACAAGCACGCCTCGCACCCCTTTGCCGTCAAATTCTATCCCCTCACCGACGGCGAAGTCCACTCCTTCGTCGAGGATGTCATCGACCAGCAGAAGACCATCAACCGGCTCGTCGTGCTCGTCGACACCATCCTCGCGGCTTCGGCTAAGGGCGCTCTCCTTTTCCCCCTCAGCCAACTCCCCGAGGGCGTTTCTATCAGCGACATCGCTCGCCAATGGGCTAAACCCGAAGGCCTCATCCCTATCCGTGGCGGTAACCAGAATGACATCCCCCGCCAAGTGATTACCAACTCTGCCGAGTCCGGCGCTTACCGACTCCTCGAGTTGCAGATGAAACTCTTCGAAGACGTCTCCGGCATCAGCGATGCCCTCATGGGGCGCAACATCTCCGCCGCCACCGGCGCCTCGCTATACGACGCTCAGGTCCGCAATGCTGCCATTGCGCTCACCGACCTCCTCGACACCTTCGCCTCGTTCACCACTGACCGCAACGCCAAGGTAGCCGCAATCGCTTAACATCAAGGGAGGCATGCCTCCATCGACATGCCTCCCTTATTTTGTAACCCCTAACCAATAAACCTTCAAAAGAAATACTCCCAGCGATTGTAGATATCATTCCACTTATAATAGCCGATGAGCCGCCCATTGGGGTCGTAGACATCATAGCGCTTGTACACATCATTCCACTTCTTGTAGCCTATCACACGCCCCGACGAGTCGCGCACCTCGGTGCGCTCGTAGATATCATCGTACCGGCGCGTGCTCTGCACATTCCCGTTGCGGTCGCGCGTCTCATTGCGGTCGTAGATATCATCATAGCGCTCATAGCGTTGCAGGTTGCCGTTGGCGTCGAAATACTCCATGCGGTCATACACATCATTATACTTGGCATAGCCTATCATGCGCCCGTTGGAGTCATAGTACTCGGTGCGCCTATAGATATCATTCCACCTCTGTGTATACGTCTGAGCACCTGCCACTCCGGCGCACAGCATCACAATTGCCACAAATATTAATCGTCTCATAGTCATCATTTTTAGTTCGACTCACAAATTTACAAATAATTCCAACACCCCACCCCGCATGACAACACTTGACAATTAAAAAGCGCGGCACCGGGTGGCGCCGCGCCTTTTATTTAGTGTGGTAATTTATTGATTTATAATTACTTTGCGGGCTGTGCCGTCGCTCATGCGCAGGATGTTGACACCACGCTGCGGAGCGCTCAGGCGGCGACCGCTCAGGTCATAGATGCCCACGACCTCTGCCGGCTCCTCTGTCACCGACTCCACGCCGGAGACTGTCTCGTGGCAGATGCTAATCGTATCGTAATACCCACTCTTATCGGTCTCGATGTTCACATAGAAGCCAAGACCATTGATGGCGCTACTCCACTTGATATTATCATCTTCGCCGTTGTAGGTCATATACCACTTGGGATTATCGAAGTAATCAAAGGTAGGCTCAATGAATATTTTCATAGTTCCGTATTTCTCGGTCTCCAAGTCGTATCGCAACCGAGTAGTGGCTGCGCTGAGGGTCAAGCCGCTCAAGGGCTGCGACGAGTCATACTCTTGCGACGGCTTGATCAAGTAGGGCTTGCCAGCCTCGAGGGGGCACTGCTTGTTTGCCATATCCAGTCGACCGTAATACATGGTCAGCTCGTCGGCGCCCTCGCCATAAATGGCGTATTTGAAGTCCTCAACTTCGTAGCCGGCGCCGAAGAGCACCTGTGCCTGTTCCACACTGAGGTCAAACGGCAAGCATAATGTGCTCCACTGTCCTACCGGATACGAGCCAATCACGGCAATGGTAGGAGCCTGACCATCATACATTTCCACTGTGTAGGTGTTGGACCGATAGCTGCGGTCGAGGAAGGCACCCGTCACTTCGGTGATGGCGATGTCGCCGGTGGCACCGGCGATGTATCCGCTGAAGGGGCTGAGTGTCGCGCTCGGTTGATATTGGAAGTAGGGATTGCCCTCGCCGTCAAGAGCCAGCACAGCCACATCGCTCACTGTGGCGGCTTGGAGCACACCGACCATGCTGCTGTATTCGCTGATCTTCTTTGGCTCGAGCGCCAAGGTGCCGCTGAGGTTGAGGGTATAAGTGCCGGTATTTTCGGTAGGAATATATACCACACAGGGAGAGCCGGCAGGCACATACATCACTTCGATCAGGCGCACCGTATTGGCAGACACCTGACCCACGGCGCGCATCTTGCTACCCTCGGGCAGGTCGTCGAGATACAAGTCGCAGGGCAAGCACAGTGAGTACCAGCCGCTCTCGTTGAGCGTCAGCGGGAAGGTCACATTACCCTCCTTCGCATAGTGAATGACATCATACTTTGAGCTGACTCCGCGCCAGAAGAAGTAATCATAGTTCGGGTCAATGATGTAATTCGGCACTGTGGAGATTTGTGTATCGTGGTCATGGATTCCCACATTGGGCAGTTCCCAAAAGCGAGCGTCCGCCTTATCTTTGTCTATATACACTACCGTGTTCATATTGTCGTAGAACAACGGGCGAGTGGCATCTATATATGCCCATCCGTTTATGGGTTCCTCGACAGAGTAGTATTTTGCGCTCCTATTTACAGGATTGAAAGCGCCCGAACTATATGCGCCATACCCGCTGAATTTAGAACGCAAGTCCGCGTATGTTTCCACGCGCATACTACTGTCATAGCCCTTTTTTTCGCCCAACTCGATAAACCAGTTGTCGGTGAAAGAGCCGGATGTAGAGGTGTAATAGCTGAGACCGGGACGATAGAAATCGGGTGTGGCGCCGAGTGTGTTGAAGGATAGAATGGCGTAGCAGTGATTTACATTGCCATTGTTGTAGTTACATATGCCGTTGTGAACTATAAAAGGTTTTTCGCTATCTGCGTTGATGTAGGTATTGAGCGAGCCGATAAAGTAACTGTTGGCTAATGTTGACCCGTCGTAGACTGTACCACAGAGACCGGCACATGTCGACTTTACGTTGACAATGTCACTGTATGTTCTATCAGTAAACGACCACAAGTCACCGCTGACATAGCAGTTGGTCACCACACCGGTATAATAGTCAGTGGATTCGGGGATGTTACCGCCTACAGCCATTGCGATAGGCATCACGGACGTACATCCTTCGGCTGCGCTAAAATCCAACAATGCCAAGTTCTCAACAACGCCGCACATATAGGCAAACATCGAGCCGTTTTTAGCCACCATTCTGCTGATACAATGACCGTTACCATTGAAGTGCCCGCGGAAGGGTTTTTCTCTATCGCGTCCGATTGCCGGGAAAGGCTCGGAGCTCATAATGATGTCGGCATTCAGGCGGAAATACTTACCCTCTAATGAAGAGCTATTTGATTCTGTCGAGAGGGAGCGCAAATCATCCTCTGTTTCAATCAGATACGGATCTTCTGAGGTACCGGAACCTTTGTGGTCATTCATTGAGCCGCCGCAAGCCAAGGGTAGCGGAGCGCCATTGTAAACGCTCTCCTCGTTGTAATAGCGACCCCAGACGGTGCGAGTTGAAGCATTAAGGTAAGACAGGTAAGTATCACTTGTGAGCAGTGTAGGAACATTCGCGGCATTCTGAACACAACTGCTTGATACCATATTGCCGTTAGACTTCACGTAATAGTAGATGCGGCCTGAGTTGTCAAGTGTTACATCACTACCGTAATACGCCACAGGGTCTCTACCGTCAACCTCGGATGATATACTTGAGTAGGAAGAGTTAAACGATACGATAGAGCATCTGTTGATTTGGACATTATCATTTACATCACCGATCAGGCATCCGATGTAGTGCGACTCTTCATCAAAAGTATTATTGAAGTTGATATCGCCAATAAATGCGCAATCTGAAATCTGTGCCTCTTCATTGCAATATCCGATGAAACCTCCGATCATGCCATCTTCCATATCAGGGTCATTAAGTTCGTCGGGATCTTTATAAATTTCGAAGTTGAGGGTTCCCATAAAAGCCGATTCTTTAATGGTCAATAAGTCAGCCTTACTGTGATGTAGTCCTACTAATCCGCCAAATATGGCATCTTCATTAGAATTACAGCCATTTTTATAATTGATTTCAATAGATGATAGGCATTGGTTTATAGTGGTTTTACCTTTATAATTATAAGCGACAAAGCCACCAAAATCATACTCATCATATCCGAGAGCATTCTGCATATAGCCATTCCAGCTGCCACTCACTTTACACCTATTGATATATAAATCACCTTCATTATAAAACACTAAGCCGCCTACACCTTTACTTCTGACATACTTATCAATATCAATTTGGCTCGTACAGTCATTAAATATCACATTTCCAAGTGTTTTATATACAACACCGCCAACGAATTGAGCCGCTTTAACAGTCGTTGAATATTCTGCAACAAAACAATAGGCGTTTCTTACATGGACGTTATTGATAACTGTATTTTTTACGTTACATGCCAATGTATACAGATACTTGTAATCAAAACTATCATAAGGAGCAACAAGTCCGACATAATCAAATGTGACATTGCTGATTTTGGCATCTTCTAAATCACCGAAAAAGCCATTGGATCTATTACGATCAAACACAACGCCGGTGATGGTGTGACCACGACCGTCAAAGTTGCCGGCGAATGGACCTTCGCTGTTATTAATTCCTAACGTTTGGCAAGAAGAAGAGCGCAAGCCTTCCTTCGTGTAGACGCTATTAAGTTTGATGTCATTGGTGAGGACATAGTACTTACCACGAGTATCGCTCGTTTTAGATTTTTTGCAAATATACACAAAGTTGACCAAATCCTGCTCTGTGGAGATGCGATAGGGGTCGGTTTGTGTGCCCGAGCCATAATATGAAGTACCGTAAGATAATTAAAATGGGACGGGTCCTCTATATCAATAAAAATTAGTATTTTTGCACAAAGAATACTACTATGGATACGTTCGACATAAAAGCACTGGACACCTATAGAGAGAATAGTCGCCTTGAAGCGAAGTCGGCTAAAGGTGGTTTCCCAAATTCTTTATGGGAGACTTATTCTGCGTTTGCCAATACTAATGGAGGTGTGATTATTCTTGGCGTAAAAGAGACCGGCGATGGAACCCTTCAACCGGAATCGGGTATCGATGCGGAGAAGTTACGAAAGGATTTCTGGAATATGGTCAATAATCGCCAAAAAGTCAGTGCAAATATTGTTACGGACCGAATGGTAACAGTTGAGAATGTCAACGGCAACGAGGTGTTAGTAATTAATGTTCCACGTGCAGAAAGGAGCGCACGCCCTGTGTATGTAGGTTTGGACCCTAAATCTGGGACATATCGCCGTAACCATGATGGGGATTATCATTGCTCAATAGATGAAGTATCACTGATGTTTCGTGATGCTTCTGCTGTTACGCAAGATGCCAAGGTATTAGAGAATATGGATAGCTCGGTATTTTGCAAGGACTCTGTCAAGGGATATAGAAACTTCTTCAGGTCTTGTCACAGTAATCATTTGTGGAACAATGAAGATGATGAGTTGTTCTTGAGAAAAATTGGAGCAATGTCGATAGGTGCGGATGGACTTTATCACCCTACCGCAGCCGGATTACTGATGTTTGGATATGAATATGAAATCACGCGGGAGTTCCCGAATTATTTCTTGGACTATCAAGAAGAATGCAACAAGGACTCAAAGTGCCTTTTGTCCTCAAGGGCAATCAACGAGTTGATGATACACCTATACACAAACTTCTACGCGAAGCCATTACCAATACAGTAGTTCATGCTGATTTTTATGGCAGACAGGGTATTGTAATTCAGAAGTCGAAGGAAGGCTTTAAGTTTTCAAATCCGGGGTGCGTGCGTATCTCTATTTCCGAGGCTATTACCGGAGGGATTTCGGACCCACGCAATGGCATTATGCTGAAAATGTTTTCACTAATTGATTTTGGAGAAAGAGCCGGAAGTGGTTTGTGTGGTATTAGTACGATTTGGAATAAGGTTTACCATACTCCAATAATGCTCGAGGAAACTAACAATAATGGAGTGGATAGGACTGGTTTAACCCTTTCTACCGGCGGCAACGAGCAAGATATAAATGCCATGCTTGACCTATACGAAGGCATGATTAAGAAAAACGACCAGAAAATAGGTGGATACCGACCAGAAAACGCAAAAAACGACCAGAAAACAGGTGAAAACCGACCAGAAAACGCAAAAAACGACCAGAAAAAACAAATTTTAGATTTGATTTTGGATAATCCGAGCATCACACGCTTAGAATTAGCCAAGCGATTGGGACTGCACGACAGTACCATTAAAAGGCGTTTGGAAAGTTTGGTTGCAGATGGATATATTAAACGGATAGGTGCTGACAAAGGTGGATATTGGGAAGTGATCAAACCAATGTAATAGGCAAAAAAAGCGCGGCACCGGGATGGCGCCGCGCTTCAAACTTAAAATATAAAATCTGAGAACAAAATCAGTCGTTGAGAACTTCTACTTCCTCGTCTTCTTCCTCGGTCTCTACGTCGTCATAAGAGCCGACAACGAGGTTCTCGTACTCGCGGAGTCCGGTACCGGCGGGGATGAGGTGACCGCAGATAACGTTCTCCTTCATGCCCTGGAGGTAGTCGGTCTTGCCCTGGATAGCAGCCTCGTTGAGGACCTTGGTGGTCTCCTGGAATGAAGCAGCCGACATGAAGCTTGATGTCTGGAGGGCAGCGCGGGTGATACCTTGGAGGATTTGCTCGGAAGTAGCGGGGATTGCATCGCGCACGGTGACAATGCGAAGGTCGCGACGCTTGAGGGCAGAGTTCTCATCGCGGAGGCGACGAGCGGTGATGATCTGACCGGGCTTGAGCTCCTCGCTGTCGCCGGCGTCGGTGACCACCTTCTTGCCCCAGATGCGGTCGTTCTCGTCCATGAAGTCGCGCTTGTCTACGATTTGCTGCTCGAGGAAGTTGGTGTCGCCCGGGTCGAGGATGGTGACTTTGCGCATCATCTGACGAACGATAACCTCAAAGTGCTTGTCGTTGATTTTCACGCCCTGCATTCGGTAGACGTCTTGCACCTCGTTGACGATGTACTCCTGAACGGCAGTCGGACCCATGATATTGAGGATGTCGGCAGGAGTGATAGCGCCGTCGGACAGGGGAGTGCCGGCACGCACCACATCGTTCTCTTGTACCAGGATTTGCTTGGACAGAGGCACGAGGTATTTCTTGACTTCACCGAGCTTGCTGGTGACAGAGATTTCGCGGTTGCCACGCTTAACCTTACCGAAGTGGACTTCGCCGTCGATTTCGGAAACGATAGCGGGGTTGGAGGGGTTGCGAGCCTCGAAGAGCTCGGTGACACGAGGCAGACCACCGGTGATATCGCCGGCGCCACCCGAGGCACGCGGAGTCTTGACGATGTCGGCACCGGGCTTGACCTCGTCGCCGTCGTTGTAGATAAGGTGTGCACCCACGGGGAGGGCATAGGTGATGAGCACCTCGCCGTTGCCGTCGACGATGTCGACTTCGGGCACCTTGGCGCGTTCGCGCGACTCGATGATGACCTTATCTTCGAGACCTGATTGCTCGTCGAGGTCGGTGCGGAAGTTGATATTTTCCAAGAGGTTGCGATACTTGATTGTACCACCCTTCTCGGTGATAATCACTGAGTTGAAGGGGTCCCATTCGCAGATTATATCGCCGACGGCAACCTTGTCGCCGCTCTCAAAGTAGAGTTTTGAACCGTAGGGGATGGCTGCCGAGGTGAGCATCATGCCGGTCTTGTCGTCGATGATGCGCATCTCTGCCAATCGACCGATAACCACCTTGACGGGCTTGCCGTTGGCAGCAGTATCATCGGTGTCGACGGTGCGGAGTTCCTCGATTTCGAGGGTACCCTCGTAGCGCGACTTGATTGACGAGATGGCGGCAACGTTGGAGGCGACACCACCGACGTGGAATGTACGCAGGGTCAGCTGAGTACCCGGCTCGCCGATTGACTGCGCAGCGATAACACCGACTGCCTCGCCCTTCTGCACCAGGCGGCTCTTGGAGAGGTCGCGACCGTAGCACTTGGCACACACGCCACGTTTGCTCTCGCAGGTGAGTACCGAGCGGATTTCGACGCTCTCGATGGGTGATGCATCGATGAGGTCGGCGGCGGCATCGTTGATTTCCTCGCCGGCGGCAACAATGATTTCGCCGGTGCGAGGGTCAATAATATCGTGTACCGACACACGTCCGAGGATGCGCTCGCCCAGTGAGGCAACTACCTCGTCGTTGTTCTTGATTTCGCGGCAAACGAGACCACGGAGGGTACCACAGTCCTCCTCGTTGATGATGACGTCGTGTGCGACGTCGACGAGGCGGCGGGTGAGGTAACCGGCGTCGGCAGTCTTGAGCGCGGTATCGGCAAGACCCTTGCGGGCACCGTGGGTCGAGATGAAGTACTCGAGC
>CALZTY010000008.1 GCA_945829225.1 uncultured Bacteroidales bacterium | reverse complement strand
ACTGAGTTCTTCAAACAAATCGCTAATTTTGCACTTGCCAGTTGAACCTGCATAATTTTTTTCGCAAAGAAATGTAACAAAAAATTTGGTCATATCAATCCAAAACCGTAACTTTGCACCGCAATCCACCACAGGATACATATCACGGAGAGGTGGGTGAGTGGCTGAAACCACCAGTTTGCTAAACTGACGTAGGAGCAATCCTACCACGAGTTCGAATCTCGTCCTCTCCGCTGAACAAAGCCTACAAGTAATTGAGTTTCAATCTTGTAGGCTTTTTCTGTGTCCAAAAAGTTGCACCAAAAATGCACCAAACCCCGTTTCTACGCACTTCTACGGGTGTTTTTCAAATCCCATAAAAACAATCTTCATTGTGCATTTAGCGAGATTTTCGGACTCTGTTTTTTGACCGCCGAAAAATTATTATTATCTTTGTGCTACTATAATACCAAAACACTATGGCAGAGAATAAGAAAGAGATGGAGCGTGCAGAACTCCATAGAACAATATGGGCAATCGCCGATGAGATGCGAGGTGCGGTTGATGGATGGGACTTCAAGGCATACATTCTCGGTATGCTCTTCTATCGCTACATCAGCGAGAACATCACCAACTATATCAACAAAGGCGAGTGGGATACCGGCAACACCGACTTTGACTACGCCTCTTTGGACGATGCCACTGCCGAGTGCATCCGTGAGGAGATGGTAGGCGTGAAGGGTTTCTTTATTCTACCAAGCCAACTCTTCTGCAATATATGCAAGGTGTGCGACAAGGATGCCAACCTGAACGAGACTTTGGAGAAGATTTTCAACTCTATTGAGGCGAGTGCGAAGGGCACTGAAAGCGAGGATGATTTCAACGGTCTGTTTGCTGATGTTGATGTCAATTCAAATAAGTTGGGAGCAACAGTCATCAAGCGAAATGAGAAACTTGTGAAACTCCTTCGTGGCATTCAGCAGATGAACCTCGGTGATTATCAGGACAATACGATAGATGCTTTTGGTGATGCCTATGAATACCTCATGGGTATGTATGCGAGCAACGCAGGTAAGAGCGGCGGCGAGTATTACACTCCACAGGAGGTGAGCGAACTCCTCACCCGTCTGGCAACTCTCGGCAAGACCGAAGTCAATAAGGTATATGACCCAGCTTGCGGTTCTGGTTCGCTGCTCTTGAAAGCGGCAAAGATACTCGGCAAGGACAATGTGCGTCAGGGCTTCTATGGTCAGGAGATTAACCTTACCACCTACAACCTATGCCGTATCAATATGTTCTTGCACGACATTGACTACGACAAGTTCAATATCGCTTGCGAGGATACACTTCTCTCGCCACAGCATTGGGACGATGAGCCATTTGAGGTGATTGTCTCTAACCCTCCATATTCTATCAAGTGGAAGGGCGATGACGATATTACCCTCATCAACGACCCTCGCTATGCTCCTGCCGGCGTGCTTGCTCCAAAGTCAAAGGCAGACTTGGCGTTTATTATGCACTCGTTGGCGTGGTTGGCGACTAACGGCACAGCGAGCATCGTCTGCTTCCCGGGCATTATGTATCGTGGCGGTGCGGAGAAGAAGATACGCCAATATCTGATTGACAATAACTATATTGATTGCGTTATCCAACTCCCCGACAACCTCTTCTTCGGAACATCTATCGCTACCTGCATTATGGTGTTGAAGAAGAGCAAGAAGGACAACTCTACTCTCTTCATAGATGCCAGCCGTGAGTGCGTGAAGATTACCAATAACAATAAACTCACCCCGGAGAACATCCGGCATATCGTTGATTACTTCGCCGATAGAAAGGATGTTGATTATGTCTGCAAGTTGGTGGCTAACAATGTGGTGGCGGAGAACGACTACAACCTCTCTGTTTCCACCTATGTTGAGCAGGAGGATACCCGTGAAAAGGTGGATATCGTGAAACTGAATGAGGAGATTGCTCAAATCGTCGCAAGAGAGAATGTTTTGCGAGCAGAGATAGATAAGATTATTGCTGAAATAGAGGGATAAGAGTATGAGCAGATTAAATGAACTCATTCAGCAGTATTGTCCTGATGGGGTGGAGTATAAGAAGATAAAAGAAGTTTATCAAAGGATTAAAGGAACTCCCATCACGGCTGGTAAGATGAAGGAGATACAATGTCCTGATGGCGAGATACGAATATTTGCTGGTGGAAAAACTGTGATAGATGCTAATGAGGCTGATATTCCGAATGCAAATATTACGCGAGTTCCAGCAGTATTGGTGCAGTCAAGAGGCGTTATTGACGCTATTTATTACGACAAACCATTCACCTTCAAAAATGAGATGTGGGCATATACTCACAAAGAGCAGACATCTGTGAAGTTTCTCTACTATGTAATGAAGCAAAACATACAACATTTTAGAGATGCTGCTGCTGGAATGGGTGCTTTGCCTCAAATATCTCTTGGAACTACCGAAGATTTCTCAATCCCTGTCCCACCCCTTCCTGTGCAGGAAGAGATTGTGCGAATACTGGATAATTTTGCAGAATTGCAAGCAGAATTGCAAGCAGAATTGCAAAAAAGATTACAACAATACAACTATTACAGAGATAATCTTCTCTCTTTTGAAGGCAGGACTGATGTGGAGTGGAAGAAGTTGGAAGATATCGCACAAGTGTATGATGGCGTTCATCAAACCCCAAACTATACGACGAGTGGCATACCATTCATAAGCGTTGAAAATATTGGCAATATATACGGAAGTAATAAGTATATAAGCATCCAAGATTTCAATTCATACAAGGTAAAACCACAAGTCGGTGATTTATTTATGACAAGGATTGGTTCTATCGGTATCTGTGCTGTTTTTGATAAGGAGGCAGATATAGCATACTATGTTAGTTTAGCACTGATTAGACCAAATTCCGATATCATTTCAACAAGGTATTTGAAGCATATCATTGAAA
Organism: uncultured Bacteroidales bacterium; assembly: GCA_945829225.1. Taxonomy (GTDB): domain Bacteria; phylum Bacteroidota; class Bacteroidia; order Bacteroidales; family Muribaculaceae; genus CAG-873. The sequence continues at coordinate 63,924 of CALZTY010000008.1, read as the reverse complement.
GTAGAATTGGAAGGCGTGAATTAAGCAAGAGAACAATTCACACAGCCGTCCCAATTAAGATTAATAAAAACGACATAGGAAAGATATCCCTACCAATCCCTCCAATTGAAGAGCAGAAAAGAATTGCTGATATCTTGGACAGATTTGATACACTGACCTCCGACATCACCGCAGGTCTCCCGGCAGAGATAGAGGCAAGACGAAAGCAATACGAATTCTACAGAGACCAATTATTGACCTTCAAGCAAAAGGCATAAATTATGGCACAATACAATATCATTGCAGAAAACGAAGACTACACAATTGTGAGCGACTATGAGGCGACTTACCGCAAGTGCGATAAATACCAGACGGAAGCCCAATTGGAGCAGGAGTTGATTAAGACCCTCACTGAGCAGGGATACGATTACCTGCATATCCACAAGGAACAAGACCTCGTAGATAACCTCCGTGTGCAGTTGCAGCGACTTAATGACTACACCTTCACTGACAGCGAATGGAAGCGTTTCTTCAATGATGTCATTGCCAACCAAAACGAAGGCATTGAGGCAAAGACCGCCAAGATACAGGAAGACCATATCCAAGTCCTAAAAAGAGACACGGGCGAGACCAAGAACATCTATCTGATTGACAAGAGGAATATCCATAACAACCACCTTCAAGTCATTAACCAATACGAAGAAGATAAGGGCAATCACGATACTCGCTACGATGTGTCTATACTTGTCAATGGTCTACCGCTTGTGCATATAGAGTTGAAGCGAAGAGGCGTTCAACTCAAAGAGGCGTTCAACCAGATTGACCGCTATCAGAGGGATAGTTTCTGGGCAGGTTGCGGACTGTATGAATATGTTCAGATATTCGTCATATCAAACGGAACCAACACCAAGTATTACTCCAACTCTACCCGCTTCAATCATATCAAGGAACAGGAGCGAAACAGGACAAAGAGCAAGAAGACAAGCAACTCGTTTGAGTTTTCGTCATTCTGGGCGGACAGCAACAACAAGGCTATCAACGACCTGATAGACTTCACTCGCACCTTCTTTGCCAAGCATACACTGATAAATGTCCTAACCAAGTATTGTGTATTTACGAGTGAAAGGATGCTCCTTGTTATGCGTCCATATCAGATTGCAGCAACGGAGCGTATTATCGGACGCATAAATGTTGCTCATAACTACAAGCAATATGGCAAGACCGAAGGTGGTGGGTATATATGGCATACGACAGGTTCAGGTAAGACCCTTACCTCATTTAAGACCGCTCAACTCGCTTCACGCCTTGACTACATAGACAAGGTTCTCTTCGTGGTGGATAGAAAAGACCTTGACTACCAGACGATGAAGGAGTATAACCGATTTGAGGAGGGTGCTGCTGACAGCAATACCTCAACTTCCGTCCTTCAACGACAACTGGAAAACAAGGATAAGAACGGCGGTTATCACGACTACCGTATCATCATCACCACCATACAGAAACTCTCCATCTTCATACAGAAGAACAAGAACCATCCTATCTTTCAGCAGAGAGTGGTGATAATATTTGATGAGTGCCACCGAAGCAATTTCGGTGAGATGCACAACGCCATCACCAAGAACTTCAAGAAATACCATATCTTCGGTTTCACGGGCACGCCTATCTTCGCCCAAAACGCAAGCAGCGGTGGAGATTTGAAACTGAAAACCACACAGCAGGCATTCGGCGATAAACTCCACACCTACACCATTGTAGATGCTATCAACGACGAGAATGTCCTTCCGTTCCGTATTGACTACGTGAATACCCTTAAAACGAAGGAGAACATACCGGACAAGCAGATTTCTGCTATTGACCGAGAGCGTATTATGTCTGCCCCTGAAAGAGTGAGTGCTGTGGTGAAGTATATATTGGAGCACTTTGACCAAAAGACCAAGAGGTCATCATACTACTCCTATCGTGTTGCCCAAAACATCGAGCAGATGGCAAAGGCGAAGAAGGGCGAAGTCAAGGAGGAAAAGATGACGCAGAAACTGGCGGGGTTCAACGCTATGTTCGCTGTTGCCTCCATAGAGATGGCGAAGGCTTACTATAACGAGTTCAAAGCACAGCAGGCACATCTGCCGGAAGCACAGAGATTGAAGATTGCCACCATCTACTCATACGGAGCAAACGAGGAGGAGATAGACGGCATACTCGTTGAAGAGAACCCGGAGAGCACCACCAACCTTGACCAACCGAGCAGAGACTTCTTGGAGGGGGCTATCAAGGATTACAACCGGATGTTCTCAACCAACTATGACACTTCAAGCGATAAGTTTCAAAACTACTACAAAGACCTGTCGCTGCGTATGAAGAACAGACAGGTGGATTTGCTGATAGTGGTCAATATGTTCTTGACCGGATTTGATGCCACAACGCTCAACACGCTGTTCGTAGATAAGAACCTTAAACAGCACGGACTGATACAGGCATACAGCCGAACCAACCGCATACTCAACTCGGTGAAGACCTACGGCAATATCGTATGTTTTCGCAACCTCCAACAAGAGACCGATGATGCAATTGCTCTGTTCGGCGATAAGGATGCTGCGAGCATTGTTCTGCTCAAAGACTTTAAGTCGTACTACGAAGGATACGATGCAGAGAACGGCAAGCATTGTTATGGTTATAAGGAACTGGTGGAAAAACTCCAAGAGCAGTTTCCTGATGGATACATACCTCTCGGCGAAGAGGAGGAGAGACGCTTCATTACCCTATTTGGTAGTCTGTTGAAATCTATCAATGTATTGCAGTCATTTGATCAGTTTGAAGGACTGCAATTGCTATCTGACGGACAGATGCAGGACTATCAGAGCAACTACCTTGACCTAAAAGACAAGTGGAGAAATAGAGTTAAGGGCGATAAAGAAGTGGTCAATGATGATATCATATTTGAAACAGAACTGATAAGGCAGGTTGAGATAAACATTGACTACATACTGCTTTTGGTAAAGAACTACCACGACAGCAACTGCAAGAACAAGGAGATACTCGTCAATATCCGCAAGGCGGTAAGTGCGAGTATGCAGTTGAGAAGCAAGAAGGAACTCATCGAAGATTTCGTTGCAAGCGTCAATGCTGATACTGATGTTGATCAGGCTTGGGAGGCATATGTAAAGCAGCGTAAGCAGGACGACCTAAATGAGATTATCGCAAGCGAAAACCTCAAAGCAGACGAGACCTCCAAGTTCATAGAGAACGCTTTTCGTGATGGAGCGATACGAACAACAGGCACTGATATTGACAAGATACTCCCGGCAATGTCCCGCTTCGGTGGTGGCAACAGACAGGAGAAAAAGAAGACCGTGATAGAGAAGTTGAAGGTATTCTTTGAGAAATATTTCGGTGTGGTCTAATACAAAAAAGGAGGACTCACCTGCCCTCCTCGTATTAGTTTGCACTTTGGCTCTATCAAAGTGCTGATGCGACTGCGGTTGTAACTGCCGCAATAAGGGTTATCAAGATAATAATACCAATAAATGAAATAACCAGACCGGCTATTGCCAAACCTCGAGGTGCCTTGAAGACACCAATAAATGAGAAAATTAAGCCCAATAACCAAAGAATCCAATCTATGACAGGTACCCAACATAATAATAGTCCGATCAATGCCAAAACAAATCCGGCAGTACCGAGTCCATTACCTTGTTTCACATAATTATTGATTATAACCTGCTGCTGATTTGGTTGCTGAGATGCAGAATTGTTAGTTTCCATGGTGCCAAAAAATTATAATGATTGATATAACGAATGTTGACACAAAGTTGCCAAAAAAATCAATAACATCACCCCATCCACCGTTAAATTATATTAATGCATAATTATAAAATGTGCAGGGCTATGGCGGCGCATGCCTCGGCATCGGCAAGGGCATGGTGGTGGTTCTTCAGGTCGTACCCACAACGGGCGGCAGCGACCTCGAGACTATTTGACTCGCCACGCCATATCCTACGCGACGCCACACATGTGCAATGAAACTCATAGTCGGGATAATCCATTTGATACACGCGAAAAACGGCTTTCAAGCAACTCTCATCAAAGGCTTTGTTGTGTGCCACCAAGGGTAGACCATCGATGAGCGGCTCAATCTCGCGCCACACTTCTGGAAAAATCGGCGCATTCTCTGTGTCGGATGCCTCCAACCCATGCACTCGGCTGCACCAATAGTTGTAATACTCAGGATCGGGCTTGATGAGCGAATAAAACTTATCCACTACCACACCACCACGCACAATCACCACGCCCACCGCACACACCGACGAGCGCTCGTTGTTGGCTGTCTCAAAATCTATCGCCGCAAAGTCCTTCATAAAAACATATGGATATTCCTCTTATGGCAACACCCTGTTGACGGGCGTGCCGGCAATGAAGGCGGCGAGGTTGGACGCGCTGATGGCGAGGAGTCGCTGACGAGCGGCGACTGACTCCCATGCTATGTGGGGTGTGATGATGAGCCGGTCGGCGATGTCATGAGCCAATAGCGGATTGTCGGCTGTAGGCGGCTCCACATCGAGCACATCCACGGCTGCAGCAGCAATGACACCTTGGCGCAAAGCCTCGGCAAGGGCTGCACTATCAACGATGGGACCACGAGCGGTATTGATGAGCATCGCTGTGGGCTTCATCTTGCAGATAGTTTCCGCTCCAAAAAGCCCGCGATTAGAAGCCGAAAGGGGCGCGTTAATCGAAATATAATCGGCACGAGCGAGCATATCCTCGAAAGCCACTCGCTCGACATATGGTGCAATGGCTTCGGCAGGCTTTGACGTCGACGAAATTACGTGCATGCCGAATGCATGGGCTATCGCAGCGATTTTGCCTCCTATATTTCCCAAGCCATAGATGCCGATAGTGGTGCCGGCAAGTTCGGTAATCGGTCCCAAGAGGTAACTGAAGTCGGGGCAACGGCACCAATCACCACGCCACACCGAGGCGTTGTACTCATTGACCTTGTTGCTGTGAGCAAGGATAAATGCAAAGACCAACTGAGCCACTGAGTCACCGCTATAGCCGGGCACGTTGCACACTGTGATGCCGGCGGCATGAGCGGCGGCAATGTCTATATTGTTGTATCCCGTGGCAAGTTCGCCTATAAATTTCAGCCGAGGCAATTGAGCGATGATGTCGGCGGTAATCACCACCTTGTTGACAAAGATAGCGTCGGCATCGGCAGCGCGTACCACTATTTGGTCGGCGGCGGTGCGGTCATACAATACAAGTTCACCTTGCGAGGCAAGTCCTTCCCACGAGAGGTCACCGGGGTTGGCAACGTAGCCATCAAGAACAACAATTTTCATAGCGCGTAAGATTAAAACACTTCAAATTCAGCCATTTCCTGATAAGCCTCCCAGTCGGGGTCGTTCTCGGCAGTGATCTGCAGAGGCAACAGAGGCAAGTCGGCGAGCGCCTCGTTGAGTTTTTTCTGGAAAATATTAGTGCTGAGAGTGTAGAACACCCATGTGCGCTCACCGGCGCCGGTGAAAATGCCCGTCATGACAGCCACCGGGTCTTTGTGCAAGATTTCCAGGAGATTGTCTGTGGCTTGCCCCATTGTCTCGGCATCGGCATCACAGGGCATACCGTTGGGCAAGGCATCATAAGCCCACACTATCTCAATGCGGATTTTGAACTTGGGATTGCGACGAAACGTGGCGACATCGCTACGTCCCGACACCATCATATCTCTGCCATCATCGGCGATAGCCGGAGCAGTCCACCATTCTCCTATTTCGGGCATAATCAGTTAGTTATATATAAAAAAACGCTTCGGGATCAGATATAAGCCGGGTTATGTAGGTGGGAGGTATCGCCGGTGGCGACGCACCCTTACCTGTCTGTCATTTATCTGAGCAGTCTACCCCCCGGCATGACGGACGAGCAGCCCTTAAATGCCGGTATACTTGACCTTGCAACCCATCAGGAATGCGGCACGCAATATCGCTGTTGCGCCCGGTGGGCTCTTACCCCACCTTTTCACCCTTGCCGCCGTAGCGGCGGTTATTTTCTGTCACTCTTCTCCGACGTTACCGCCGACTCCCCGCGGGGAGGATGGTGCTCTGCGTTGCCCGGACTTTCCTCACGCCCTCTACAGGAAAGGCGCGCGACAGACCTCCGGTCCCGAAACGTTATGTCAATGTTCTTGTATTACGAGAAATAACCGCGAATGATACCGCGCTGTGAGTTGCGAATGAATTGCAGAATTTCATCGCGCTCATTTGTTGCCGGCAACTCGGCTTCGATGCGCTCAACGGCATCGCTCACATTGAGGTTATTCATATAGATGTAGCGATAGATCTCCTGGATATCGCGGATAGCCTCGTTGGAGAAGCCGCGACGACGCAGACCCACAATGTTGATACCGGTGTATGCGATAGGGTCGCGTGCTGCCTTGACATAGGGCGGAATATCCTTGTTGATGAGGGCACCGCCTTGAATCATCACGTGCGAGCCCAGGTGGCAGAATTGGTGCACCAAGGTACCGCCACCGATGACGGCAAAGTCATCTACAACGACTTCGCCGGCAAGTTGTGTGGCATTAGAGATTATCACATTGTTGCCTACGATGCAGTCGTGAGCGACGTGCGAGTATGCCATAATGAGACAGCCGTTACCGATGACCGTCTTGCCCTTGGCGGCTGTGCCGCGATTGACGGTGACGCACTCGCGCAGGGTGGTATTGTCGCCGACGATTGCGAGGGTCTCTTCGCCCTGGAACTTGAGGTCCTGAGGTATCGCACTGATCACAGCATTGGGAAATATGGTGCAATTGCGACCGATGCGCGCACCCTCGAGGATGGTGGCACCGGAATAGATGCGTGTCCCATCGCCTATCTCTACATTGGCATCGATAGTCACAAAGGGGTCAATCACGACGTCCTTGCCTATCTTGGCTTCCGGATGGATATATGCTAACGGTTGTTTCATTCCAAATTATTTATTTTTAACAATCTGAGCCATAAACTCACACTCGCATACTAAGTTTTCACCCACGAATGCGCGACCTTTCATCACGGCACAGCCTCGACGCATCTCGGTCATAAACGATACGTGGAAGAGCAGTGTGTCGCCGGGAACGACTTTCTGGCGGAATTTCACATTGTCTATCTTCATGAAGTAGGTCGAGTAGCGCTCGGGCTCATCGACTGTGCTGAGCACCAACAGACCACCGGTCTGTGCCATTGCCTCAACCATGAGTACACCGGGCATCACCGGCTCCTGGGGGAAGTGTCCCATGAAGAACGGCTCGTTGGTGGTGACATTCTTGACACCCACGATATACTGCGAACCCATCTCAATAATCTTGTCGACGAGCAAGAAGGGATAGCGGTGGGGCAGGAACTGACGGATGCGGTTGTTGTCAAAAATCGGTTCCTTATTGGGATTGTATACAGGTGCTTGAATTTCCTGGCGCTTGATATCGCGACGGATGTCCTTGGCAATGCGAGTATTGATGCCGTGACCGGGCTTGGTGGCAATGACCTTGCCCTTGAGAGGACGACCGATAAGGGCGATGTCGCCGATTACGTCGAGCAACTTGTGACGTGCCGGTTCGTTCTCAAACTGCAACGGCTGGGTGTTGATATAGCCGTAGTGCTCGACATTGGGGCACTCAACGCCGGCGAGGGCGGCAATGCTCTCGAGCGACTCGCGGCTCATGGGGCTGTCGTAGATAACAATGGCGTTGTCGAGGTCGCCACCCTTGATCAGTCCGAGTTGGCGCAGAGGCTCGATTTCGCGCACGAAGACAAAGGTACGTGAGGGAGCAATCTGGTCGCGGAACTCATCGACATGCTCCATCGAAGCATATTGATTAGCGAGCACGGGCGAGTTGAAGTTAACCTTCACCTCCACGCTGAACTCGTCGTCGGGGAGTATCATGATCTTGGAACCGGTCTCCTCGTCAGCCACTTCTATCTTGTGCTTAACGACATAGAAGTCCTTGTCCTGCTTTTGTTCCTCAAGACCTACAGCCTCGATAGCCTCCACAAAGGGGCGAGCGCTACCATCGACGATTGGGATTTCGGGACCATCGGTCTCGATAAGGCAGTTGTCCACGCCAAGGCAGTAGAGAGCCGCCATAGCGTGCTCGATAGTGCTGACGCTCACCTCGCCGCGCGACAATACGGTGCCACGAGTGGTCGAAGTGACATTCTCGGCGATACAATCGAGGACGGGCTGGTCTTCGAGGTCAATACGCTTGATTTTGTAGCCATGGTTGTCGGGAGCCGGGCAGAAACGTGCAGTTACTTCGCGTCCCGAGTGAAGACCTTTACCAGTGATGGTAAAGGGACTTTTGAGGGTGACTTGTTTCATATCTTGTAGTTTTTTATTGTTTTTCTTTTGCAAGTTTCTCAAGGGCTGCAACGCGATCAAATAGCGAGCGCAAGCGCTTGAGGTATACGGTCTGTCGCGCAAAGTCGACAGGGGGTACAGGTGGCGAGCCCATGAGTTGTACATCCGACGGAATATTTCCCGGCACGCCCGACTGTGCGCCCAATTGCACCCGGTCGCCCACGGTGATATGTCCGGCAAAGCCTACTTGACCGCCGATCATACAGTTTGAACCAATCTTGGTGCTGCCGGCAACACCCACTTGCGCAGCCATGACGGTATCGTGACCGATAGTCGAGTTGTGAGCCGCCTGGATGAGGTTGTCCAATTTGACACCATGCTCAATCTTAGTGACGCCCATAGTGGCTCGGTCAATGGTAGTGTTAGCACCGATTTCCACATCGTCCTCAATATCCACGATACCGAGCTGAGGTATCTTGTGATATGTTCCATCGGGCAGGGGGGCAAAGCCGAAGCCGTCGGCACCGATTACGGCACCGGCATGGATGATGCAACGCTTGCCAATGTGGCAGCCATGGTAGATGCGCGCACCGGGATAGATGATAGTATCATCACCGATGACCACGCCATCGCCCACATAGGCTTGAGGATATATTTTGACTCCACGTCCCAGGGTCACACCCTTGCCGATATAAGCAAAAGCGCCAACATAGCCATCCTCGGGAATTACAACGTCCTCGGCAATGTAGCATGGCTGCTCGATGCCCGTCTTGGCGGGATTCATAGCCTTGGATACTATCTCGAGAAGCGTGGACAGTGTGGCATATGGGTCATCTACTTTTATAAGAGTCGCCTTGACAGGCTCGGTGGGTTCAAAATCCCGGCGCACCAGCACTATCGACGCGTTGGTGCTATATATGTAATGTGTGTATTTGGGGTTTGCGAGGAAGGTTATAGCGCCGGGTCCCGCCTCTTCGATTTTGGCGAATGTCGACACGGCGGCATTGCCGTCACCGACGACCTCTCCTCCTACAAAACCTGCTATTTGTGTTGCTGAAAATTCCATTCGTTAGGTTTAATATTATCACTTTCAATCTGCAAAGTTCGCAAAAATTTTTGATATATCAACTATCCACAAGCATTTATCTCACTAAAACAGTTCAAAGCACTATCAAAATAGCATTTAATTTTCATATGCCCTGATATTTCAAAGCATATGGCATACCGGTTTTGGAAAACTTTTCCATCAATTATTTTGACAAAGTTTGCCATTGTTGATAACTTTAGTAAAAATATTATCACTTTTCTTTGCATTATCATACTATATTTTTGTACCTTTGCGAAGTCGTTTGCTCGCTCACGGCAAGCCAACCCTAAAAACCGATTAATCACCTTACAATCAATATAGTGGAAAAGAAAACTTATACATTCGACGAGGCATACGAGGCGTCAAAAGAATACTTCGGTGGCGATGAACTCGCCGCCCGAGTGTGGGCGAACAAGTATGCCTTGAAAGATTCTTTCGGTAATCTTTACGAAAGAACTCCCGACGATATGCACCATCGTATCGCCGACGAAATTGTCCGAATTGAGAACAAGTACCCCGAGCCAATGTCTCACGATGAGGTATTTGAATTGCTCCGCAACTTCAAGTACATCGTGCCCCAAGGCAGCCCCATGACCGGCATCGGCAACAACTTCCAGGTCGGCTCGCTCTCCAACTGCTTCGTTATCGGATTGGACGGCACCCCCGACTCCTACGGCGGCGTAATCCGCATCGACGAGGAGCAAGTCCAACTCATGAAGCGTCGCGGTGGCGTAGGTCACGACCTGTCGCACATCCGCCCCAAGGGCACACCCGTCAAGAATTCAGCCCTCACATCCACCGGTCTCGTCCCCTTCATGGAGCGCTACTCCAACTCCACTCGCGAGGTCGCTCAAGATGGTCGCCGCGGCGCCTTGATGATGACCGTGTCCATCAAGCACCCCGATGCCGAGGCTTTCATCGATGCCAAGATGGTCGAAGGCAAGGTCACCGGTGCCAATGTATCGGTGCGCATCGACGACGACTTCATGCGCGCTGCCGAGTCAGGCACTCCCTACGTTCAGCAATTCCCCGTCGACTCCAACGAGCCTTATATCACCAAGGAGGTCGACGCATCTGCCATTTGGGCTAAAATCATCCACAACGCTTGGAAATCAGCCGAGCCCGGCGTCCTCTTCTGGGACACCATCACTCGCGAGTCGCTCCCCGACTGCTACGCCGACCTCGGCTTCCGCACTATCTCCACCAACCCCTGCGGCGAAATTCCTCTCTGCCCCTACGACAGCTGCCGACTCCTCGCAGTCAACCTCTTCAGTTACGTTGTCAATCCCTTCACTCCCGAGGCTTACTTCGACTTCGACCTCTTCCGTAGCCACATCACTCGCGCTCAGCGCATGATGGACGACATCATCGACCTCGAGATGGAGAAAATCGACGCTATCCTCAGCAAAATCGACCAAGACCCCGAGACCGAAGAAGTTAAGTCGACCGAGCGTAACCTTTGGCTCAAAATCAAGCACAAGACCGGTCAAGGTCGCCGCACCGGCGTGGGTACCACTGCCGAGGGCGATATGCTCGCCGCACTCGGCTACAAATACGGCACCCCCGATGCCACTCAATTCTCCGAAACCGTCCACCGCGAATTGGCGCTCGCCGCTTATCGCTCCTCAGTCGACATGGCTCGCAGCCGTGGCGCATTCGCCATCTTTGATGCCGACCGCGAGAAGAACAACCCCTTCATGCAGCGCCTCGCCGAAGCCGACCCCGCTCTCTACGAGCAGATGAAGCAATACGGCCGCCGCAACATCGCATGCCTCACCATCGCCCCCACCGGCACCACTTCGCTCATGACTCGCACCACCTCGGGCATTGAACCCGTCTTCATGCCGGTCTACAAGCGCCGCCGCAAGGTCAACCCCAACGACCCCAATGTCACCATTGACTATGTCGACGAGACAGGTGATGCCTTCGAGGAATTTATCGTTTACCACCCCAAATTCATCGACTGGATGAAGGTAAAGGGCATCGAGGTCAAGAACAACTACACCCAGGAAGAAATCAACGACCTGGTGGCTCGCTCGCCCTATGCCGGCGCCACTGCCAACGAAATCGATTGGCTCGAGAAGGTACACATGCAGGGCCGCATACAGAAGTGGGTCGACCACTCCATCTCGGTGACCATCAACCTTCCATCCGACGTCAGCGAGGAAGTGGTCAACAGCCTCTACCTCGAAGCATGGAAGTCGGGTTGCAAGGGCTGCACCGTCTATCGCGATGGCTGCCGCTCGGGTGTCCTCGTTGCCATGGAGAATAGCAAGAAGAAAAAGGACGAGCCCGCTGCCGAAGAAAACGGCTTCCCCGCTCCCCACGTCGCCAAGCGCCCCATCGAACTCGAGGCTGACGTCGTTCGCTTCCAGAACAACAAGGAGAAGTGGATTGCCTTCGTCGGTCTCATCGACGGCAAGCCCTACGAAATCTTCACCGGTCTCGCCGATGACGACGACGGCATCTTCTGCCCCAAATCGGTCAACCACGGCAAGATTATCAAGGCTATCGATGCCGACGGCAACAAACGCTACGACTTCCAATTCATCAACAAGCGCGGCTACAAGACCACCATCGAGGGTCTTAGCGACAAGTTCAACCCCGAATACTGGAACTATGCCAAACTTATCTCGGGTGTACTTCGCTACGGCATGCCCATCGACCAAGTTCTCAAGTTAGTCGGCGGTCTCGAACTCGACTCCCAATCCATCAACACCTGGAAGATGGGTGTCGAGCGTGCCCTCAAGAAATACCTCCCCAACGGCACCAGCGCCAAGGGTCAACGTTGCCCCAACTGCGGTCAAGAGACCCTCGTCTACCAAGAAGGCTGCCTCATCTGCACCAACTGCGGCAGCTCCAAGTGCGGCTAATTCCCCCCACTCTTTCACATACAAAAATCGGCGCCTCAATCAATGCAGGCGCCGATTTTCTTACACGTTAATACCAATCTATCTAATTATGAATTTTTCGACCTTTACACCACATCGGCGTATATATATACCCGGAGCAGCGTGGTGAATATCAACCTTTACGCCTTGCAAGTTGTACCAATACACTTCTTCGCGACTTGATTCCGATTCGAGGGAGGTGATTGTCGCATAGTTGTCGGGCGACGTCGGAAATACCGGAAGTGACGGGAACCAATAGTTGGAAATCATCTCATAATCCTGCAATGGTTCACCATCAGGGGTAAAACGACGCAACACATACGTTGGCACGGTGACTTCATGGAACAACGAGGCATATATCTCATCTGTCTCGGGATGTACTCGCATTGAGCAACCGTAGATTAGCCAGCCATCACCATCGTCATCAAGGTCAATGATTTTCTCGGCAATGCGCGAGTCTACATCAAATCTGTACACTTGTGCACGCCCAAACCACGTCTCCCCTCCGGTCCAATATAGGCTATTTGTTTGATACGAGGGACAGAAGGTGTCAGGTGTCCACGCATACCACGAGTTGCATGGTGCCGCAATTTCGTCACCCAAGGCGACCACCTCGGTCTCCAATGTTTCCGGGTCCACTCGCATCAGATAGGGCAAAGTGGATCCGCCACCATAGGTATCGGCAGCCACACTCACCCATACCGACCCGTCAAGTGCTCGCGTTACCGACCCTATTCCGGCACCTTCAGCGATCTGATTCATATCAATAGTGGCTATCAATTGGTCTTTATCCGGGTCAATGACCAACAAGCCCCTCTGCTGATGGGCGGCAAACACCTTGCCCGATGCCATAATCATTGAGCCACATTGTCCCTCATAGAGCGAGCCGGTGGTTGACGTGGTCCCCGTACCGGCTATCATACCGCTTACTTCGTAGGTATCCAAGTCAAACACCCATATGCCGTTGCTCGCCGATATATATCCCTTGTGTGGTGTAACGCCCACGAAGCCTCTGCCATCACATTGCGCTCCCGATGGGTCTATCAGTGCACTTTGATACAACACTTCAAGTGTCGTGGCATCTGCTACGGTGATACGCCCGCCGGTAATCTTGGCTCCGGGATCTTTCTCCTGCTTGGCTATCAAGTAGAAGCGGCCCTCATAGATGGCTCCATACTGATTGGTACAGCCCAACTCTACACCGGGATTTTCAGTCTGTATAACACGATAATGCCATTGTTCGCCTTCTTCGGCATCCGGTAACAAGTAATTTACTGTAGAGTTCTGGTGTCCATACCAATCCTCATTTACTATAAATACGCCCGTTGTATAATCAACATCTTGACCCGACAAATATGTCGGGCAAGATGCGATTATAGTCAACGAGGCAAGAAATATTGCCTTTTTCATCTCTAATTATTACTGAATGTTAATTTTTATGCGGCGCGTGCCGTCTGTACTTGCAACTATATATGCTCCGGGCACGAGCGCAAGGCTTACGGTGACATCTTCGCTTTCAACGTCAAATGCACCCACCTCGGTGCCGGCAACATTATATATTACAAATTGCTTACCACACAGACCGATTAAATGCAATCGATTTTCACTGAACGAGATAACTCCGGCAGCAATTGCATCGTTTACACCCGTACTCTTGCCGATTTGCACCGGGATATCAACCGTAGAGATTTTACCATTTGACTCGGCATTAATGCTCAGCGTTCCATCGCCTATAACACCTTTGTGGCTGATTGTGACGGTGTGACCGTTGCACACCACATCGGCAATTGACGACAAATCGCTATCGTCTATGCTCAATGCTATGCATGCATCTATTCCATCTGCATCGCTAACACCTGACAAATCAAGCGTATACGGCTTGGCAACATCTACATTGACAAATATACTCTCGGGCATAGCCCCAAATTCGGGTGCATACTTGTCGGGAAATATAGGCATAGCAGGGAACCAATAGTAATCCTTGAGTTGGATAGTCTTAACTATCACTCCATGTTCGCAGTTTATGAAGTGCAACCAATTGTATCGATAGTTGCCCGAGTAACCACGATTGGCTGCTATCAGCAACATATCATTTCGCTCGTCATAGCCAGCTGTTGCATAGGGCAATTGATAGAGTGAGTTCTCAGCCGCCAAATTATCGGGGAAGGTGTACACCAATTGTGCATTAGCGACTCCGTCGGTGACATCTCCGATTTCCCACTTGTAGTACTCTTTGTCTCCCGACCAACTTGTGTAGACAGTGCCCCACCATAGGGTCTCACTCTTCTTGGATGCAAAGAAGTTTGACGAGTGCCATGCACCCCATTGGCAGATTACACTCTTGCCTTCGGGCAGTGCAACACTCTCCATCACCTCAAGTGTCTCGGGCGAGATACAATGGAAGTATCCGTTATCCGAAGCATCGGTCGAGGCTACCCACACATTGCCGTTGCAATCAACGACAATACCTTGAGGATTATTCACTTCTGATGTGGTGAAAGTCTTTTCCAATTCATCTGTTGCGGTATTGATTACCAGTACACCTACTTCTTGACGGATAGCAAATACATAGCCACCGGAGGCTACCATATCGCCGAGTTGACCGCTATACAAACCTCCGCTGCCCACGGTACCGTCTATCATATCACCTAAGGTGTAGTCTTCAAGTGAAAGTACGCGTATACCGCCTGTGGTGCCGAGGTATACCTTACCGGCAGCACCCACGCAGGCTCGTCCATCACCGCCTATATCACTGAAGGCTGCCTTATTGACGAGCGTAGTAGCATCTGCGACCACTAATCTACCACCCTCACGGTCGTCTTTTGTCTCTGATGCCTGCTTGGACATCACTATCAAGTGATTGCCATATATCGTGCCATACTGCGATGTTACGCCGAATGACATCTCCGGGTTTTGTGCTTCATATGCGCGATACATTACATCATAATCCGAGGTGATGTAATTTATCGACCCATTAGTGTGGCCATACCACTCCTCGTTGAGCCAGAAAGTACCATCTTGGTAATCATCGGCTGCCGGTGTGCGGTCGGGATCTACAACGTGGATATTATATGTGCGCGAGAAGCCATAATCGTCATTTGAGGTAAATGTCAATGTTGTTTCGCCAATATTGTGAGTTACCAGTTCGTAGAACTGACGAGTCGGATTGGATACAGACACCGAGTAAGTCGATGCAATGCTCTCATCTCCCACCGAGACGGTAAAGGTTTGATCCCCGGCATCTTCCGGCTCAATAGTAGGTGTCAGTGCAAGTATATCCTTATAGGTAATATAAATATCATCGCTTCCATCGCCCAATATGATATCAGTTACCACCACTATTGCATAAAGCGTATATGTTTTTGATTCCACACTTCCTACAGCAACACCAAGCATCATCTTGGGCGATTCTGATTCTATTGTTTCGAATTCAAATGACCCGTCTTCTCCTGCTGTTACTTTTTGTGATTTATAACCGGTGAGCGGTCTGAATCTATATTTAACTGTTATTGTTTTGCCACATATAACAGCCTTATCGCAACCTTCGGCAAACGCCTCGGGTAAATCACCTCGCATTGCAACTTCGCGGGCAGGCTTGGCTTCCGGCGTCTCTTCTGCTTCAGTAGGCATTGTATATGTTCCTTTTAATCTGCCACTGAATACGGTCTTGCCTTGTAATATAAGCCCTTTATAATCAAGAGCTTCTACCGCGCTCAATTCCGGCGAACTTATTTTAGATTTTTTCCAATAATTATTGTAATTCGTATATGCGTCCACACATCCCGCGGGTACGATGATAGGAGCATATGTCGTACTCGTCAAGCGCCATGTGTTTGTCGAACTATTTACCGGCGTAGGATTACACATATATATCTTTATATCCGCAGGGCAACCATTTACCACGTCGTTAACTGTCATCGTGGTCACCGTAGCCGGAATCACCAACTGCGATATCGCGGTATTCTGAAATGCATAGCCGCCGATGGTCTGCAACCCATTGGGTAATTCGACCGATACAAGTTTGCTACAATTCTTGAACACAGATGAACCGAGAGTCTCTACTGTCTCGGGTATTACTATATTTGTCAATGAGGTACATCCGTAGAAAGCATTTGCACCTATCGAGGTGACATTGTCGCCAAAAGTCACAGTAGTCAAGCCGGTACAACCATACAAGATACTACTAGGTATGGTGGTCATCGACCCCGGGAAATTAAACTCTGTGATTTTTGTGCAATTCTTGAATGTTTCCGCTCCCAATTCGGTAACCGTCTCGGGCAGAGTAAATTCCAACTTTGTACAGCCAGAGAATGCAGCTGTTTCTATTGCCGTTACGGTCGACGGTATGTCAATGTGGGTGAGTGCCGAGCAACCGCTAAAGATGTACGACGGCAGAGTAGTAATCGGAGCTTCGATTGTCATGGATGTCAATCCGGTAGCATAGTAGAAGGCATATTTATCTATTGCCGTAACTGCAAATTCCAATCCTTGGTACACTACCTTCTCGGGTACAACAAGATCGCCACTATATCCGGCATTTGCAGTTTTTATCGCCGAGGTAGACGCTGCTCCTGATACACGGCAATGAGTAGCCATCACTGTCAATGCGCCCTCGTCCATTGATGTAACTTGGTAGGTAACACCGTTGACAGGGAATATATCTCCGACATTGACCGGAATAGTTTGTTCAGCGAAATTGGCAAAATTTGACCACCCTGTGGCTGATTGATAGGTACTTATATAGCCGGTAGGAACTACCAACGTTGCTTTGTTTGCGGCTGTGCCGAATGTCTCATCGGCGATCTCAAGCGGATACACGGTGTGAACTATCACCTCGGTGAGCGCACTACAATCTCTAAATGCCTCCTCTCCGATAGAAGTGATTTCGACGGGAATATCTACACTCGTTATGGCTGTCCCCGCATAGGTGCGTGCGCCAATACTTGTCCTTCCCTGGGGCAACAGAAATGTAGTCAGCGATGTGCAACCGTCAAAGGCTCCTTCGCCCACTATCTTCACTTTATTCTCTCCGCTGAATGTTATCGTCTGTAACGACTTCGACCCCTTAAATGTCAATGGTCTAATCTCTGTAATTGACGATGGAAGACTCACTGTCGTTGCTTCAGAATCGGCAAATGCCGATACCGTCACACCTTCAACCGTATATGTAATTCCTTCATCTACAAAGGTCGACGGTACCACTATATCGCCCGTATATGTTCCGGTCGATTCATTTGCATCTGCGAGCAGCACTGTCTTTGAGATACCGTTTTTCAACCTATAATGCAAGTCGTTGTACACGATATCCTTCTTATAGCCGTCGGGAATCGGAGGAGCAGCCACAAATGATTTCCATGCGTGGGTAGCCATACCGACATTGAAATTCCAGCCATCCCAGCAGCCATCAGTAAGTACACGTCCCGAAGCGCCCAAGCCCGAATAAGCAAAATTGGACGATTGGTCGCTCTTAACCCAATACGACCAATACGACTTATACCACCCGGCACCCCAGCGGTCATACTTATCACGAGACACCCAGTCGTCATAGTCATAGTCTATCGAACTGCTCTCGCCCGGCACATAGCCGCGTGGGTGTATGAATAAGCCGCCCTCCGACTCATACCACTTGCCAAAACGATCGGTAAGCGCTATATTGCCCTCGATATCGATATCCCAGCCTATACCATCAATGGTGTAGCCTCCATTTGGGTCGGTCGGCGATGATACATTGGTGTACTGGATCAATCCATACAACTGAGGATTGGCTGATACTATGGCTCGGAACATATCCGCTCCTGTAGCATCGCCATCCCAACGAAAGCCAAATACCAGTGCCGATTCCTCTGCGTCATCATTCCACTGTATGACCATCGCTGCACGTTTTGATCCCTCGCCTGTCCAACTTTGTATCATATCCATCGTGAAACTGCCATCGCCCGGCATATCCGCCGGCTCACTGTAGGCTAATGGTGCAACAGCTCCTGTTCTTGGGGTGTAAGCCACCCCTTGTACCTTTTGAGGAACACTTCCCGCGGCTGTAACGCTTAGCACCGCCAGTGTACTCAAAAGGCCCGTAAAAAATCTTTTCATGGGCTTTTAATATTTAGTTAATAATCTTATCTATAGGCACTTATACTATTATGTCCTGGTAATTCACTATATATATGCAGGTCGGCAGCCCGGGTAATCTCAGTGGATGTCTCTCCTATCCACCCACAGTATTGATTCTCCCCGGTGTACACCCTCACAAAATCTATACCCGGCAAGTCCACCGGCATCCCATACTCATTCACCGCCCACGATATATCGTAGGAGCACAACTCCGCCTCATCGTTGGGGTGATTATCGGCATAGCCCCACGCAAATGCCCTCTGGAAGTAATACATACCTCGCCCCGAGATATCTATCGCATTGTCGGGCAAACGGGTCCCTTTGAAATTT
Organism: uncultured Bacteroidales bacterium; assembly: GCA_945829225.1. Taxonomy (GTDB): domain Bacteria; phylum Bacteroidota; class Bacteroidia; order Bacteroidales; family Muribaculaceae; genus CAG-873. The sequence continues at coordinate 45,192 of CALZTY010000008.1, read as the reverse complement.
ATCGTATCGTCTACTATCCAGCAGGGATAGTAGTCTTGATTATGGAACTTATTCTTGGGCATATACCCTATCGTCCCTTGCGAATCTTCCCACATTATGTAATATAAATCCGTGAGATTGCCACTCGCATCCTTTACTATCTCTCGTTGCGAGTCGGGACGATGATATATAATGCTATAGCCATGTATTGTCGCCGGATTGCAATACTCACTCCCGGCAATCTCATACCATGGGTCGTCGGGCAAGCCGTTGCAATTTACATCGAGGCTCACCATCACCACACCGGGCTCCGACGACCCTCCGACCATATCAGTGTGGCTCGCATCATAGAAAGAGTTGCCCCATATGCGAAAGTCCTTCTCTCCGGCTTGGTTTATCACCGTGTGGTCAAATCCGAAGGTGATATATCCACCGAAACCTCCCAACGATACCAGCACGTCGTTGGTCCCAGACAGAGATTCAGTGCACTTGCGCAACATATCTCCATAACTGTCGCCTGCCACATACTGAGGCATCGTATTGATAAATTGCCCCGGCGCAGGACAGTACTCATACACATTCTCAATATACGGACTATATTCTACCTCCTCGTGTACGACATACACCTCAAACTCATGATGATATGGCGTCGTCGAATCTATAATATCAAGGCTCAGGCTGTACACACCTTCATGTGCCGCAATGAATATGTAATCACGCGCCGTTGACACCTCCTCGCCATCCACTTTCCAACTATATGACGCACCGGTAAGAGCCGGATGTAGTGACAACTTACTCATTCGAGGTATTATATACACCTCATCTACACCCAAATTGACCATCGGTATCTCGTCGGTGCAGGCAAGCATCAATAGTGATAATATGCAGTATACCAATCGTTTCATCGCTCCATTAAGAATGTCATATGTGCCGGTATATCGCCGGTGCGAACACTCCACTTGCATCGTCCTTGTCGGTCAAAGCAATACAAGGTGCCGCTACTTACATAATTCTTGGCATCAGTCACAAATATATCACCGGTGACAGGATGCACCGCGATGCCGTAGGGGATTGTGATTTGCTGCTCGGTACCGTCGCTGATGAAATTGGTGGAAATCACCTCATGAGTGCGCACATCTATTATGCCATACGATACTGTGTTTCGCTGCGTATAATTATTCCACTCGGTAGCATAGAAAAACAGCGAGTCGCCCTTGATAGCCATATTGGAGCATGCCACGTCTATAGTATCTATAACTTGCATTTCGTTGTACCCGGCTCGCTTACCCAAAACATATAGGCGCGAGGGTCGCTCGCCATAATCGCCTCGCGAACTCACCCACAATTGCTTGTAGGCATCACGCTTAACACGGTGTAGATTTATATCCACATCTATCTGTCGCACTTGCTTGAAGTCTACCATCTGTATCACTGAGACGGTGCGGTCGTAGTCGGGGGCTCGATAGCCGCCCGAATTGGCGACATACATATAGTCATCTATCACCTCCATCTCCTCGGGCTGATAACCAACTGTTACCTTGCGTGTTATCTCCAGTGTGGCAGTATCTACCTCAAAGACTGCACCACGTGGAGCCTCAGGGTCAATCAGCACCGGTCCCACATAGGCACTCACATATGCCTTGCCGCGATGAAATCGCACATAACGGCAATTCGGTATATCCACTTGACCGATACGCACTCCGCTATACGCATCAAGGACTTCTACCTTGTGCGAGCAATTGACCACCACATACATCTTGCCCCCATATATTCCTATATCGTTACCAACATCTCCCAATTCCTTGATAACCTGCGGATTGCGCTCTGAGTAAAAATTCCGCGCATACAAGCCGGTGTGGTAGTCGTAATAGTCAAGCGTGCATTTGTTAGAGCCCATATTGCCCTCGTTGAGCAGATATAGTCCACGCACACCCGTACCAAACTGTTCATCACCTACAATATCAAACTCCGTCGGCACCACGAGTTCGTCATCTCGACAACTCGTGGCGACCATCAGGAGTGGCAGAAAAATTTTTAAAAATATCCGTTTCATATTTCTGCTCTTAACGTAAGACGAAAATTTCGCTTAGGCATCGGGTAATTGAGAATTACATCGTAATCCTGACTCAGCAAATTGTTCACCTCAAGCAATACGCGCATATCGACGCGCCCTACTCGCAGGTCTCGAGAGAGCGATACATCCGACGTATACCACGGCTGGGTATAGTTGTAGCGTATGTTCTCTTGCTGATTGTAGCGACTACCCACATATATGTAACTATAATTGATTGTCCACTGATGCCACTGCACATTCACCACCGCCGAGCCCGAGTGGTGCGGTATATAAGGTATCTGGTCGCGGTAATAGTTGTCGGCAGGATTGGTCACATCGATGGCACGCTGGTAAGTATATTGTCCGCGAACGGTCACAAAAACGCTTCCTATCGGTTCAAAAGTGGATTGAGTCGACACATCTATGCCTCTGATATCTACCTTACCCAAGTTAAGCATTGTCCATCTGAACTGTTGCCCCTTGGGATATGCTACTATCTTATTGGTCACCTTATTGTAATAGGCATCAACACTCACTCGCAAGTGACTGAGCAAGCCGGCAAATCGCTTATCAAGGAGCAAGCCAACATTGTACTGAGTGACTCGCTCCGGCTCGAGTCGCGAGTTACCCATATCGGCATAATAAAGGTCGTTGAAGGTGGGCATACGGAACGACTGTTTGTAGAACGCCCTTACTGTCAACTCCTTAAGTCGGCAAAGCGGTGCGACACTTGCCATCACCGCCGGGGTAAGTGCATGCTTGTCGGCAGGTGACTCCTTCCCTTCAAGTCGGTCATGAACAAAGGTGCCCAACAGCGACGCTTGCATCTTGAAGCGCCGTGTATCCACTGATGTGGCGATTGACAACATATCAGTTAGACGCGTTGGACGAGCAAAATCATACATATCTGCACGCAAGTCATTCCACTGGAAATCGTTTGCTGCGGCAACACTCCACCAAGATGTCAGCGCATACTGATTTGCTGTTGACACATACAACTCGCGTTGCCGATACAGATTGTCAATCTTCACCTGCTTATCATCATTATTTACATAGTGAGTACGATAGAACGCATATTTGAAATTATTCAACGTAGTAAATCGCCCTACACCATAGGTGAAACTACCCTGGATAAAAGAGTTGGTATCCCATATACGCTCGCCACGTCGCCATACATTGTTCACTATAGCGCCGGGGACACCTCGCTCCGAGTTGTAATTATAAGCCTTGATGTGCCACTCGCCACCATCAATAGTGCCATTGACCCCCATCTCGAGACGCGTGGCATTGATATCACCATTCTGTCGCACTGCCGTAGTATCGTATGCCAACTCGCCTGCCGGATTCACTCGGCGATATCTGAACTTATATTTACCCGAAGAATTGACCCATTCAGCGCTCAACGAGGCATTGACTCTCTCGCCCAGTTTCAACTCGACCAATGCCGATGGATTGATAAGGTCAAAAGAGCCTGTGCGCATCGTCACCTTGGCATGATAGGTCTCACCGGGAGCAAACTGAGGCACTCGGGTTCGCAAGTAAATGGTCCCGGCGTTGCCAAAGTCCTTTGCCGGCTGTAAGATACGGCTTTTCTGCCCGTTGTACAGTGATATTTCTTCTATGTTGTCAAGTGAAAATTGACCGAGGTCTATTTGACCGTTCTGCGCATTTCCCAATTCAACGCCATCATACACCACACCGGTGTGATTAGTACCCATCGAGCGAATGTTGATGGTCTTGATACCACCAACGCCACCATAGTCCTTCACTTGCACGCCGGCGAAGTACCTCAATGCATCAGCGACACTATTGCTATTCAGCCTCTGCAGCTGTTCTCCGCTGAGACTCTGCACCGGAATTACTTCCGGAAGCCGTCGCGTCGCTGTGACCGACACTTCGTGCAAATGAAGTGTGTCATTAGACTCTGCCATTGTCGTGCCGGCACAAATTGCCATGAGTCCCACTATCAACAATAGTCTATATGTCATTCCTATTCTTAGATATTAAAAAACGCCGTTAATACCACCATTGGCACAACGACGATTACTTCATAGGAACACAACACATAGCGACATATGCGCTACCGATATGGTGACAATCCTGCTCATAATCCCGTGAGCCAATTGAATTTATATATGTGAAATGGCAGGTCTTCTGGCTTATCCCGGCTCATTCGCCCCTTCCCAATTCTCTGAGGAATCAGTGGTGTTTGGCGACGGCTTTGCTCGCTCAAAGGCGAGCGGGAATTACAGCAGCGGGTACTGTCGAGGAATCTCACCTCGTTCCCTATTAATGCTTTGGCGCCGACTCTTCGGCAGCAACCAATTTCAGCGCAAAGTTAAGTCTTATTTTTGAATTATCAAAAAAATTTTTTCAAGCGGAACAAAAAAAAGACTGCCGCAGGGCGGGAGCGATGCGGCAGTCTTGTGGGAGAGTATGGAATTTCAAAAGCGGTTACTGTTGCAACTTGAAAGTAATGGGGAGAGTGTAAGTAACCTTCACGGGCTGACCATTGTTACGGCCGGGTTGCCATGCGGGCATCGACTTCACGAGACGTACAGCCTCCTTGTCGAGTGCCGGGTGACGACCGCGAGCAATCTTAACATTGACAATCGAACCGTCCTTGGCGACGTCGAATTGAACAACTACACGACCCTGAACACCTTCTTCGGATGCTTGAGCGGGATAGTTGATGTGGTCGCCGAGCCACTTGTACATTGCAGCCTCACCACCGGGGAACTCGGGCTTCTGCTCTACCATTGCCATGGTATAAACCTTCTCGGGCTCGGGAGCAGCGGGAGCTTCTGCAATAATGGTCTCACGGATTGATTGCTTGTTCTGGTCATTGACACCGTCGGTAACGTCGACGGCACCTGCCATTGCTTCGTTCTCAGTAATTTCTTCCTGAGTCTTTACTTCCTTGGACTGGTCGAAGTCCTCATCTTGTACGACGAGGGTTTCGGTTACACGTTGCTCGTTTGCTACTTCTTCGGGGGGAGCGATTTCTTCTTCAGGTTCCTGATAGATGATTTCTTCTTCCTCTTCCTCCATCTCCTCATCTTGTGAGTTGAGGGTAGCGATTTCCTGCTCGGTAGCGACATCGGCGCCTTCCTCTTCGCCGCGTGAGAACACGCCGGTGATGCTGAGGATAAGCAGACCCAAAATTACTGCCAAAGCAGCGAGCACGATGAGTACGGCACGATTGTGGCGAGAGGGAGATTGGTTGCGCAATACGTATGCACCAAATTCCTTGTTCTTGCCTTCAAAGACTATATCGCACCACTCTTTTGATGAAAGATCAACATCTTTTGCCATTGTCTGTAACGGTTTAAACGGTTAATAAATCATTACTTAACGCACTGTGGGACGAATAATCTGTACGCCGTTAACTTGCTCGTAGTGACGGAGCAACAGTGTATCTACGCGGTTGGGGAGCTCGATCGAGTAACGCGAGATTTGGTTGATCTGCATCTCGTCGAGGGCATTGATAAGGCCTTCGTAGGTGGTGTTGGGACCGGGTTTGATCACAACTACGGGACGAGTCTTCATTGAGTCGGCTGCGTTCTCCTTAGCGAGTTTATCAAACTCTTCCTTGGTGATTTCCTTATTCTTCCAGCGAGTCTTGAGGAGGTCATATTGTACCATAACTTCCTCATTCTTCTTGCGGAGGATTCTACGGATACCTTGCGGTTCACGGTTCTGGTTACCGATGAATTGTTCGTGACGCAGATAGTTTGCGGTCTGGAACAAAGTATCGGCAATACCTTCATAATAATAGATGTGGTGAACAGTCTTGCCTGTCTCTGCGTCGACTTTGGGCTTGTTGCCTTCATACTCGGTATCGAGGATGAGGGTAATAGCCTCCGAAGCCTTTGCTTGAGACATCTGCTCCTTCTTCACTTCTTCGTTGGTAGGCAATGCAATCTGCAGGGTCTGCGATTTGATCATTGTAGTACAAAGCATGAAGAAGGTAATCAGAAGCATGTTCATATCGACCATGGGGGTAAAGTCCACATGGATCTGCATCTTCTTCTGGGCGCCTTTCTTTTTCTTACCGCCCTTGTCGGATTGTTCTATTTGAGCCATAATGGGTTTACCTTTTTATTGAGTGGGTTCATCTTCTGATTTAAGAGCAGTCATAAGACTGAACTTGTTGAGTTTCATAGTCTGGAGGTTGTCAAAGACTTGTTCCACGACGGTGAACGGGGTGTCCTTGTCAGCCTTGACTGCGATACCCTTGCCTTGACGCATGAGGGATGCATAGAGGTTCTGTACCTGGCGAGCTTCCTCGGGAGTGAGACCGGCGCACTGTTCGTTGTTGATGCGCTGAGCCACATTGTAGATGGCTTTCAACCACACCTGGAAGTCGTTGAGACGACCATCGCGGTTCTTATTACCATCGATTGGAATACCCACACGAGGATCAGTCATGTTGCCGAGGAACTTGTCGCGGTCAGCAATGCTCAAGCCCAACATATACTTGAGCTCGGAGAACGGACAACCGAACATGTTGATCTTGCCAAATTCGGCAACCTCGCCTGTAGTGAGTTCTACGGGGTTGTTCTTGTGCTGGTCGTTGTAGATGGAGACAGCCTCCTGGAGCATCATAATGCGCACCTTTTCGCTCGAGAGCGTGGAGTCCTCACCACCGGTGAACGAGATGAAGAGTTTACCTTCGGCAGCCGAGGGGTCCTCCAACTTACCCGACTTGTCGGCAGATGAAACGAGGACGGTCACCAAGTCATAGGTGGGCACCTTTTCCTCTGATACCGACGACGGGGTATAGACGATGGTGGGCTCTTTCTGCAAGAAGGTCGAAGTCAACATGAAGAAAGTAAGCAAAAGAACAGTCACGTCACTCATCGCGGTCATATCGATGAGCGTACTCTTTCTTTTAATTTTTACTTTTCCCATATTTACCTGTTATTTAAAGAATTGTGTCTTGAAAAGAGGGTAAACCGGGATTAGTGTGTAGCGGCGAATGTCTGAACGATTGAGAAGCCGATTTCGTCGATAGCGTAGGTGAGGTTATCGATCTTGTTGGTATAGAAGTTATACGAGATAACGGCGAAGGCACCGGTGGCGATACCGAAGGCGGTATTGATAAGTGCCTCAGAAATACCGGTTGACAACTCGGTCGAGTCAGGAGCGCCTGATTGAGCAAGAGCCTGGAATGACTTGATCATACCCATTACAGTACCGAGAAGACCGACGAGAGTACCGAGGGTAGTCAGGGTAGCAACGATGGGGAGGTTCTGCTGCAGAGCGGGCATCTCGAGGGCGGTAGCCTCTTCAACGACCTTCTGGAGGTTGGCAATCTTCTGCTCTTTGGTGAGGATGGTGTTGGTGTCCATTTCCTTGTAGCTAACGAGAGCGGCAGAAACAACAGCGGCAACAGAGCCTTGCTGCTTCTTGCAGAGTGCTTGAGCACCCTCGATGTCGTTCTTAACCAAGCAAGCCTTAACGGCAGCAACGAACTTGCTGATGTTACCTTTACCCTTGGCAGAGTTCAAAGCGAACCAACGCTCGATCGAGATAACGATAACAGTGAGGAACAAGGTTTGAAGAATAGGCACGATGAAACCGCCCTTGTAGATTGTGCCCCACAAATCCTTGGGGTGACCATCTTCAAAGTGCATGTCGTTACCGAACCAGAAAATAAACAACAAAACGCACACAACGGCGCATGCAAGGATTACCCAAGAGGCATTCTTGATACCGGGGGCATTTGTTTTCTTCGCGGGTTTGTTCTTAGCGGCAGGCTTGCCGATAGGAGCGGTAGGCTTTTGAGCTTCCATTGTTAATAATACTTTTAGGTGATTTATTAATTGGTATAAATTAAAAAATTAAATAATTTCACGATTTAGGGTATACCGACGAGCGGCAGTTTTTTCATGGACCGTTCTACATCAGCTCTTGGGCTTACTGAGTCGCTACTCATGCCTCAGTCCGTTATTCAGCTTCTAAGTTTCATCACGCAAATTTAAGCCATATTTTCTAACTTGCAAAACATTTATCCACTTTTTTTGCTCCAAATCGTCGTTTTATCATTTTTTATATTTTTCATTTTTCATTTTTGCGAAGTTTTTGGTCAAAAGTGCAAAAGTTTTAGTACTTTTGCATTTTGGAACATAATCACACTCTGAATATATGGAAGAAGGCTTTATCCGCGTAGCCGCCGGGTGCCCCCGCGTCGAGGTGGCATCTCCCGCCGACAACATACAGCACATCACCACTGTCATCAACAAGGCGATGATTGAGGGCGCCGACATCTTGGTCACCCCCGAGATGAGCATCACCGCATACACCTGCGGCGACTTGTTTCACAACCGCAGCCTGCTCACCGCCGCCAACGAGGCGCTCTCCACCCTACTCGCCGGCTGGAACCCGGCAGCGCCTCTGACATTTGTAGGCATGCCCGTCGAGCGCGATGGCTGCTTGTACAACTGCGCCATCGCTATTGATGCCGGCAAGGTAGTCGCTGTCATTCCCAAGACTTTCTTACCCTCGTACAACGAGTTCTACGAGAAACGCTGGTTTGCCCCGGCACCCGTAACCACCGGGCTCACCGTCGACATCGCCGGCGAGGAGGTTCCATTCGGCACCGACATTATATTATATAAGAGCGGTGTCAAGGTAGGCGTAGAGTTGTGCGAGGACCTGTGGGCTCCGGTGCCACCGAGTTGCCACGCCGCCCTCGCCGGCGCTCAAGTCATCGTTAACCTCTCGGCAAGCGACGACATCGTGGGCAAGCGCGCCTACCTCGAGTCGCTGTTGCGCCAGCAATCGGCTCGTTGCATCTGTGGATACATCTATGCCTCAGCCGGCTACGGCGAGTCATCGACCGACCTCACCTTCCTCGGCAAGGCTTATGTGTGCGAGAACGGCAAGCTCAGCGGCGGGCTCACCCAGCCCGATGATATCTTGCTCTACGACATCGACACCATGGCTATCGACCGCGACCGCATACACCTGCGCACCTTCGGCGACTGCTCTGCTCGCCTCGGCGGTCAAGCAATGCGCATCATCCCCTGCACCCCCGGCTCAAATGTTGCCTCGGGATTGCTCCGCAACGTCGATCCCCACCCCTTCGTTCCCAACGACCCGGCTCACCTCGCCGAGCGTTGCGAGGATATCCTCGCAATACAGAGTGCCGGACTGCGCAAGCGCCTCGATGTCACCAGATGCAAGCACCTCGTGGTGGGCATCTCGGGCGGATTGGACTCTACCCTCGCCCTCTTGGTGGCAGTGCGTGCCTTCGACGAGGCAGGGCTCGACCGCAGCGGCATCGTCGGCGTCACCATGCCCGGCTTCGGCACCACCGACCGCACACACGACAATGCCGTCATACTAATGAAGGCTCTCGGCATCACCATCCGCGAGGTATCCATCGCCGCCGCCGTCAATCAGCACTTCAGCGACATCGGGCACGACCCCGCCGTACACGACGTCACTTACGAAAACTCGCAAGCCCGCGAGCGCACCCAGATACTCATGGATATAGCCAACCAATGCGGCGGCATGGTATTGGGCACCGGCGACCTCTCGGAGCTGGCGCTCGGCTGGGCTACCTACAACGGCGATCACATGTCGATGTACGGCGTCAATGCCGGCGTGCCCAAGACCCTGGTCAAGCACCTGGTGCGCTACTATGCCGGCACAGCCGACAACATCGTAGCCACAACGCTCCACGACATCATCGACACACCCATCTCGCCCGAGTTGATTCCCGCCGACGAGCAAGGCAATATCACCCAAAAGACCGAGGACCTCGTGGGACCCTACGAGTTACACGACTTCTACCTATATTATATGCTGCGCCACGGCTACGGTCCGCGTCGCATCTATACGTTGGCACGCAAGGCATTTGCAGGCGCCTATGACGACGCGACCATTCTCAAGTGGCTGCGCGTATTCTTCCGGCGCTTCTTCAACCAGCAATTCAAGCGCTCGTGCCTCCCCGATGGTCCTAAGGTGGGCAGTGTCACCCTCTCGCCACGCGGCGACTGGCGCATGCCCTCCGATGCCTGCGCCACACTCTGGCTCAAAGAATGTGACGACTTGAAGTGAACTTTTTCTCTCCTCGATTGTTGTAGATATGAGTAAACGCAAAAAGCACTAACAAAAAGCATAATGTGATGAATAGAAATGGAGGTACTCGTGAGAGCGCCTCCATTTCGCCATTTATCGATGAAATATATTAGAAATACAGTGATTTGTAGCGATTGAGGCGGGCGAGGGCGAGGTTGTAGCGATACTGCAGGTCGATGTATGCCTGCCGGGATTGCATGAAGAGATTAACCTCGGTGATGTAATCGATGACGGTGAGTTCGCCGCCGTCAAAGGCTTTGTTGAGCAAGTCGATGTAGGTATTGTCGCCGGTGAGGTCGCGATAGTCGTTGAGCGACTGCTGCAGAGCCACAGCCACATTGTACTGTCCCATCGCCTCAGCCATCGCGGCAGTCAACTCGGCATCGTAGGTGAACACCTCGGCATCAGCCTCGGCACGGGCAACGCGTAGGCGCTGCGAGCGCGAGAACGAGGGCAAGGAGATCGAGAACGTCAAGCCGTTGAAGTGGCTGAAGTCCTCGTAGGAGTGGACATAACCGATTGAGAACGAGGGCAAGGACTGCATCCTGATGCTCCGCGAGGTGGCGGCGGCGAGCGAGGCTCGCTGTGTGGCAATGGCGCTCTGTATATAGTCTGAGGGCTCCACCGACGGCAGTGCACACTGCTGCAGCGGATAGGCTTGCCACACGGGCGAGTCGGCATCGGGGATATCGGCGCCCGAAGCCCGCAACGCGGCGATAAGGCTCTCCATCTCGGCTTGCGCGGCGGCTACATTGCGGCGGCTGTCGAGCACGGCTATACGCGACTTCTGCAAGTCGAGGATGGTGGCTTCGCCGTTGTCATACGAGCGTGCGGTGAGGTCGGCAATGCGCTGCAGATTGTCGGCTACCGAGCGGCAGAAGTCCAATCGGGCACGAGCATTCACCACATCGAGGATTGCCAACTTGTAAGTCAATGCCTTATCCATAGCCAATTGCGTCAACAGCAAGTCGTTGAGCGAAGCCATCGACGCAGCCTCGCGCGAACGTGCTCGATAGACGCCGGGCCAATCCACTTGCTGGCTCACGCCGACACTCCAGCGGTTGCTCTCCGAGCCCCACAGGTGCTCGACTTCCACCTCGGGACTTGCCACAATGTTGTCGGCACGCAGCGCCTCGACAGATGCATTGCCGGTATACTCAAAGGCATTCAGCGTCCTGTCAGCACGGATTGCCGACATCAATATATCATCAAGCGAGCCGGCAGTAGCAGTCAGCGACAGCGCGGCACATATTGATACCAATATCGTTCTCATACTTGTTCCTTTCTATTAATCAGGCGATAAACCGCCGGAATGACAAAAACATTGAGGATTGTAGAGGTCACTAAACCGCCGAGGATAACCACGGCGAGGGGCGATTGGATTTCGTTGCCGGTGCGGTCGCCGGTGAGTGCCAAGGGTAGCAGTGCCAGCGCCGAGGTCAGCGCGGTCATCACTATGGGCAACAAGCGCTCCGACGAGCCTTGGTCGATGCGCTCGTTCAAGCCGACCCCCTCGGCGGCAAGGGCATTGTAGCGGCTCATCAGCAGCATACCATTGCGCGTGGTGATGCCCAGGAGCGAGATGAAGCCGATAATCGCCGGGATATTGAGTTCGCCGCCGGTAAACACCAAGATGAGCACCGCGCCAATCATCGCCAAGGGGATATTGAGCAAAATGACCAGCGACTCAGCCCAATTCTTGAACTGACCATAGAGGAGCATCAGCACCACCAACAGGGCACACAACGAGGTGAGCGCCAAGGTGCGCGACGCGGCTTGCTCGCTCTCAAATTGACCTCCATAGGTGATGTAATAGTTTGCCGGCAAGGCAATTGAGGCGTCGACACGCTCGCGGATATCATCTACGACACCTCGCAGGTCGCGGTCGGCGACATTAGCCGAGATGACGATGCGCCGCTTGACATCCTCGCGATTGACAACATTGGGACCCGACTTGGAGATAATTTCGGCAACTGCCGAGAGGGGCACCTTGCCCTCGGGTGTATCCACCATAATATCGCCTAAGGCGGCGAGCGACAAGCGGGATTCCTCGTTGGCAATCAACACAATATCATAGGGCAAACCACTCTCGTACACCTGCGAGACCTTGGCACCGGAGATGGTGGTGGAGAGGGTCTCGGCAAAGGCGTTCATCGTGATGCCATAGCGCGCCAGCACCTGGCGTCGCGGACGGATAATAACCTCGGGACGGTCGACTTGCTGCTCGATGGCTATATCCACCAAACCGGGCACGTCGCTCACGGCAGCCTTGAGTTGAGTGGCAAGGCGGTAGAGTACCGCCAGGTCGTCGCCAAAAATCTTGATGGCGATGGCAGCCTGAGTACCCGACAACATGGCATCAATGCGGTGGGAGATTGGTTGACCAATCTCGATGACTGTGCCCGGCAATCCGGCGAGGCGGGCACGCAAATCGCGCACCATCTCGTTGCGTGAGCGGTCACCCAGGATATAGGGCACATCCAACTCGCTGACATTCGGACCAAAAGAGTGTTCAGCCAACTCGGCGCGACCGGTCTTGCGCGACACACACTGCACCTCGGGCACTTGCATCACAATTTCCTCGGCGATGCGCCCAATCTTGTCACTCTCCTCAAGCGACACGCCCGGCAAGGTGGAGATATTCACCGTGAGCGAGCCCTCGTTGAAGGGCGGCAAGAAAGAACGTCCAAGGGTGAAGAAGCACACCATAGCAGCCACAAAAGCAATGCCCACGACGATGAGCACCCCACGGGTGTGGGCTAAGGTGAATTGTAGCAAGCGCATATATCCGGCACGCATGGCGCGAGTGAGGCGCGGCTCGGGCTTGCTCTGTTTCCGGCTACTTTGACTACCGAAGAGGTAGAAGCACAGCACCGGTGTGAGAGTGAGGGCTACGACTGTCGACGCCAAGATAGCGACAATGAATGCCACGCCCAGCGGAATGAGGAGACGTCCCTCCATGCCCGATAGGAAGAACAGGGGCATGAAACCGGCAATAATGATAAGCGATGAGTTGAAAATGGGCATGCGCACCTCGGCAGAGGCATCATATACCACCGACATCACGGCTCGTTGCTCGCCCCGGGGCAGTTGGCTATTGTGCCTCAGCCGCTTATATACATTCTCCACATCGACAATGGCATCATCGACCAAGGAGCCGATGGCGATGGCAATACCACCGAGGCTCATAGTGTTGATGGTGTAGCCCATGAAGTGGAGAATGAGCACGGTGATGATGATCGACATGGGCAGAGCCACCAGCGACACCACCGTGGTGCGGAAGTTCATCAAGAAGAAGAACAGCACCAGCACCACAAACAAGGCGCCCTCGAGCAAGGCTCGCTGCAGATTGTCGATAGAGTTGGAGATGAAGTCGCTCTGCTTGAAGATATTGTCGGTGATGACCACATCGGCAGGCAGCGTGGGCTTAATCTCTTGCAGGCGACGCATGATATTGTCGGTGAGGTCGATAGTGCCGACGGCGGGCTGCTTGGTGACGGTGATGAGCACGGCGGGCTTGCTGTTGACCGATGCCAAGCCGAGCAAGGGACGAGCGCCACCGATAGCCACGTCGGCGACATCGGCGACAGTCACAATACCACGGCTGTCGGAGCGCACCACGGCGGCACCGATATCATCGGTCGAGGCGGTATTTATCTCACCCTTAACGAGATACTCGTTGCCATAATCATATATCACGCCGCCACGCGCATTGTCGTTGATGCCCTGCACGGCAGCGGTCAATTCATCGAGCGACACATCCAACGCCTTCATACGCGTCGGGTCAAATCTGATTTGAAATTCGCGAGCCTCGCCGCCGTGGACCGACACCTGAGCCACGCCACCCAGGGCGAGCAACTGCGGCGCAATGGTGCGGTCGGCAATGGTGCGCAGGTCAAGCATCGAGGTGCTGTCGGCGCTCAAGCCGATGATGAGCATCTCGCCGAGAATTGACGACTGCGGACCCATCACAGGCTCATTTACCCCGGCGGGCAACTCAACAAGAGCCAAGCGCTCAGCCACGGTCTGTCGAGCAACATAAATATCTGTGGACCAGTCAAATTCGACATTTACCACCGAGAAACCGGTGGTAGACGATGAACGCACACGACGCACACCTGTGGCTCCATTGACAGCAGTCTCGATGGGGAAGGTGACGATGGTCTCGACCTCCTCGGGAGCCATACCAGGGGCTTCGGTCATGATGGTCACTGTCGGCGCATTGAGGTCGGGGAAGATGTCCACCTCGGTATTAACCAGGGTGTAGCAGCCGGCGACGACAATGATGGCTGACAGGATGAGCACGCTCAGCCTATTGGCGAGCGACCGATGAATAATCTTATTCAGCATGGCTACAGGCGATTAATGTGAGTGACTGTGACCCTCGGGAATGGCGCCGGTAGCGCCGGCAAGACGCACTGTAGTGACCCCGCGGTCGACGACCATCTCGCCGGCTTTCAAGCCCGAGAGGATGGCGACATAGGCACCGTCGGACTCGCCGACAGTCACCGGCACCTTGCGGTAGCAGTCCTCGTCGAGGCGCACGAAGACGCAGTAGTCGCCTTGCTGCTCGTAGATGGCAGACTTGGGCACCACGAGCGCCTCGCCGGCTGTGGGACCACAGAGGTACACCTCGACGGCTTGCCCGGCAACCAATTCGCCCGACGCCGGCACACTAAAGAACACGGGCACATAACCTGCTGAAGCAGCGGCGCTTGTGTTGTTGAGGCGTCTTCCGCCCAGGGCGCCGATGGTATAGGTCTCATCGGTGCCGGGCACCACGATGCGGGCATCCGACGCTGCCAAGGCGACGGCGCGATGGCGCACCGGCACATCGACGCGCAGGGTAAGCATATCCGAAGCCGACACCGCGGCGATGGGCTGACCTGCCTCAACATAGGCACCGGTGGTGGCATATATGGCGGTGATGACGCCGCTGACCGGCGCGGCGGCGCTACCCGAAGCGGCAGGCTCGCTATAGGCGGCACGTGCGCGCTCGTAGGCGGCGCGAGCCTCGTTGTAACGAGCCTGAGTGACAAGGCGTTGCTCGTAGAGGGGTGTGAGGCGGTCAAGTTCGGCACGGGCGGCATCGAGTTCGGCACGCGCCACATCGTTGCCGGCGGAGCCGCTCACGATGCCCGACTTCACCGAGGCTACCGAGGTGCCACGATGAACCTCGCTACCCACGCCGATGCCGGCGCCGAGGGTGACGATGCCCGACACTGGGGCGGCGACCACAGCCGAGGAGGCATCGGCGATGCTGAGGCTACCCGAGGCTTTGATTGCACCTCCAAAGGGACGCAACTCGGCTTTGACTGCATGCACGCCAAATTGCTCTGCCGTCTCGGGCGACAACTCAATGACATCATCGCCATGGGCGTGCTCGGCGGCTCCGTGGGCATGTCCTGCGTGGTCGTGTCCTGCATGGGCATGCTCGGCATGGTCGTGGGCTTCGTGATTATGTGCTAATTCGCTGTTGTCGTGCCCTTTGCAGCCCGACAAACCGACAATTGCGGTCGCTACGGCGAGCGACAACAATCCTATTTTTTTCATATTTTATCGTGTAAAAAGGTTGACTATTATGTTTATTGTCTCAACAAGCATAATAGTCGGCTGGCGGACCGCGACGCTTGAGCGCAGTGCGGTGCCATAATCCGCTTAGGGGCACATCCGCCGGTCGGGGAAGGTCGATGGCATCTTCCTGAGGCTCAAGGGATAGCAGAGCCGGGAGAATAGCCAGGGCAACGGCTTGCACCGCGGCGGTGTGGTGGTGAGAGACGTCGCAGCAGAACGAGTCGAGGTGCAAGGCACAAGCGCCGTCGTCGCCCGAGTCATCGGCATCACCATGATGCTCGACGCAGTGGCACAGCGACACGCACACCGAGCCGTCGGCATCGTGGTGGTGATGCTGCAGGACAAGCCCCGAGAGCATGGCGACTATCACCACGACCGACATCATAATATGTGCTATGCGACGTTTCACATCGCAAAAGTAATAAATTTTTTTGTCAACATATAGCGCCAAGCGCAAAAAAATTGCTAATTTTGCACAAAACAGCAACAGATAGCGATATGAACAAGGTAATACTCTCGGGATTTGTGGGTGCCGACCCCACAATCCGCTATGTAGACACGCGTCCGGTGGCAGAATTTTCGCTTGCCACGCGCGAGCCGGCGCGTGTGGGAGCTGACAAGCGCCCTATCCCCGAGCGCACCGACTGGCACCGCATCGTCATGTGGGACGCCAATGCCGAGTATGCCGAGAAGTATATTCGCAAGGGCTCGCGCCTGCTGGTCGAGGGCTCGCTACGCTCACGAGTGTGGGAGGACCGCGCCACCCAAAAGCACACCATCCACGAAGTCTACGTCACAGCCTTCGAGTTGCTCCCCCGCTGACATAATCAACAACCTCCTTAGGGCACGGCATCCCCGGACGCGATGTATCACGTTCCTACCGGGATGGTGATATTGCGTTGATTTACAATGGCTTGCACAGATTTATCAGACATGTCAGACCGGTCAGACGGGTCAGACGGGTCATACTATTCTGCAACAGGACGGACTGACATACCATACAACCGTGGCATGTAATCTCTACCTCGAATTTCCGGTTCAGTTAATGGAACGCATCCGAGCGAGTAAGCGCTATGTGATGCACATGGCATTCCACTCCAATAATGATCACATTCACCAACACCAATTAATTCAACCCCATAGCGATAACCGGCAGCAGGAAGGAAGATACAGTTGCTGTTGCGCTTGCTCTTTACTTTGTAGCCGCTTACTCCATTCATTGTCGTCCATTCCCAGGTGCAGTTGTCTACTAATTCTTGTATCTCTGAGGCTGAGGGCAGTCGCCATGGGCTGTCCCACTTATATCTTGCTACATCGTAAGATGAGTTGCCACAGATATTGAAGTCGTAGTTACTATTTTCATATGTGCGGCTGTTTTCATTGGTGTACTCACTCTTGGTGCTTATCTCGCCCCAGGCATAGTAGTCGCCATAGCCTGTGGTGCTGCTTGCGCCTACATTGCACGTCGCCCATTTAACCGACAAGCCTAAGTCTACATAATCATGTCCATTAATAGATCCACTAACTGTGAACTGCGGTTGAGGCGTAGGCGTTGGCTCCGGTGCAACAGCAGGCTCACCACCACTTAATAGGGCAATACACCCGGCTATCGCTGCTACTGCGGCGATGGCTATCACCGCGGTGTAGCGCTTGTACCATGGCGTCACCGGCTTATCCACAAGCAGTTGGGTCTCGCCATCGTCCTTGGGCGTAGGGGCAGGAGCCGGGGCGCTATCGAGGAGTGCGGCGAAGGCGGCGACGCTCTGCGGGCGCTTCTTCTTGCTCAACTCGAGGGCGGCGTAGACGGCGGTTCGTGTTGAAGCGCTGATAGCCAGAGGCAGAGGTTTTAATTCTTCTTCCTCGCTGATGCGCTTGTTGCTCGACGGTGGTGTGATGCCGGTGAGCAAGTCGTAGAGGGTGGCACCGAGAGCGTAGATGTCGGTCGCCGGGTAGAACTTCTTGACATCGCAGTCGTTTTGCTCGGGCGGCGCGTAGCCGGGGGTCAAGCCGAGAAGCGAGGAGGTATTTTCGCCACTCGCTTCGTCGTATTGCTTCGATGCGCCGAAGTCAATAAGAATGGCTCGGTCGTTGCCGGTAACCATGATGTTATTCGGCTTGATATCAAGGTGCAGGCGATTGTTGGAGTGCACATAATTGAGGGCTGCACACACCTGGCGAATGTAACCCAAGGCACGAGCCTCGGAGAGGGCGCCTTCAGCCTTGACGATATCAGCGAGCGAGCGACCGTCGATATAGTCCATGACGAAATAGGCGGTGCCGTTTTCCTCGAAGATGTCGGTCACACGCACCAAGCCGGGGTGATTGAGTTTGAACAGGGCTGCAGCCTCGTCGACAAATTTGCGACGCAATTTGTCGAACAGCGCGACTTTGGAGGTAATGCCCACGGAGACGTGTCCGGTGGCGGAGTCGCGATTGCACAAGTCGCTGACGAAGAATTCCTTGATGGCAACGCGAGCTTTGAGAATGGTATGCGTAGCCTCGTAGGTGCAGCCGAAGCCGCCGGCTGCGATGAAGCGCACAATCTTATATTTTCCTCCCTGGAGGAGAGTTCCTGGTTGTAGGTGCATAGATGATTGGGTTAAGGTTTAATCGGTCACAAAGTTAAGAAACCTCGCTCAAATGAGCAAAAAAATTTTAACGAAAGAGCCGCAATAAGCCCAATTGGACTTATTGGACTTATTGGACTTATTGGGCTTATTGGGCTTATTGGGCTTATTGGGCTTATAGGATGCGACGAGCGCGACCCCGGGGTGGCGTCGCGCTCGCTCATTATGGTTAAACTATGATCCTTTGTTATTGCTGACCTGAAACGGCAACGTTCTTGTCGATTTTGCTTACCAGACCTTGGAGGACCTTGCCCGGACCGAGTTCAACAAACTCGGTAGCGCCATCAGCAATCATATTCTGTACCGAAGCAGTCCAGCGGACGGGGGCGGTGAGTTGAGCCACAAGGTTAGCCTTGATTTCAGCCGGGTCGGTGTGGGGCTTGGCATCAACATTCTGGTAGATGGGGCATGAGGGAGTGTGGAACTGTGTATTCTCGATTGCTGCAGCCAATTCGGCACGAGCAGGCTCCATCAGGGGCGAGTGGAATGCGCCACCCACTTTGAGTTTGAGGGCGCGACGTGCACCGGCTGCGCTGAGAGCCTCACAGGCGGCATCGATAGCCTCGACTTCGCCGGAAATTACAATTTGTCCGGGGCAGTTATAGTTGGCGCAAACTACCACGCCGGGGATAGACTTGAGGACTTCCTCAACCTTCTCGTCGGGAAGGGCGATGATAGCAGCCATGGTAGAGGGTTTGATTTCGCAAGCCTTCTGCATAGCGTGAGCGCGAGCCGACACGAGGCGGAGTCCGTCCTCGAAGTCGAGGGCGCCGGCGGCTACGAGGGCTGAAAACTCGCCGAGTGAGTGTCCGGCAGTCATATCAGCCTTGAAGTCATCGCCGAGCGACTTTGCCAACACTACCGAGTGAAGGAACACGGCAGGCTGTGTGATATCTGTGCGGCGAAGGTCCTCATCAGTACCTTCAAACATAAGGTCGGTGATACGGAAGCCAAGAATTTCGTTGGCTTTTTCAAACAAATCGTGGGCAACTTGATTGTTCTCATACAAGTCCTTGCCCATACCTACAAATTGGGCACCTTGCCCGGGAAAAACATACGCTTTCATTATTATTTTGCTTACATTTTGGTTTTCAGGCTGCAAAGGTACTAAAAAAACTTGACATGTACAAGGGCGAAAACTTTGCGTCAAATAATCTTAAAATGTGGGTGTATTCAAGATAAATTCTTACCTTTGCAAGATAAATCAAGCGAGAAATGATAACGAGCCTCAACGAAGACCGCAAGTTGAAGCGCTTGCACCGGATACTATCTGACAGTGAGCGCATTGTATTGTTAGGGCACTCGGCGCCCGACGGAGATGCCATAGGGTCGACCATGGCGTTTCGCATCGTGCTCGAGCGCCTCGGCAAGGATGTTCACGTGATATATCCCGACATGATACCGCCGCAACTGGGTATGGTGCCCGGGGCAAAAGATGCTACCGATGCCACGCGATATCCCGACTTTGCGCGACAGTTGCTTGCCGATGCCGATGCCATAGTGTGCATGGACTTCAATGCGCCGAGCCGCATCGGTGCCCTTGCCGAGCCACTGGAGAAGGCAAAAGCCCCGAAGGTACTCATCGACCACCACCTCAATCCGGCAGACTTTGCCGAGGTGAGCATCTCGCGCCCCGAGATGTCGTCGACTTGTTTCTTGCTGTTCAAGGTGTTGTGCGGACTTGAATTGTTCACTTTTATCGATAAATCAGCCGCCGAGTGCATACTCACGGGCATGATGACCGACACCGGCAACTTCACCTACAACACCACCGACCCCGACATACATGTGGTGGTGGCTGAATTGATGAAACTCGGCGCCGACCCCCAGCGCATCTACCGCGAGCAATTCGAGACTCATAGCGACAACTGCCTGAGGCTCAACTCCTACGCTCTACTCAACAAGATGGAAGTGTTCAAGGAAGACGGAGCCGCGCTCATCACCCTGTCGCGCGAGGAACTCAACCGCTTCCACTATGTCAAGGGCGACACCGAGGGCTTGGTGAACAAGCCGCTTGCCATTCCCGAGGTGGTGTATTCGTGCTTCCTGCGCGAGGAAGACGGCTATGTGAAGGTGTCGATGCGCTCCCTGGGCAGTTTCCCGGTCAACGAACTGTGCCACGAGCACTTCGGTGGCGGTGGGCATCTCAATGCCGCCGGTGGCGAATTTCCCGGCACACTCGACGAAGCCGCCTCGCTCTTCCGCTCGCTGCTCGCCACCAACCGACGCCTGTACCTCGGGCAACACAATGTAAAAACGAAGAAATAATATAGATATATGAGAAAAATCCAAACATTCGCCATCGCCGTCATCGGGGTCTTTGCCGCCCTCGGTGTGGCGTCATGCTCTGACGACAAGTCCTATGCCGACCTCCTGAGCCTTGAGAACCAGTATGTCAACAACTTCCTTGCCGACCAGCGAGTCATCAATCATATACCCGAAGATACAGTCTTTGAATACGGACCCGATGCTCCCTACTACCGCCTCGACGAGGACGGGCAACTGTATATGCAGGTCATCAATCCCGGCACCGAGGGCAATATGGTGAAGAACGACGAACAGATATACTTCCGTTACACTCGCTACAGCCTCGTATACTACGTTGATGGCGAATTTCTGATGTCAGAGGGCAACGACGATGTGCTCAACGGCAATTTCTCGTTCAGATACGGCAACTTCCAGGTAAGTTCGTCGTACCAATACGGACCGGGCGTGCAGACCCCCCTCGCCTATCTGCCGGTCGATTGCGAGGTGAATATCATCATCAAGTCGCAGTATGGCATGCCGGCTGAGATATCATATGTAACACCCTTCCTCTACTCCCTGAGATATTTCCGACCCAAAATTTAATACACTAATACCAAAAAAACTATAACAACTATGTCACTGATTAAATCCATATCCGGCATACGCGGCACCATAGGCGGCCGCCCGGGCGAAGGACTGTCACCGCTTGATGTTGTGAAATTCACAGCAGCATACGCCACATTTATTGCAAAAACCACGACGAAAGCCAATCGCACCATCGTAGTAGGACGTGATGCTCGTCTCTCGGGACCTATGGTGCTCGACTTGGTCATCGGCACACTCACCGGCATGGGCTTTGATGTAATCAATATCGGCTTGGCATCCACACCAACCACCGAAATCGCCGTCACCGGCGAGGACGCCTGTGGCGGTCTCATCCTCACTGCATCTCACAACCCCTTGCAGTGGAACGCCCTGAAACTGCTCAACGAGCACGGCGAATTTCTCAACGACGCCGAGGGCAAGGAGGTGCTACGCATCGCCGATGCCGAGGACTTTAACTTCTGCGAAGTCACCGAATTAGGTCACGTATATACCAACGACACCTACAATCGTCGCCATATCGAGCAAGTCTTGGCTCTCGACCTCGTCGACCGCGACGCCATCGCCGCCGCCAACTTCCGCGTGGCTGTTGATGCCGTCAACTCGGTAGGTGGAGTGGTCATCCCCCAACTGCTCCGCGCCCTGGGTGTCAAGGACATCGTCACTCTCAACTGCGAGCCTACCGGACACTTTGCTCACACTCCCGAGCCTATCCCCGAGAACCTCGGCGATATAATGGAAGTGGTCAAGGACTCGGGTGCCGACGTGGGCTTTGTAGTCGACCCCGATGTCGACCGTCTCGCTATCGTCAAGGAAGGCGGCGAGATGTTCGGCGAGGAATACACCCTGGTGTCAATTGCCGACTATGTGCTGTCGCACACCCCCGGTGCCACGGTGTCCAACCTCAGTTCAAGCCGCGCCCTGCGCGACGTGACCAACGCACATGGCTGCACATACACAGCAGCCGCTGTAGGTGAGGTGAACGTCACCACCGAGATGAAGCGCACCGGCGCCGTCATCGGCGGCGAAGGCAATGGCGGCGTCATCTATCCCGCCATCCACTATGGACGCGATGCCCTGGTGGGCGTGGCTCTGTTCCTCACCATGATGGCAAAGTCGGGTCGCAAACCCTCCGAAATACGTGCCGCCCTACCCGCTTACAGCATCTACAAGACCAAGGTACAACTCACCGAGGGTCTCGACGTCGATGGCATCCTCGCCCAAGTCAAGGCAAAATTTGCCGACGAAAAGATTACCGACATCGACGGCGTAAAAATTGACTTCGCCGACAAGTGGGTGCACCTGCGCCGCTCCAACACCGAGCCGATTATCCGCATCTACTCCGAGGCTGCCACCCCCGAGGCTGCCCAAGCCCTCGCCGAGCAGATCAAATCCATAATCGAGTCTCTGGCTTAATCACCAACATATCACCGGCAAATGATTTCAATAAACAACCTCTCGGTAGAATTCAGCGCCCGCTCGCTCTTTGACAATATCAGTTACGTCATCAACGACAAAGACCGCATAGCCCTGGTGGGCAAGAACGGCGCGGGCAAATCTACGATGCTGAAAATCATTGCCGGACTGCAGCAGCCCACCTCGGGCTCTGTAGCCATCCCCACAGGGGTGTCGGTAGGCTATCTTCCGCAGACGATGATAACCACCGACACCCTCACCGTGGAGGAGGAAGTGGGCAAGGCGTTTGCCCATATCGATGCCATGCAGCGGCAACTCGACGAGATGAACCAACAACTCGCCGACCGCACCGACTACGACAGCGACGACTACCACCGGCTCATCGACCGCATGACCACCCTCAACGAACAACTCACGCTCGTGTCGAGCGACAATTGCCGCGCCGAAATGGAGAAGACGCTCATAGGTTTGGGCTTCGAGCGTAGCGACTTCACCCGCCCTACATCGGAGTTCAGCGGTGGCTGGCGCATGCGTATCGAGTTGGCAAAACTCCTGTTGCAACGCCCTGATGTACTGTTGCTTGACGAGCCCACCAACCACCTCGACATCGAGTCGATACAGTGGCTCGAGAACTTCCTCATCACCAAGGCTCGCGCTGTGGTGCTCGTGAGCCACGACCGCGCATTCATCGATAATGTCACCCACCGCACCATCGAGATATCGCTGGGCAAGATTTATGACTACGCGGTCAACTACTCCAAGTATGTGACCCTGCGCGCCGAGCGCCTCGAGCAGCAAATGCGCGCCTACAACAATCAGCAGAAGCAAATCGCTGATACCGAGGCGTTTATCGAGCGTTTCCGCTACAAAGCCACCAAGGCGGTGCAGGTGCAGAGCCGCATGAAGCAATTGGCAAAAATCGACCGCATTGAGGTCGACGAGATAGATACCTCGCACATCAACCTGCGCTTTCCGCCGGCACCTCGCTCGGGCGACTTCCCGGTGATTGCCGACAACGTGGGCAAGGCATATGGAGAGCACCAAGTCTTTGACCACGCTACATTTACCATACGACGCGGCGAGAAAGTCGCCTTTGTGGGCAAGAACGGCGAGGGCAAATCAACCCTGGTGAAGTGCATAATGGGCGAAATACCGTTCACCGGTTCGCTGAAGATCGGTCACAACGTATCCATCGGCTATTTTGCTCAAAATCAAGCCTCTCTGCTCGACGAGAGCCTCACGGTGTTTGACACCATCGACCGCGTGGCTGTGGGCGACATACGCACCAAGATACGCGACTTGCTGGGCGCATTTATGTTTGGCGGCGAGGCATCCGACAAGAAGGTGAAGGTATTGTCGGGCGGCGAGCGCACCCGATTGGCTATGCTGCGACTGTTGCTACAGCCGGTCAACCTGCTCATCCTCGACGAGCCCACCAACCACCTCGATATGGTCACCAAGGACGTGCTTAAGCAAGCCATCAAGGACTTTAACGGCACCGCCATCATCGTGAGCCACGACCGTGAGTTTCTCGACGGCTTGGTATCAAAGGTGTATGAATTTGGGGGCGGAGCAGTGCGCGAGCACCTCGGAGGCATCTATGACTTCCTCGAGCACAAGCGCCTGGACACCTTGCAGCAATTGGAAGCAAGCGCGCCGACGCCTGCCAAGGGTACTCCGACACCTGCCAAGCCGACCGAGCCGACCGCCCCTGCCAAGGGCGGTAGCCTCAGTTATGCCGAGCAACGCGAGCGCGAGAAGATGATGCGCCGTGCCCGCAAGCGTGTCGACGAAGCCGAGGCTGAAGTGGCTCGCCTCGAGCAAGCCGTCAAGGATATCGAGACTCGCCTGAGCCAACCCGACGGTGCCGCCGACGCATCGTTATACACACAACACGCCGACACTGTCAAGGCTCTTGAAAATGCCATGAGCGTGTGGGAACTCGCCGCCACCGAGTTGGAAGAATTCAATCAATAAGCGGCGCGGCGATAAAGGAAAAATGCAATGATTGAATAGATGACGTTGGGTATCCACATGGCTACCATCGGCGATGTCAATCCCGAGTAGGCAAAACTCTGTGTGATAGCCATAAAGAGTATGTAACTGAAACTCAGCACCAAGCCGATGCCGATGTTGAGACCCATGCCGCCCTTGACCTTGCGCGAAGACAGCGCCATGCCGATAATGGTGAGGATAAACGAGGCGGCACACATGGCATAGCGACGGTGATACTCGACTTCAAAACTCTGGATGTTAGCGACACCACGGTTGCGCTGGCGCTCGATGTATCGAGCAAGTGCCGGGGTGGTGAGCATCTCGTGGTCGTTCTTGGAAATGAGGAAGTCGCGCGGCTCGAAGGCGATAGTAGTGTCCAACGACACGCCGCGGCGTATGTACTCGCGGTCGTCGTGGAAGTCGCGTATCACATAGTCGTAGAGTCGCCAACTGTAGAGGGTATCCCAGCCTATCGAGCGGGCGGTGATACGCGTGGCAAGGTGCTTGTCCTCGTCAAACTTGTCGAGTTGAAAACGCGAGCCGCTCTTGGTGAGGTTGTCATAGCGCCCCATGTAGGCTATCTCGCCCGGCGCCACCATCAGCATAATGTTGGCGCCATAGTCCACACGCTTATTTTTTACGTAGGTATTGGTGTAGTCGATACGCTTGACATTTGCCGGTGGAATGATATAAGCACCTAATATCCATGTACTTGCAGCAATCACCAACGCCGAGAACATATATGGGCGCAACAAGCGATTGAAACTCATACCGCTCGACAGCATCGCCACTATCTCGTTGTTGCTCGCCAACTTGGTGGTGAAGAAAATCACGGCAATGAAGGTGAACAACGGCGAAAATTGATTGGCAAAATAAGGCAAGAAATTGACAAAATAATCAAAAATCGTTGCCGAGAGCGGTGCCTTGGTGAAAGAGTCAAATTTCTCGTTGACGTCAAACATCACCACAATCGCCAGCAACAGCGCTATGGCAAAGATGTATGTTCCGAGGAACTTCTTGATAATATATAGGTCAATTCTCTTGAACACGGTGCTTGCTGAATTTTAAATGCGACGCCCCAACTTGGCGACCATCTCGGCTTTCCACGTCGACCATGTGCCGTCGAGGATATGTTCTCGCGCTTGGCGCACAAGCCACAGATAGAAGGCGAGATTGTGTATCGAAGCAATCTGCAGAGCAAGGATTTCGTTGGCAACAAACAGGTGGCGCAGGTAGGCACGGGAGTACACGCGGTCGACACGAGCAGGGCTGTCAGCCCATATCGGTTCGAAATCGTCTGCCCACTTGGCATTGCGCATATTCATGGTGCCCTCGGGGGTAAAGATGGTGCCGTTGCGACCGTTGCGTGTGGGCATCACGCAGTCCATCATATCCACGCCGCGGTCAATCGCCTCGAGGATATTAATCGGGGTCCCTACCCCCATGAGATAACGCGGGCGGTCGGTGGGCAATTCCTCGTTGACCACCTCAATCATCTCGTACATCACCTCGGTAGGCTCGCCCACGGCAAGCCCGCCTATGGCATTGCCCTCGGCGCCGAGGTCGGCGACAAAGCGTGCGGCATCGCGACGCAAGTCGGGATAGCGACAGCCCTGGACAATGGGGAAGAATGCCTGTGAATGCCCGTAGCGAGGCTCGGTGGCATTGAAGTGCGACCATCCACGTTGCAGCCAGCGCTGAGTGAGCCCCAACGACTTGCGAGCGTAGTCATAATCAGCCATACCCGGTGGGCACTCATCGAGTGCCATCATGATATCCGAGCCTATAGAGCGCTGAATATCAACAACTTTTTCGGGAGTAAAGAGGTGCTTGGAGCCATCAATATGACTGCGAAAATGGCAACCCTCCTCGGTGAGTTTGCGACGGTCGCTCAACGAGAATACCTGGAAGCCACCGCTGTCGGTGAGGATGGGACGTTCCCAACCATTGAAGCGATGCAAGCCCCCGGCATGTTCGATGATATCCATTCCCGGGCGCAGGTACAGGTGGTAGGTGTTGCCCAGTATGATGCGTGCATCGATTTCCTCGCGCAACTCATGGATATGCACAGCCTTCACCGAGCCGACAGTGCCCACCGGCATAAATATCGGTGTAGGTATCTCTCCGTGGTCGGTGGTGATGATGCCGGCACGTGCATTGCATCCGGCGGCTGTCTTTTCGAGGCTGAATTTCATATCTTAGTGCTTTGGGACTGCAAAGTTACAAAAAAATAGCGATAAAAGTTTTGTCGACAAAAAGTTTATTATGTAAAGATAATTAATTAACTTTGCAACGAGAAATGGACAAGAAACTATTGCAAGGAGGCATATTTGGTTTTCTGGCGGCAATTTCAAGCGGTATGGTACCCGTAATGTTTAGCTTGCTATTGCGTCGGAACATTGATTTTTTGTCTATTATATTCATAATCACACTGATAACTATTGCATTGATTATCAGATATATAATCGCTACGGGACGTCCATTGTTTATGGGCTTGAACAACACCTTGCGCATCTCCCTTCTCGGTATTCCACTCGCCGGCTCGGCTCTTTTATGGGCATACTCTCTAATGACGGTCAACGCCGGTATCTCCACAGCTATTTTCTTTACCTTCCCGCTTATAATGCCAATGGTCACAGCAGCCGTTATGCACGACCGTCTCAGCAACGTCGCTTTCCTCGGAATTTTGGGTGGAATTATCGGGCTCTTCTTCATCGGTAGTGGCATCATTAGAAGTGAAAATGCCTCACTATTAGGAATGTCATATGCCCTTGTGGCGGCTTTCTTTTACGCTATCTATGTCGTGGGCATCAATCACCACTCCATCTATCCTCTATCGGGCGCCACAATCGCCTTGTGGAGCCTCATAGCCCTCGAGGTGATATTCTTAGGATTAATAATTGTCAGAGGGTCATTTACTGTCCCCTGCGACCTCACATCGTGGATATATATTCTATTGATAGCCTGTATCCCTGTTTTGGTGGTATACCCATTCAATGGTTGTTGCATCCGCTATCGTGGCTATACATTTACCTCGGTGATTTATTTCATCATGCCACTCTCAGCAGTGATTTTCGGCGGTATATTCGGGCTTCCAATCACTATGCGCACAATGCTTGGCGCCTTGATTATTGCAGTCTCAGGTGCTGTAGTCGCAGGCACTCGCAATATGTCGCGACACATCATCCGCACATCGTCGCTCATCCCTGCAAAACGACATAAGCACTAAGCATCGTCACACAATAATTATAAGTGCTCGCCGTTAATATTATAATGAATACATTTGTCAAAAAATTAGGATTTGCATTATTTGCGGCATTGATAGCGCCTGCTGTAATGGCGCAGAACGGCTCCACGGCATACAGTTGGCTCGATATCACTTCGTCGAGCAAAATATATGGTCTCGGCGGCATGAACATCTCGCTCGTCGATGATGACCTCTCCACGACCGACCAAAATCCAGCCCTCCTTGGCAACGAGATGTCCGGGCAGTTGGCGGTCAACTATATGCGCTATATAGGTGGCAGCAACTTTGCCGGTGTGCGCTATGCCCACAGCGCCGGCGAGCGTGCCGCGTGGTCGGTCAATGTTCAATACTTTGGCTACGGCTCTATCAAGGAGACCCTCGCCGACGGCACTATACTTGGCGACTTCTCGCCCAAGGATATGTCTTTCGGAGGCTCATACTCCCACGACATTACCGATAACCTCCGTGGCGGCTTTGATATCAAGATGCTGTACAGCAGTTATGCCGACTACACCGCTTTTGCACTGTGCACCGACCTCGGTATCAATTATTACAATAGCGACAAGGACCTCTCGCTGTCGTTGGTAGTCGCCAATCTCGGTGGTCAAATCAAACGCTTCGACCAAGCATACGACCGACTGCCCATCGATGTGCGCCTGGGTTGGTCACAGACCTTCGGCACCTTCCCTATTCGCTTCTCCATCACAGCATGGAACCTCACCAAGTGGCATCTTCCCTACGTCGACTATGGCGATGGCACAGCCGCCTCCGAGCCCAAGTTGAAAGACTCGTTCACTTCCAACCTCTTCCGTCACCTGGTATTCGGTGCCGACCTCATCTCCTCCCGTAACTTCTACATCGGTGTAGGCTATAGTTACAAAACCCGCTCGGATATGTCTACATATCAGCGCAATATGCTCTCGGGCTGGTCAATGACCGCCGGCATCCGCGGGCGAAATTTCGGCGTCAGCATGGCGCTCGCCCAGCCACACACCGGTGCCACCACATTTATGGTAAACCTCAACATGGCTCTCGCAAGCCTCATTAAATAAATATATACAAATGAACACACCTCGCATAATCGTTGCAATCGACGGTTTCTCCTCATCGGGCAAGAGCACCATGGCTCGCCGCCTGGCTGCTGCCGTCGGATACAGATATATCGACTCCGGCGCCATGTACCGCGCCGTAGCCCTCTATGGCTTGGACAATGGCATCGTTGACATCAACG
Organism: uncultured Bacteroidales bacterium; assembly: GCA_945829225.1. GTDB lineage: Bacteria > Bacteroidota > Bacteroidia > Bacteroidales > Muribaculaceae > CAG-873. The sequence continues at coordinate 16,129 of CALZTY010000008.1, read as the reverse complement.
GCAATGTCGATACTCCTCGTCTTATCACCGCTCTCAAGGATATCACCATAGACTTCGCGCTCCAACCCTCCGGGCGCCAGCATACCATGCTCAACGGCAAAGACGTTGAGGAGGCTATCCGTCAACTGCGTGTCTCCAATGTGGTGTCTCAGGTGGCTGCAATCCCCAAGGTGCGCCACGCCTTGGTAGCCAAGCAACAAGCCCTCGGCGCCGACCGTGGCATCGTCATGGACGGGCGAGATATCGGCACCACCGTTTTCCCGGATGCCGAACTCAAGATTTTTGTTGACGCATCGGCTCAGACACGCGCCCAGCGCCGCCTCAGCGAGTTGCTCGCTGCCGGCTCGCAAGTGACCTTTGCCGAGGTCCTCGCCAACGTCGTTCATCGCGACGAAATCGACCGTACACGCACCGAGAGCCCCCTGCGCCGAGCCGACGATGCCATTTCGCTCGACAACTCCGAGATGACCATCGAGCAGCAAGATGCCTGGCTCATCGAACAATTCAACAACGCCATAGCTCGCCTGCAACACTGATGCCTGTAGTCGAAATTGACAACATGTCGGGCTTCTGCTTCGGCGTCGTGACTGCCATACGCAAGGCGGAGGACGAACTTGCCCGGAGCGGTTCGCTCTACTGCCTTGGCGACATTGTTCACAATAGCAACGAGGTCGAGCGCCTGCAACGCTGTGGCTTGCGCACCATCACCCATGCCGAGATGGCTGATTTACACGATGTTAAGGTCCTCCTTCGAGCACATGGCGAGCCGCCATCGACCTACGACCTCGCCCGGCGCAACAATATTGACATCATCGATGCAACCTGCCCGGTGGTGCTCAAACTCCAACAACGCATCAAGGAGGCATACACCTCTGCGCCCGAGGGTCAGCGCCCCCAGATAGTCATTTACGGACAAACCGGACACGCCGAGGTCAACGGCTTGGTGGGACAGACCGCCGGCACAGCTATTGTCGTCGAGGATATTGATGACCTCGACAACATTGACTTCTCGCGCGACATCGCCCTATACTCACAGACTACCAAAAGCATTGAGGGCTTCCACGCCATCATCGACGAGATACGCCATCGATTGCTTCCCCCGGCGCGCTTGATGTCCTACGACACTATATGTCGCCAAGTTGCCGGACGTGTCGAGCACCTCGGCGATTTCGCTGCCACACACGATGTTATCATCTTTGTTGCCGGCACCAAGAGCAGTAACGGCAAGATTTTGTACAACCACTGCAAGAGCGTCAACGACCGTAGTTTCCTTGTGGCTGACGAGTCGCAATTGCAAGCCGAATGGCTCGCCGATGCCGACACAATAGGCATATGTGGCGCTACGTCTACTCCTCGTCGTCTTATGGAAGAGGTCAAGAGCAAGGTCTACCAACTCCTCGACAACAAGTAAACATGGCTACGCGCACACCCAATACGACCAAACGCAAAACGCGCAAGCGCAAGGGGCGCCTACGCAAAGGACGCATCACCTTTGTCCTATTCATTCTTATTCTCATCATCGCCGGCATCGTGTGGCTGTGCCGCAGTTGTGGCGACGAGCTCACCGACTCGCCGACAGCGCCCATCACCGAGGCTGCCGAGGCAGGACGGCGCGATGCCGCCATCGCAATCTCTGCACCTGAGGGCACTATGGCACGCCAAAACGCCCTGTTGCGCATACATGCCCGACACTCCGAGTTGATGCACAACGGCTTCAAACAAGCCGCCGACGAGTATCTAAATGCCGCTAACAACTACCTGAACACCCACACATATAGGAAATGACCGAAACAACTTACAGCATTCGCCCTGCCACTCCCGACGATGCACAAGCCATCGCTCAAGCAATCCTGTGGGGTATAGGCAGCGAAATCACCGAGAATTTTGCCGGCTCGCCCGAGCGCGTGCCCTTGGTCAAGCAAATGTTTGCCAATCTCGCCGCAATGGATCACACTCAATACAGTTACCTCAACACCTTGGTTGCAGAGGCTCCCGATGGCTCTGTCGCCGGTGTCCTCGTGGCATATGACGGTGCTCGTCTGTACGACTTGCGACGCGCCTTTGCTACAGAAGCACACAAGGTCCTGGGCTTGGAGGTTGATTTTGCCGCTATGGGCGATGAGACCTCCGAAGACGAGATCTATCTCGATACCCTCGCCGTGTTCCCCGAGCATCGCCACAAAGGCTTGGCACGCCGGCTTATCCTCGCCACTATTGAGCGCTACAAGCACCTCGGCAAGCCCACCGGACTGCTCTGTGACCCGCCAAACACCAATGCTCACCGCCTCTACGAAGCGATAGGCTTCCGCACCATCAATCAACGCCCCTTTGCCGGCGTGATGATGGACCACATGGTAATTAATTGACAATCAACGTACTTCAATAGCACAATCGGCTGGTTGGCGCACATTCTCATCGAGAATGATATCACCATAGCCGTCAGCGATTATGTGTCCTGAAGTGGGATTTTTGACGCTCGTCACTTTACCGCGTATATCGGCTTGCAAGGTAGAGTCTTCAAAAGCCAAATCGCAATCCGACGCCATGGTACAATTATCCATTACGAGGTCATGGCAATAGCACAACGGTTGTGTTCCGGATATCGAGCAATCAACAAGATGCAAATGATGTGAATGCCAACCCAAGTATTCACCGGTGAGTTTACAATTAATTAATGTTACATCTTCAGTGTTCCAGAATGCATCTTTAGCATCAATGACGGCATCGCGAATTACCACATTGCGACAGTACTGAAAGGCATAATTACCTTGATGGCGATAGTCGCTAATATCAATATCGCTAGTATGCATGAAGAGGTAATCGGCATGCTTGACATCAACGTTGCGCAATTTAGCACCGTGGCAATGCCACAAGGTCTCCTGTGCGTCGGGGATATGGACATTGGTCAACTGCAGGTCACGCATTTCGCGGAACATCTTGGGAGCCTCAACAATTGTGTCGGTCATAACGAGACGGCTCGAGTACCACAAGGCGGCACGCGCTCCCGGAGTGAATATACAACGATTGACCTTGAAGCCGTCGACGTGCCACAGAGGATATTTACCCTCGAAGCGACAACCGTCGACCTCAATATTGCTGCAACACTTGAGCGCCGATTCTCCGGCATGAATGGTCACGCCCTCAAGCCTCAAATTGTGCGAAGCAAATAATGGACGTTCACCTCCAAACTCTTCATTTATAATAATTCGCATAGGTTTTAAGTAGTTTTTCTCCACAAAGATACGGCTTTAGGGGCATTTTTACTCAAAATTTTGAGACTTTTTTTGATTTTTTCTCATAAAGTTTAGATTATTATCCGAAAATTTGTATCTTTGCAACATATTAATCATTTAATACCTATTGTCATGAAAGAACTTATCGAAAAAGTTGCTGAGTTGTATGCCGCATTTAGCAAGGATGCAACCGCTCAAGTTGAAAATGGTAACAAGGCTGCCGGTGCTCGTGCACGCAAGGCATCTTTGGAAATCGAGAAGGCAATGAAGGCCTTCCGCAAAGCCTCCCTCGAAGCCGTTAAGAAATAATCGGCATTCAGGCAAAAAACACGAAGGCGCGTGATTGAGAAATCAATTCACGCGCCTTCGCTACGTTTTTGTTATATGGACGAATTATTCACAAGATAGAGCCGCGACTCACTCGCGCGGCATATTTTCCAAGGCGGTAGCCAATTGGTCGGGACAGGAAGTGGCTTTGAATCCACAACGGATACCCTTGAGGCGAGCGATGACATCCTCGACTTTCATACCCTTGACGAGTGCACCGATACCCTGGAGGTTGCCATTGCAACCGCCTATTACTTGTAAGTCGCGGACAACTCCATCCACGACTTCGATTTGCATTGAGCGTGAGCACACGCCCTGAGGTGTATATTCAAATTTCATAATATGTGCCCGAAGCGGGACTCGAACCCGCACAGCCGCAATGGCCAAGGGATTTTAAGTCCCTCGTGTCTACCATTCCACCATTCGGGCGGTGGCTTTTGCGTTGCAAAGTTAAGCAAAAAAATTCACAGTGCAAGCAAAAAACGCAAAATATCACAAATCAGCGGGACCGATGAGAAGCAAAGAGCCGGTATTTGGGTCGAAGAGCATCTTTGAGGGCGCCTTTTTGTCGGTAAACAACGAGGGGTCGATACCAAAAGTCACGCCTAATTGGGCGAGGTCTACATCGGCAGTAGCGATGACTGAGCCTTCATAGGAGATGCTGATGCGAGCCTTGCCGGGGATGGTGTAAGCCACCCCACCCTTGGGGAATTTCTTCACTTCGCCTTTCTCGTTGACAGGGAGAGTGCCACGCTCGATAACCTCTGCCGACAGTGTCAAGGGAGCACCGGCGAGGTTGTCGGCATCAATGATGCCGTCGTAAGGCGAGATACGAGCAATAATCTCGTCGCTAATACCCGCGGAGTCAGGGCGTATGGTTATTGTCTTGACATCGGTCCATGTGGAGCGAGTTCCGGCGAACATTGCGGTGAGGGCAGCCTCTTGGTCGGCGAGGTTCTGCAATACTAGTTGCATGGCAGCGCCGTCAGCCGGTGGATTATCAGCCTGACCGGAAAGCAAATCAGATCGCATATCGCGCAACTCAAAGATGCGCTGGGCAGCAAGTTCGGCGCGCTTGGAGAGCGACGAACTGCGTATCATATCTTGAGTCATCGCCTGGCGGGCGGCATCAGTCTCGAGAATTGTAGGCTCGGCGGCGACAGCCACGGGTAGCACAGGGGCGTCAACTTCAACACCCTCGGGCGCATTCACCGCCAAGGGTCGTCCATCCTCGGTGAGCACCATATAGGGTGTGGAACCCGCCTTGAATTGTACGAGCCATTGGTTGTCCTTATCGGCTACACCGCGAGTGGTGAAAGTCACCGACTTGAGGCGCACCGTAGTGGAGGTCTCGGTGATAGCATCATTGATAGCCAAGTTGCGGCGAGCATAGTTGTAGAACTCGCCCGGGGTGAGCACAGTGTGCTCGGTCTCGATGGTGATATCCACCTCGGTGAGGGGCAATGAGTAGATGAGACCATACTCATTAACCTTGGAGGCAGTGAGGCGCTGAGTGGTCTGCGCCTGCGCAGTCAAGGCGATGCCACAAGCAAGTGTGGCTATAAGAAGAGACTTGAATTTCATATTTTTTGTTCGTTATCCATTACTAATTTAATAGCCTTGCCGATATTGTCGGCGACGTCCTGGGCGGTAACGCCGTATGTTCCATGCACCTCGGCAGCCATTTCGCCAGCCAAGCCGTGGATATAAGGAGCGACAAGCGCAGCCAACTCGGGCTTGAGCCCGCGAGCGATGAGCGACACCAAGAGCCCGGTGAGCACATCCCCGGTGCCGGCAGTGGCGAGAGCCGGAGTGCCGGTGGGATTGAAGTATACTTTGCCATCCGGGCGGACAATGGCTGTGAAGTGACCCTTGAGGACGATAATAATATGGCGACGGCAAGCGACATCGATAGCCTTGAGCAGTCGAGCATTCGACGATGGCTGACGTCCGAAAATCTTATCAAACTCGCCCACATGAGGGGTCAACACCGACATCACAGGCACATGGTTGAGCAGGTCGGGGCGAATAGCGATACAATTGAGGGCATCGGCGTCAAGGACCACGGGACGGCTATTGGCATTGGCGACCTTGAGGAATTGGTCGAGCGCATCGATAGTAGCGTCGGCTGTACCCATACCGGGACCGATAGCCACAGCATCATAATTGCGCTTGAGCACAATACTGTTGATGGCGAGGTCGCCGGGGTCGGTTTCATAGAGGGCACAGGGGACAGCACTCTGCAACACGAAGAAGCCACAGCGAGGACCGTGGACGGTGACCTTGCCACAACCGCCACGCAATGCAGCACGAGCCGCAAGGACAGCAGCACCCAGCATGCCGTGAGAGCCGGCAAAGATGATGGCATCGCCGCTGTCAGCCTTGGACTCGAAGAGCGAGCGCCGCGGGAGCAGATTGTGGATATCGGCTTGCTCAATCATGCGATAGCGCCATGGAGCCTTCTCCATAGCACGACGGCTGAAGTCGGCAGGGATAATTTTCCACGCGCCGAGCAACTCGGCATTCTCCTTGAGGAAGAAGGCAGCACGCGGCAAGCCGATAGCCAAGGTAATAGTAGCGTGGATGATGTTGCGCGACAAGAGGCTGTCGACAGCATCGACCAGCAAGCCCGAGGGCACATCGATAGAGATGACGCGAGGCGCGACATCGTTGATGTGTCGCACGATGCTCTGATAACCTCCACTCAGGGGCGAGCAACGCTCGGTGCCAAACAATCCGTCGATGACAGTGACGTCATCCTGCAAGTCGGGCATGGAGAATTGCATACCGGTAATCTCGGTGAGGACATCGGCACCACAAGCCTCGACCAGGCGGTCGCGCAACTCAAGACACAAATCGGTGAGTCGCTTGCCTCCCACATTGAAGAGGTAAACATCGGGGCGAATGCCTTGCTGGCACAGGAAGCGAGCCGTTGCCAAAGCATATGCACCGTTGAGGTCGGGACCGGCAAAGATGACAATACGGTGTCCGGGGATAATTCCGGTAATTATCTCCATTGCGAGGTTCTCGCCGATATTCTCCACGAAAGTGCTTTGGGTGATGCCTTGTTCGCGGAGAGTATATTCAGTGATTGCTCTTATCTCGTCTGACGAAAAAATCTTCATTACTGTTGCTATTGGAATATTTGTGCAAAGGTACTAAATCTTAGTAATATTCGCATCAGATTTTTTGCCAATATATGGTAAACCGGTGTATCTAATCATAAAAAATGTTAGCACGAGCGCACATGCTGCGCCGGCAAAATACGACACGGGAGTAGCGCCCATACCGATAAATTGACTTGACTGGAAGACGAAAGTGCTCACCACATCGGTCATGATGATTGCGGGGATTAGAGCCACCCACACATTGGCACCGCTGCGATAGAGCCACACGTATATAGCCCACAGGGTGATGGTGGCGAGGGTCTGATTGCTCCACGCAAAGTAGCGCCAGATAATATCAAAGTCTATCTGAGAGAGAATAAAGCCGGCGACAAACAGGGGCAGGCTCACCAATAGACGGTTGATCAGCGGGCGCTGATTGAAGTTGAACATATCGCTGAGCATGAGTCGAGCCGAGCGGAAAGCAGTGTCGCCCGAGGTGATGGGCGCAGCCACGACGCCAAGGATAGCCAAGATACCGCCAACCTTGCCCAGGGTGGTAGTAGATATCACACTCACCACCCAAGCCGGGTTATTGCCATTGGCAGCCAACTGACCATTGAGGATATCAATAGCGCCGAAGAAAGCCATAGCGATGGCAGCCCAGATGAGGGCGATGATGCTCTCGGTAATCATGGCACCGAAGAACACCGAGCGACATTGGTGCTCCTTGTCGACACATCGCGCCATCATTGGCGACTGAGTGGCATGGAAGCCCGAAATGGCACCGCAAGCGATGGTGATGCACACTGTCGGAAAAATGGGTAATGTGTCGGCAGCACTGTGGAAGTTGTGGAAACTCATCTCAGGAATAACATAAGGCTCGAAGAACAAGACACCCAGCAAGCCCAGCGCCATAATCAACATAGTCGCGCCGAAGATGGGATAAATCTTGCCGATAACCTTGTTGACAGGTAACACTGTCGCAATTATATAGTAGCCCAAGATGATATAAAGCCACATTTGAATGGATATAGAGTCGGTGAGTTTAGCCAAGAGTCCGGCAGGGCTTACCATAAATACCGCACCTACGATAATCATTAGCGCAATGGCAAACCATCGCACCAACGTTCGCATATTCTTGCCGAGCGTGTCACCGATGACCTCGGGGAGCGACTTGCCGTCGTGGCGCAAAATCATCATACCCGAGAGGTAGTCGTGCATAGCACCGAAGAAGATGCCACCGATGGTAATCCACAGGAAAGCCACCGGTCCGAAGCAAGCGCCAAGGATAGCGCCGAAAATAGGGCCGGTGCCGGCGATGTTGAGCAACTGCACCAGGAAGACACGCCAACGAGGCATCTCGATGTAGTCAACACCATCGGCACAGCGATGACAGGGAGTAACGATGGAGTCATCGACTCCGGCTTGGCGCTCGATATACTTGCCATAGGTGAAATAAGCCACCACCAGGGCGGCAAGGCACAGCAAGAAGGTGATCATATACAAATATGTGTATTAAAAAAGAGCCGGATGCACCGGATAAATCCAGTGTACCCGGCTCATAATAATATGAAACTGGTTATTCAAACTCTACGAGAGGCTCGTTGGTGCTCACCACTTGGTCGGTGGTCACGAGCACGCGCTTGACGGTGCCGGCGAATTCGGATTGGATATCATTTTCCATCTTCATAGCCTCGTACACAAGGAGGACAGAGCCCTTGGTGACCTTGTCGCCAGCCTTTACCTTAATCTCTACAACGCGACCGCCCATGGGAGCGTTCTGGGTAGGACCGGTGATGGGCTCAACCTTTGCGGTTTCTTCAGCGGCAACCTCAGCAGCGGGAGCAGCAGCCTGTGCGGCATCAAATTCCTCTTTTCGACGACGCTTGAGGAAGCCGTTGGCAACGGTGGGGAGCAGCGCGAGGAGGAGTTCTTCCTCGGTGTTTTGAGCCAACTTCACGCCGCCAAACTCGGCAAGTACCGGATTGTCGGGAGTCTTGTAAGTGGAGACATCATAGGGCTTCTCGGTGGCGTCGCCGGTAATCTTGCGGCGGAATTCGGGGTCAACGGGCACAGGTGTGTGACCATATTCGCCCTTAACCAGCGAGATGAATTGGTTGGAGCAGTTGCTATAGTCGGGCTTGCCCTTCTTGCGGTCGAGAGCCACGTTAACAGCCTGAGCACCAACGATTTGCGATGTAGGAGTAACGAGAGGCACAAGACCGGCGTCGCGGCGCACCATGGGGATGAGAGCCATTGAGTCGTTGAGCAGGTCCTCGGCTTGGAGAGCCTTGAGCTGAGCGACCATATTGGAGTACATACCACCGGGCACCTCGGCGTTCTTGACGATTTCGTTGGGCTTGGGGAAGCCAAAGTAAGCCTCGATAGCGTGGCAAGCATCAAGGAGGGTTGCCTCGTCACCAGCCTTAGCGGCGGCGATAGCCTTGTCGAAGAGAGCATCGACATCGGCGGGAAGGGTATCCTTGAGCGGGTCAAATTCGCGCGGGAAGTTATTCTTGTTGAGGTCGTAATCGGCAAGAGAGCGGCGAGCCTCGAGGAGTTGCTTGCGGATAGCGCCGACAGCCTCCATATTTGCTTCGATTTCAACGCCCAACTTCTTGGCGAATACATAAATCAACTCGATAGCGGGAGCGGCAGAGCCACCACCAAACCACCAGATGTTGGTGTCGAGGATATCCACGCCATTGAGGATAGCCATCAGCGACGAAGCCAAGCCGTAGCCGGGAGTACAGTGGGTGTGGAAGTCAACAGGCACCTTGACAGCGGCTTTGAGTTTTGAGATAATCGAGGCTGCACGCGAGGGAGTTACCAAGCCAGCCATATCCTTGAGAGTGATGATGCCGGCACCGAGGCGCTCCATCTCCACAGCCTTGTTCACGAAATATTCATCGGTGAAGATGAGTTGAGGCTTCTTGCCGAAGAGCTTGCCGAAGAAGCCCTTCTTCTCCTCGGTCTTGGGGTCGACGGTGTAGCACACTGCTCCGTCGGCGATGCCACCGATATTGTTAATCATCTTGATAGACTCCTTGACATTGTCGATATCGTTGAGAGCATCGAAGATACGCATTACATTGAGACCGTTGCGGTCGGCTTCCTCATAGAAGCCCTTGAGCACATAATCGGGGTAAGGCACATAGCCGAAGAGGTTGCGACCGCGCGAAAGAGCCGACAGCAGGGACTTGCCCTTCATCTTGGCGGATATGGAGCGCAGACGATTCCACGGCGACTCATCGAGGTAGCGCATCACCGAGTCGGGCACTGCACCGCCCCACACTTCCATGATGTAGAAGCCGGCGTTCTCGTAATGAGGCAACAATTTATCAATCTCAGCCTGGCTGAGGCGTGTTGCAAACAACGATTGCTGACCATCTCTGAGGGTCAAATCGCGAATTTTCAGTTTACGTGTTTCCATATTAGAGTTATTTGCTCGTTAGTTTCTGCAAAGATAGAACGTATTTTTCAATTAAAGAAATTTTTCTGCAAAAAAATTTTTCAAGCCCACAAAGACCATCAACAATTGGCACAAACACCATAATATAATAGTAACAAACAACCGCAAGAAAATATCATCACCCCCCAAGTTTTTTTGTATTCTTGTTTACAATCGGCTTTAAACCATTCTTAATAAAAACCTAAACCCATTTAATAACGCTTCCATGCCGCACTCATCGCAGTGTGACATGGAAGCCCTCTTTTTATAAAGATTGTGAGATTTTGGGCATTTTTAGCCAAAAAGATTGTGAGATTTTCGACAAATTTAGATGCGGACCTCGAGGCGGCCTGATTCTAATGCTCGGGAATAGAGGTTGCGCGAAATCATTTCGTCGAAGCGATGACGCTGTGCATTGAGCAGGCGCGAGACAACAGTGGGGTGTGCTATTTCAAGTGGCATGGTAGTGCCAGGAGGTAGGACCTCGACGATGTGAAGGAGGAAAACAAAGGAGCCGGCAGAGTAGTCAAGGGTCTTGTGCTGACGAAGCCATGTCATAGGATTGTCGCCAAAATCATAAGGGATGCGCGACTCAATCTGCTCCCAGTCGACCCAGCGGTCGCGGAAATAGTCGTAGTGGATAGCCGAGGAGAGGGACTCCTTCTCGAGTCGGTCGATATCAGCGGGCTTGTCCGACTGATAGAGCCGACGCAAGATGCGAATATTGGCGGCGCGGTCGGGCACCTTGAGATACACAGCGCGAACAAATGGGCGGTCAGTAACGAAATCGCCCTTGTGAGCCTCATAATAAGCGACAATGGTATCCTCGGGAATAGAGTCTGCTTGAGAATTGAAAAGTCGACGGCGATACTCATTGAGGATGAGACTATTGCGGTATTCCTCTGTGAGTCGGTCGATTTCGGTCATATCGACCTCGGTGGCGGCATATTCACTGACCAGGCGTGTGTCAATCCACTGCTTGATATATCCGGTAGCAAAAGCAGTGGAGTCGTCGGGCGAAAGACCGGCAGGGACAGCCTGGGCGACCTGCGCTGCAGTGAGGTATTCATCACCTACCCTGACGAGGAAATCGCTCATGGATTGCTCGACTTTCTTGCCTGAGCATGAGGATAGAAAAAGCACAAGCCCTGCAACGAGCACGAGAGAAAGACGGCTGTAGCAGGGCTTGTTCATAGTTGTGAAAAGAAAAGACGACGGATCAACGAGGTCACTTGACCTGTTGGAGCACGTCGTTATTAATCTTGACGGAGTACTTGGCGCGGAGGCTCTCGACCCAACGACGCTCCAAGTCGGCTTGGAAGTCGGAGACTACAAGACCACGGACATCAGCAGCCTCCTCGGGGGCGGTGATGAGACGACCGCGGAAGGCAGCGTAAGAGGGCCAGCGGGCATTGTCGTTGGTGGGCTTTTCGCCACCGAAAGCGAGGAAGTCGGTGATAGCATTTTCGCCCTTGGCTGCGATTACGCGCTCAACCTTGACATCGCGACCAAATTTGTCACGCATCTGCTTGGTGAAGTCGGCAGGCACCACGTCGAGAGGCATTGTCTCGGCGAATTGCATAGCCTCGGCGAGAATTGAGTCGTTGGATGCAAAGATGATATAAGACTTGAATTTCTCGGTGCCACCCCACGAGTATTTGTCGCGGTTGGCGGCGAAGAATTGCTCCAATTCATCTTTGTTATCGGCTGCACGTTGCCATACGTTGCGATTGGAAATCTCAAAGAGGAGGATACCATCGCGATATTCGTTGACAAGATTGCGATAGTCGGGATTGGTGTTTACCAAGTCCTCGCGAGCGAGGTCGATGGCAGCCTCACCCATGACGTTGAAGGCTGTGCTGCGGATGAGAGCGGCAATCTGCTCACCACCCTTGAGCGCCGATACAGGCACCTGAGGCATCACTTGAGCGAGGGTGTATTTCTTGCCGTTGAGGGTAAATACGTGGAGGTCGCTTGCCGCGAAGGTAGCGGTCATAGTCGAGTCGACAGTGCCACCGAGTTCCTCAGCCCACTTGGCGATTCGAGTGAAAGCCTTGTCGTTGAGTTTGCCTTTATAGTTGACAATTTGTTGTTGCATAAATTTGCGACGGGGGAGGCTACCGCGCTCGTCGTTGCCAAAGGAGCGAATGATTGCCTCGCGGTTCTCCTCGAGTGTACCCTTGCCACGCTCATCAATTTTGTGGATGATGTGCCAGCCGTAAGAGGTGCGGAATGGGCGCGAGATGGTGCCTGAGGGCATAGCGAAAGCCACGGAGTCAAACTCGTTGACCATAACACCTGCACCGAACCAGTCGAGACGACCGCCCTTGGCTGCAGAGCCGGGGTCCTCGGAGAGGCGACGTGCAACGTCGGCAAAGTCAGCGCCACGCATCAGTTCGTTGTAAATAGAGTCGATGCGAGCCTCCTCGAGAGCGGCAGCGCTATCGGTCTTCTGGACAGTGAGACGGAGGATATGCTCGCAGAGGACTTCGCAACTGCGGCGTTCCTTCTCAACGCGTATGATATGGATACCATAGCCCGAATTGATTACGGGCGACACCTCACCGACTGCAGTCTTGAAGGCAGCCTCCTCAAAAGGCCAGGGATAGCGACCTGCGACCACCCAACCCATGAGACCGCCACGGCGAGCCGAGGGAGTATCGATGGAGTATTGACGGGCTACATCCTCAAAGGTAGTGGAGCCGTTAATGATGGCAGTGCGAAGCGAGTCGAGGACTGCCTCCTTGCCGGTATTCATCATTATGTGGCTGACATACAGGTCCTTGGACATGTGCATATAATTCTGCTCGACAAGCGAGTCAAGAACCGAATTATCCACCAAATATGGAGCGGCGAGTTCGTCGCGGAATTGTGTAAATTCATTGACAAAAGCAGCAGTGGTATCAATACCGGCAGCCTCGGCGTCAGCGACCTTAAGTTTGTAGTTGACAAACATCTCAACATATTCATCGAGACTCTGAGGCTCGACCTGTTGAGAGTTGTTCTTGTGATATAGGTACTCAAATTCGCTGAGACGGACGTCCTTGCCATTGATGGTCATCAAGACAGGGTCGGCGCTCTTGGCAGCCAATGCCAGCAGGGCAACACCTGCTATGCCTAAAGCCAAAATCTGTTTTTTCATTTTATCGTTGTAACGTTAATAATCAGGATTAGATTCATATTAACTAACGATGAAACACACATATTATTATATAGTATACCAAAAAAAGTTAGCGCTGAGTGGCTGAGTAGTTGGGTGCCTCGGCGGTGATAGTCACATCGTGGGGATGGCTCTCGGCAACACCGGCGCCGGTGATGCGAGTGAAACGAGCGCTGTGCAACGCCTCGACCGAGGGTGCGCCACAATAGCCCATACCGGCACACAAGCCGCCAAGCATTTGATATACAACCTCATAGAGAGTACCCTTGTAAGGCACACGCGCGGCAATACCCTCGGGGACGAGTTTCTTGGCATCGCACTCGCCGCCCTGGAAGTAGCGATCCTTGGAGCCTTTTTCCATAGCCTCGAGCGAGCCCATACCGCGATATGTCTTGTACTTGCGACCATTGAAAATGATGGTATCGCCGGGGGACTCCTCGACACCGGCGAGCATACCGCCAAGCATCACCGAGTGAGCACCTGCAGCGAGCGCCTTGACGATATCGCCCGAGTAGCGGATACCACCGTCGGCGATGAGGGGCACGTCGTATGAAGCAAGAGCCTGAGCGACATCATATACAGCCGAGAGTTGAGGCACACCGACACCTGCGATAATGCGAGTGGTGCATATTGAGCCGGGACCTATGCCCACCTTGACGCCGTCGGCGCCATTGTCAGCAAGGAACTTGGCAGCCTCGCCGGTGGCGATATTACCTACAACAACATCAATCTCGGGGAAGGCACGCTTAACTTCCTTGAGGACACCGACCACACCGCGGCTGTGACCATGGGCTGTATCGATGACCAATGCATCGACACCGGCTTCGACCAACGCTTGAGCACGTTGCATCGAGTCGGGAGTCACACCGATACCGGCAGCGACGCGTAATCGACCGAGGCGATCCTTGCAAGCATTGGGCTTATCCTTTGCCTTGGTAATATCCTTGTAAGTAACCAAGCCCACGAGCTTGCCATTGCCGTCAACGACGGGCAATTTCTCGATTTTGTGCTGCTGAAGGATGCGCGCAGCCTCCTCAAGGTTGGTGCTCTGCGAGGTAGTAACGAGATGCTCGGAGGTCATCACGTTATCAATCATACGGTCGAGATTGCTCTCAAATCGCAAGTCGCGATTGGTGACAATACCCACCAAGAAGCCTTGCTCATCAACCACGGGGATACCACCGATGTGGTATTCCTCCATCATTTTGAGCGCTTGACCAACGGTCGCACCACGACGAATGGTGACAGGGTCATAAATCATGCCATTCTCGGCACGCTTTACAGCATGCACCTGGCGAGCCTGCTCGGCAATAGGCATATTCTTGTGAATCACGCCCAAGCCACCCTCGCGGGCAATAGAAATTGCCAACTGCGCTTCGGTGACTGTATCCATCGCCGCTGACACAATTGGCACATTAAGGTTGATATTACGAGAAAAACGTGTTGTGAGATTTACTTCGCGCGGAAGAACTTCCGAATACGCGGGGACGAGGAGAACGTCATCAAAAGTGAGACCGTCCATCGCCACTCTGTCTGCAATAAAAGACGCCATTTCTTATATACTTTGGTTTTTATTGCCCGCAAATTTACGAATTTTTTTGCAATCCCACAACCGTCGAGACTTTCAAAAGGAATTTTTTCACAGTTTTTACCCATAAAGATTATGTAGATGAAAAAAAAGTGCTAATTTTGCATTATAAGAACTAATACGACAAAACCATGAAAAAAGGAAAATTAATAGTTGTATCGGCACCGTCGGGTTGCGGCAAGTCAACTATCATAAACGCACTGATGGACAGCGGGGACTTCAATCTTGATTTCTCGGTGTCAGCGACCAATCGCACCCCACGCGAGGGCGAAATCGATGGCGTACATTATAGATTTCTCAGCACCAAGGCATTCCAGGAGGCGATAGACCGCGGCGACTTTGTCGAATGGGAAGAGGTGTACCCGGGGCGCTACTATGGCACATTGCGCAGCGAAATAGACCGGCGATTGGAAGCCGGTGGCGATGTCGTGCTCGACATTGATGTGAATGGTGCATTGAACGTCAAGAAAGCCTATGGTGCCAAATGCTTAACTGTATTTATCCAGCCGCCGAGCATTGAGGAGTTGCGTCACCGCCTGGAGGCTCGAGGCACCGAGACCGCCGAGGTCATCGACACTCGCATCAATCGCGCCGAATACGAAATAGCCCAAGCGCCCCTATTTGACACAACTATCGTTAACGACAACCTCGGCAAGGCGATTGCCGAGGCTTACGAGGTGTTCACGCATTTCATCAATTCATAAATGGGCGATAGCGACAAGACGGTCACCGGGCTGTTGGGCGGGTCATTCAACCCCGTGCACATCGGGCATATGATTGTAGCCTCATATATAGCACAATGGGGATATGCCGATGAGGTGTGGCTGAACTTGTCGCCGCGCAATCCATTGAAATCTGCTGCCGACCTGGCATCGGATGAGGACCGACTGGCAATGTTGCGCATCGCGCTGGGCGGTTGCGACAGCCTCGGGCTCTGCGACATCGAGTTGAGCATGCCTCGCCCATCATACACCATTGACACCCTCGACACATTGGCGCGCAAGTATCCCGAGCGGCACTTCAAGGTCATCATCGGTAGCGACAATTGGCAGATTTTTGACCGCTGGCGCGATGCCGACCGTATTATCAATGATTATGGTGTGATAGTATATCCGCGCCCGGGCTATGCGGCGCCCGATGCCGATACCCCCGGAGTGACTGTTGCCGATGCCCCGATGGTAGAGTTGTCAAGCACCTTGCTGCGGCAAGCCATTGCTCGGGGACGAGACGTCGACTATATGGTGCCGACCGGTGTATATAATT
>CALZTY010000007.1 GCA_945829225.1 uncultured Bacteroidales bacterium | reverse complement strand
GATTGTATATTTCATTGTCCATTGTCTCAATCATAAGTAAACCTTGCGTTGAGAATACTCTTACAACGTCTTTTGGATCTTTATTAAGGATGTGAATACGACCCTCAAATACTGCGACTGAAAGTGACGAGTTCTCGCTTACAACTCCATTAATTCCAGCTGAAGGTTCAACAACGATACGTTTTGACAATGTTCTGGAATCAGTAAAGTCGTAAAAGCCCATATCATTCTTTTTACATTCTATTCCGAAATAAAGAGTCGTTTCTCCCTCCTTAAGTCCGGTAACAAACCAATGCGGATTATTCCCTATCTCTCCTTCAGAAGAAAGCTCAATTAATTCTTCATTATAATCGGTATTGAATGTACACCATAGATCTGCTTGATAGGTAATGCCAAGATCTACTTTTTCCCCGACTTTAACAGTAATAGGTGAATTCGTATCCCATTCAAGATTATTTGATGTCCTATTTACTGTTAGATATGCACGCGACGGATTAGCCACTACATTAGGATTGGTTCCCTTCGATGTGAGATTGAATATATATTTCCCTGCCCACATAGGACGATCTAAGTTAGTGTTGACATAATTTCCTGCATAGTCTCCGCCAGTAATTGTAATGACGTGTTGATCATATTGATTTTCCTTGTCAAGGAACCATAGTTCAATCCAGAAGTCATCTTCACTAAACGGACCTACAATCTCCGGGATATAGTTGAAATAAGACTCGCTGGTACTAAGTGACATATCATTATAAGTCACAGAATTATAGACATCCTTAAAACCTGCGGTTAATGGGTTTATCTTTAGTGAGCCATCTTTATAAACGAAACTATAGTTCTCAGCTTCTCCACCTGTCACAACAATGGGGTAAGTACCGGCATTTGACTCCTTCGCTGCGTTACATTCTGCGATTGGCTTCTTAGTCAACGCATATTCTGTATCTCCGTTGACAAAACCTATATATGAAATTTCAAATTGTGGATTATCTTCTCCATAAAGGCGTTCACAATCATTCGCTTTTGCTGTCAAATCTCGTTTTGTAACTGTTATGGTGCCTGGAATATACTTGGTCACAACGTAATTGACTGCTACGCCATCGGATGCAGTAATTGGGTATACACCAACCCCGGAAGCGATTGTAGCTGTTGTGGAGAATTTTGGAACGACACTCCATTCCGGTGCTGTTTCGTTATTTTTAAGACCTGAATACAAGAGCGAGAAGCTCGGATTTTCATTCCCATAGATTTTATTGAGATCTAAAACCGTAGCGGTAATAGGAGCTTTTACAATGGTGAGAGTCCCATACTTATATGTAATATCATAATTTGGTGCGTTCAATGAAGCCAGAATTCTGTAATTACCGACCTTACTTATTTGTGTGGCCTCACACTCAAATGCAGGAGTTGTCCCAAGCGTATGTTCATTCTCTCCATTAACGAATCCGGAGATGTTACATGTAAACGAAGGATTTGGATCTCCGTATTCCCGTTGAACATCATTAACTGACAAAGTCATTGGAGCTTTGTTGATTGTATATTCGTATGGAATATCCACAGAGAAGTCAATCCCATCAGAATATGTTACCATGAGATTCTTAGTGTATTGCCCGGCATTTACATCCGTTTGGCATTCAGACTCAGAAATATCACATTTATAAGCCTTCAAGTTATTAGTCCATTCGATATTGTGTGATTGTCCAGTGTAATCGAATGAAGATGATGCAAAAGTCAAGTATTCCAGACCGAAACCATAGACGCTGACCGATGGTACATAATATTCCAATGCAGTATGTGCACCACTGAATGTTCCCGTTGACAATCCGTCAGGTTTTGACATAGATGTGAAGAACACTTCCATTAGATTGTAACATGAATTGAATGCCTTATCTCCAAAATAGGATACATTTCTCCCTAAGACAATCGAACTCACGCTTGAACCCAAAAATGATGATTTCTGTATAGTATGAACGCCTTGGGGTAAGTTTACTGAACTTAACGAAGTATAAGCGAAAGCTGCAATCCCTATTCTTTCCAAAGAAGCAGGCAACTCAATATGCTCAATTTTACAACCTTGAAATGCCATATCATCAATATATTGAATGGTCGACGGGAGAATAACAGATGTTACGGCAGTTGGCTTTCCGTGCATTGATGCATCGGAATAGTCGACTTGAAATGAACTTGAATCGTAACTTGGGTATCCAAATGCGGACTTGCCAATGCCAACCACCGTGAATGTTCTATTATTGTAGTTTACTGAAGATGGTATCACGACAGTGCCGGAATAAGGGGTTGTGTTTTTCCAACAATTGAAGCCACCAATGTTTATACGTTCAAAATAAGCATATGAAGTTACTTCTAC
Source organism: uncultured Bacteroidales bacterium (assembly GCA_945829225.1). Taxonomy (GTDB): domain Bacteria; phylum Bacteroidota; class Bacteroidia; order Bacteroidales; family Muribaculaceae; genus CAG-873. The sequence goes on along the minus strand of CALZTY010000007.1, from coordinate 69,021 downwards.
TTCCAATTTAGACATGGAAGTGATATTGTAGCATATGCCATCTACTTCGAAGTCATAGGCAAAAGATGATATGGATATCCACAGCATTGCCATGAACATTCCGAAATTTTTGATTTTTGATTCCATAATCATTCCTCCAAGAATTTAAGATTTTGAAATTCAATCATATGAATCGAACCATCAGCATTGTCCTCAACCAATGCCATAGTTCTGATGTAGGGAATGTCCTTGCTGGAGTCGACATCGTCGACCCAACGATGAAAGTACCCTGACCGCACTTTGGAGAGTTCTTCCATATCTTTCATTTCCTTGGGGGAAAGATCCGGGAGAAACTCATAACTACCGAGGGTAAAAGTTACTTTGCGCAAATCCTTACACATATAGCTAATTATGCCGCGGTCATCCCCTCGTTGGCGTTTAAATACACGAAAAAAGCGTAGGAATCTGTATCTGTATCTGTTACCGTCCTACGAATCGAGGCTTCTGGCATTGCCTTTCCAAAGTCGGACGGCAACGAGAAGCCCTACGCTTGTATATGCAACGAGAGCAATCGGCTTACATCCCTCACGAGATTATCGCCGATGCTGATATTACATATCCACGGGCATTCATCGTTGCTTAATCCTTGACTTTGGAGTGAAATCTGCCAGAATTTCGATTCGTCAAGAATCAGCGCGGATAAACGCTTTTCATTATGTCTGCGTCCCGCCCTCGTCCCCGTGACCGGGGCTTCCGAGCGGTCTGCGTTGCAAAGTTAGGAATAAATCTTGACTTGCACAATAATTTGGGCAACAAGATTTTTGCAAATTTTCTGCGGAAAATGCGCCGCAAGTATTTATTGAATAGAGAGTTTCTTTTACTTGATCGTTATCTTCGAGGTGGAGTTGTTGAGGACTTGGATGTAGATGCCGGGGGTGGAGGGGTTGGTGACTTCGATGCCCTGGAGGTTGTAGTAGCGCGGAGTGCCGGCAGAGGTGTCTGCGGTGATGCCGCCGATGCTGTTGGAGTCTTCCCAGATGCGACGCCCGCCGAGAGCCTCGTAGATGATGGTATTATCCTCACCCTCTGTGACATAGCGCAGACGCGGGCTATCATAAAACGGATAACTCATGTCGAATGCGTCAAAAGGCACGACGAATAGTTCGGAGTACTTCTCATGGCGTATGCCAATACCCTCGACATATGTCATATTTTGATAGTCGTTATAATCGCCTTTGACAAACTTTGCAGTGTATTGACGGTAGGTATTGCCACAAGAATTGGTATCGGAGATATCGGTTATCTCATAATCTATCCACGAGTGATTGTATTCATCATTAACGTTAGAGAAGGACCATTCTTCGCCGACCTCACCGAAATCATACACCTTGACCGGCGCGGTATCTCCGGCAAAGAGGCTTGCCAACGAACCGAGATAGAAGTCGGTAGGCTTGAAGTCACCCTTCTCGGGCACGTATGTGTAGACACACCCGTTTTCTTCGCGAATGTAACACAGCTCAACGACTTCGCGGTCCGAGTCTATGATGATGTCGGAGTTGGAGGGATAATTGCCTGAAAGCACCTTCTCGACCTTATGCCATTTAACGCCGTCGATATCGACTTCAGCGCCTATTCTCACTCCATAATCACAGTCGGTCATCACACCCACATAGTTGCTTGTATACCACCATGTGCGACCCTCAACGACCATCGACTTGTAGCCGGATTGTGCGACAGCCACCGAGCCACACAACAAAATCATTAAAGATAAAATCTTTTTCATAGTATTATACTTTCAACTCCGCAAAGATATAAAACTTTTCCGCAAATGTCAAGATAATTTGTTTTTTTGCAAAACAGAATTCACTTGACTACAATCTTTGAGGTGGAGTTGTTGAGGACTTGGATGTAGATGCCGGGGATGGAGGGGTCGGTGACTTCGATGCCTTGGAGGTTGTAGTAGCGCGGAGTGCCGGCAGAGGTGTCGGCGGTGATGCCGCTGATGCTGTTGGAGTCTTCCCAGATGCGACGCCCGCCGAGAGCCTCGTAGATGATGGTATTATCCTCACCCTCTGTGACATAGCGCAAATGTGGTGGTGCGTTGTGAGGGAAGCTCGAGTCGATTTCGTTGTAAGGAAGCGCGACAAACTCCGAGTAAGTGGCGTCGCGGCGACCGATGCCCATGACATACTCCATATCCACTTTTTGGCAGTTGGCGTCGAGACATTCAGCGTCGTACTCCATGAATTTATTTTTGTGCGACACTACCTCGTTGATATTGGTGATTTTGAAGTTCATCCACGTATAACCTTCGTTGCCGAGGGTCCACTCGTCATCCTTGCTACCAAAAGAATAGACCATCAACGGAGCCTCGCGAGCGCCCAATACTTGGGCGAAGTGGTCGATATAATACCTGAGCGGCGCAAATTGCGAGTCAAACGGGGCATAAGTGTAGACATTGCAATCGTCGTCGCGCATGTAGCATAGGTCCAACACGTCGTGGGAATCGCTCATAAATTCGCCCGTGCTACGGACAAACATTTCAGTGAAGATCACTTGGAGTTTGTACCAGACGACGCCATCAATATCAACTTTGTCGCCGACTCGCACGCCAAACTCAGCCGTGGCATCAAAGCCGTCGTACTCGCTGGTGTACCACCATGTGCGGCCCTGGACAGCCATGGGCTTATAATCACTTTGTGCGACAGCGACCGCGCCGCACAACAACAATAACAAGGGTAAAATCTTCTTCATAACAATCTCGTTTTTCAACACTGCAAAGATAGTGATTATTTTTGGATATACACACTCGACAAAATTGTAAATAAATAAAGGTGAGGAAAAATTGGGAAAAGTGATAAATAATTGTTAACTTTGGCGGCATAAAATCGAGGGTGTCAAATCCACGCCTTGAGCATTGAAGTATTACAAAACAAACTACATAAAACAACATCTATTAATCCTAAACTCTAACCGTAATGAAAAAGCTATTACTCACAGCTTTAGCAGTGTCGGCATCATTGTTGGCAAGCGCCCAATTGGTCGAAGTAGCGTCGGTTGACCGCGTTGCTCTGCCCGAGGGTATCTCCGGCGATGTAGCCACACTGAGTCCCGACGGCACATTTGCCGTACTTGGACAAATGGGCGGCAAGACCTTGTACAAGGTAGACCTGTCCACAGGCGCTGCAAGCGTCATCACCACCGACGGCATCGCCTCGGGCGTCACCATCAGCCCCGACGGCAACAATGTCGTATTCCGCACTTACACATTCGACAACAACCACTTGCGCCACACCGGCATCAACTGTGTTAACTTGACGAATGGCAGCGAATATCAATTGGTGAAACCCTCGCGTCACCTCAACGCCGGTATCGCCATCTCAGCCGCCGGCATCACCGCCGTTGACAACGGTCGCGCTCGCGTGTGCTCGTTCAACGGTCAGCGTGCCGCGTCGATGCCCGTAGCATCAATCAACTATGGTCACCTCGACATCACCGTCGCCGGTAAGACCACCACTATCGACCCGCAAGGTCGCGGCTCATATCTGTGGCCGTCAATCAGCCCCGACGGCACCAAGGTTGCTTATGTACTGAGCGGTGCCGGCGCCTTTGTGTGCAACATCGACGGCTCCAACCCCATCGCCCTGGGTCGCCTCCACGCTCCCCGCTGGGTGGGCAACGACATGGTCGTAGGTATGAACGACCGCGATAACGGTCAGCAAATCACCTCCTCCGAGGTAATCCTCACCAACCTCAACGGCGTGCGCCAGAGCATCTCTCTGCCCGGTCATATCGCCATCTATCCCTCGGCAAGCGCCGATGGCTCCTCGGTAGCCTACTGCACCGCCGATGGTGACCTCTATATAGTAACCCTCAAATGAGCAACGCCATGAAGAAACTTATCATTGCAATGATGGCGCTTGCCGCCACATCAGGCTTATACGCCAAGACCGCTGATGAATTGCGCGTATACATCAACCCGGGACACGGCTCCTGGACAGCCAACGACCGTCCCTGTGTGATTGTCGGCCACAAAGCGTATGACCGCTACAACACCGATACCACCAACTTCTTCGAGTCCAACACCAACCTGCGCAAGGGCTTCGGCGTGCTCGAGAAACTCCGCACCTACGGTCTCAAATATGATCCGTCACTCAATCAAGAAGGCGAATTGCACCAAATCGGTGCCGCCCGCGATATGAACAACAATATCGTGATGTCGCACGTCAAGTGTGGTCCCTTCCACGAAGACAATGGCACCAAGGGTCAATTGGGCGATGCCGCTCCCGAAGACCTCGAGTGGTACAACCGCAACCTCACGGAGATAGCCGCCGAGGTTGACGCCAACCACTTCGATATGTTCATCTCCATCCACTCCAACGCTGCCGGCGAGGGTACAGGCACCAACTTCCCCTTGTTCCTGTATCGTGGCTTTGACACCCCCACCGAGCACGAGGGTTGCACCCTGGAGCACCAAACCACCTCTCGCGCCATGGCAGACGCTTGCTGGCTCTACTCCATCGAGAACCCCCACATGGTGTGGACCGCCTACTCGGCTACCAGCACGAACGTGCGTGGCGACTGCAACTTCTATGCAGGTCCCGGCTACGGTCGCGAGAACCTCTACGGCTACCTCGGCGTGTTGAAGCACACCGTGCCCGGCTTCCTGGTTGAAGGCTACTTCCACACATACCAGCCCGCACGCCACCGTGCCATGAACTGGGATGTCGACTACATGGAAGGCGCTGCATATGCCCACGGTATCGCCGACTACTTCGGACTTACCAAGGAGAGCACCGGTGACATCTATGGTATCGTGCGCGACGCCAACGAGCGCTTCAGCGACGACTACTACAAGCCCAACACCACATCGCTCGACCGCTTCCTGCCGCTCAACGGCTGCACCGCTATCCTCAATAAGGACGGTGTCGAAGTGGCTCGCTATACCACCGACTTCAACTACAACGGTGCCTTCGTCTTCAAGGACGTAGAACCCGGCACCTATACCATCACCTTCGAGAGCGAGCAATACCTGCCCGGCGACCCCGTCGAGGTTGAGGTGAAAGCCGCTCAAATCTCCTATCCCTCGGCTCAACTCGTCAACAAGGACTGGGTACCCGACACTGAGGTATACTACAACTATCCCGACTACCTGGCAGACCTCGGCTCATTGCTCCCCGCCGCTCAATACACCGTGGAAGCATCTTACATCGACGAGCCTATCGCCGAACTCGAGGGCAAGGTAATCAAGCGTATGATCGCTCACAATGGCAAGCTCTACATCCTCGCCCTCGACAAGGCTATCGAAGAAGCCGCCAACGTCGCTGTTGAGGAACAGGCTGTGCCCACCATCATCGTTTATGACCCCGAAGCCAAGGCTGTGGTAGCCACAGTATCCACCGAGGGTGCTGCCGGCTCATTTGCCGCTATCGCCGACATCCAAGTGACTGCCGACGGTGTGCTCCTCGCCTCCAATGGTACCAAGGACCAATATAGCGATGACCAGATTGAAGCCGGTGATGCCGGTCGTGGCACATATACTATATATAAGTGGGCAAACGACGAGGCAGGCTTGCCTACCGGCGACCCCGCAGCATGGGTAACCACCCAAGCATCCGGCTTGTGGTTCCGTGCATATCCTTCGCGCTTCGTCTACAGTGGCACCACCCAAGAGGGTAATATCGTAGTGCCCATGCCTACCGTCAGCGCCGCTCGCACTGTACGCGCCACACTCATCTCAGTGATGGATGGCGAGAAGCAAGGCGAGACCGACTACCGCAGCAGCGCCAACACTACCAAGTTCTCGGAAACCGCTGCCGACGTCAACGTCTTCACATCGCCCCTCGCCGACGACCAAGTTATCATGATCGACTCCACCAAGGGTGTTCGCTCATGGACATTCGGCGAAGCCTTCGACCGCGAGCCTATAGCCAGCGGCAACGAAGTGCTGTCGGTAGCCGATGGCAATGCCGGTATGTTCCGCTATGCCGGTGCAGCCTTCCTGGTAATGCCCGACAATGCCGAGGGTATCAACCGCGGCGTGCGCATGGTCAACATCAGCGACAACCTCGACGGTGCCGTTGAGACCGAATTGACCGTTCCCGTTGAACTCACCGAGGTAGAAGCCGCTGCCACTGCAGCCGCCGGCGAGACCGTCGTTACTCGCGACGAATACAGCCTCGAGCCCGTAGGTGGCTGGATCAACCTCTACCTGCTGCGCAACGGCAAACTCACCAAACTCACCACCCAGAACGTTAAGCAACCTCAGGGTCGCAACGAATTTGCCTACGACGTAGTAGCCGCCGAAAACGATGAGACATATGATATCACCTTCAAACTCACCGGCGACGCTACCGACGTAAACATCGTCCTCACCAACACCGAGAACGCCGAAGACGTAATCACCTACCCGATGGGCGCACTTGCAGCCGGCGAGCAGACATACGTCATCAACAAGAGCGAACTCAACCAAGAGGCTAACTACACATGGAGCGTGAACGTCACTTCGGCACCCATCGCCCAGGCAGGTGTCTACAGCGCTGACGCCAGCGGTCTCACCGTTCGTGGTGGTGCTGTCGTTATCACCGACCCCGAAGCCGAGTCGTTCGGCTACGTGACCGTAGGTCATGGCAAGAACGCCGGTATCGACATCTACGACCCCACCGGTGTCAAAGTTGCCGACCGAGTATTTAAGGACCACGCTATGTTTGGTGGCGTGACCTCCAACCAGTCCAACCCCTTCCGCGGTAACGAACGCGAAGGTATGGCAGTATTTGCTACTTGGGGCGACGCCGGCTATGGCATCGTGGCTGTCAACCCGATTGATGTAACCACCGAACCCTTCACCCTCTTTGCAGGCGATAAGGATGGAACAGGTTGCTTCACCTACGACGGCGTCAAGCTCGGTGGTGGCAACGCCGGCTTTGACTTCATCGGCGAAGGCGACGACACCTATGTAATCTCCTTCAGCGAAGACCACGAAGGCTCCAACGGTAGCGGCTCTACCGAGAACACCCTCGTGCGCTACTATCTCGGCTCGGGCTGGGAAATCACCACTGCTCCCGAATCCATCGGTTACGGTGGTCTGTTGGCTAACACCAACGTCGACGTGCTCACCTACGGCGACGGTGTATGGTGCGCCCAAGTACGTGGCGCCGGCAACAACCAAGTAGGCACTCCCTACTTCGCTTACATCGCCGACGTGCTCACCGCTCCCGACTGCGTACTCACCTCAGCCGACGAAGGTGTATGCGAGAGCATCACCGCCGGCAGCAACGCTGCTATCGCTATCACTGTTGATGGCTCGACCCTCGCCGTAGGCTTTGACAAGAGCATCGCCATCTTCGACGTAGCATGGGAAGAGAACAAGCCCGCGCTTACCCTCAAGTACACATTCGAGATTGACACCAACTCATGGGCTCATATGCGCTTCGACGCCGCCGGCAACCTCCACGCTTACCTGCGCGAGGGCGGCTACCGCGTGTACACCCTTCCCAATGCCGCTCCTGAGGCTGTAACTCCCGCCGCCGCCAAGTACACCTTCTACGGCAGCGAGAGCGCTATCCGCGACATCACCACCGAGGAGGCTGCCGCAGCCACCAACGCAGTGTTCTACAACCTCCAAGGCGTGCAAGTGCCTGCCTCCAACCTCACCCCCGGCATCTATGTCAAGGTGTGCGGCACCACAGCCACCAAGGTGCTTGTAAAATAAGCCCAAATGATGTGCTGAATTAGCACATTTCCACCATAGCACCCCGCCAACTACTCGGCGGGGTGCTTTTTATTTGCTTTTTATCAGCGTTTTATTTTATTTAATCAAAAATATTGCATACCTTTGCCGAGCAATTGAGGCAAAATCCGCCTCGCACTAAAGACCTTAGAATCAAATGTTAGAAAAGACCAACGTAAAAGTTCTCGACAAGGTAGTTGTCCGTTTCTCGGGAGACTCGGGCGACGGTATGCAACTTGCGGGTAACATTTTCACCAACGTGTCGGCAGGCGTGGGCAACCAAGTGTCCACCTTCCCCGATTATCCTGCCGAAATTCGCGCTCCCCAGGGGTCGCTCAGCGGTGTGTCCGGCTTCCAAGTGAGTGTCGGCACCGGCGTATACACTCCCGGTGATTTGTGCGACGTGCTTATTGCCATGAATCCCGCTGCGCTCAAGCAGAATGTGAAGTTCCTCAAGCCCGGTGGCGTGGCTATCGTCGACATCGACTCCTTCAAGGAGGCAGACCTGCGCAAGGCTCTGTTTGTCACCGACGACCCCTTCACCGAGTTGAACATCAAAGCCCAAGTGGTGCAAGTGCCCGTCACCTCGATGACCAAGGCTGCTCTCGCCGACTCGGGCTTGGACAACAAGAGCGTCCTCAAGTGCCGCAACATCTTTGCCCTCGGCTTGGTGTGCTGGCTCTTTGACCGCCCGCTCGAGGCTGCCCTCCACCACCTCAAGACCAAATTTGCTCGCAAGCCGGCTGTCTACGAGGCTAATGCCAAGGTAATCAACGCCGGATACGACTACGGCCACAATATTCACGCCACGGTATCGACCTACCGCATCGAGAGCGACGCTCCCGTCAAGGGCGTTTATACCGATATCAACGGCAACACCGCCACCGCATGGGGCTTGATTATGGCATCGCAGAAGTCGGGACGTCCGCTGTTCCTCGGCTCCTACCCCATCACCCCGGCAACCGATATTCTCCACGAACTCGCCAAGCGCAAAGACCTCGGTGTCAAGGCAATACAGATGGAAGACGAGATAGCCGGCGTGTGCTCGGCAATCGGAGCCTCCTTTGCCGGCAACCTTGCCGTGACCTCCACCTCGGGTCCCGGTCTCGCCCTCAAGAGCGAAGGCATCGGCTTGGCTGTGATGGCTGAGTTGCCCTTGGTAGTCATCGACGTACAACGTGGCGGCCCCAGCACCGGTCTGCCCACTAAGACCGAGCAAACCGACCTGTTGCAAGCCCTGTACGGGCGCAACGGCGAGTCGCCCGTAGCCGTCGTAGCCGCTGCTACCCCCACCGACTGCTTCACTATGGCTTTTGAAGCCGCTCGCATCGCCCTGGAGCATATGACTCCCGTGGTGCTGCTCACCGACGCCTTCATCGGCAACGGCTCCAGCGCCTGGCGCATCCCCGAGGACGATGAGTTCCCCGCCATCAACCCGCCATATGTCAGCGCCGAGCAACTCGCCGCCGGCTGGCGTCCCTACGACCGCAACGAGACCACCAAGGTGCGCTATTGGGCTATCCCCGGCACCGAGGGCGCTATGCATCGCCTGGGCGGCTTGGAGAAGGACTGTGTCACCGGTGCCATCTCCACCGACCCCGTCAACCACGAGAAGATGGTCAACATCCGTCGCGAGAAGGTAGCACGCATCGCCGACAATATCCCCGCACAAGAAGTGCTCGGCAACCCCGATGCCGACACCCTGCTCGTGGGCTGGGGCGGCACCTTCGGTCACCTCAACACCGCTACCGAGGAACTCAATGCCGAGGGCACTCCCGTGGCTTTGGCTCACTTCCGCTACATCAATCCTCTGCCTACCAATGCCCTCGATATCCTGCGCAAGTACAAGCGCGTGGTTGTCGCCGAGCTCAACACCGGCATGTTTGCCGACTATCTGCAGAGCAAACTCCCCGGTGTCAACGTGTTGCGCATCAACAAGATACAAGGACAGCCGTTCACCGTCACCGAGGTGAAGGAAGAACTCACACGTCTCATCCAACAAGCCTGACATTATGGAAAACAACTATACAGCAGCCTGCTACAAGAGCGACCAATCAGTGCGCTGGTGCCCCGGTTGCGGCGACCACGCTATCCTCAACTCGCTTCACAAGGCTATGGCAACCATCGGCATTGCGCCCCACAAGATTGCCGTAATCTCGGGCATCGGATGCTCCTCGCGTCTGCCCTACTACATGAATACCTACGGCTTCCACACCATCCATGGACGCGCCGCCGCCGTGGCTACCGGCTTCAAAGCCGCCAACCCCGACATGACAGTATGGCAAATCTCGGGCGACGGTGACGGACTCGCCATCGGTGGCAACCACTTCATCCACGCAGTGCGTCGCAATATCGACATCAATATCATCCTGTTCAATAACAAGATTTACGGCCTCACCAAGGGTCAATACTCGCCCACCAGCGACCGTGGCTTCGTGTCGAAGTCATCGCCCTACGGCACTGTCGAGGACCCGTTCATTCCTGCCGAACTGGTATTCGGTGCTCGCGGCAACTTCTTTGCCCGCTCCATCGATGTTGAACTGGCTATCTCGCAGGAAGTGCTCGTTGCCGCCGCAGCCCACCATGGCACCTCGGTGACCGAGATACTGCAGAATTGCGTAATCTTCAACAACGGCATCCACAACCCCATCACTGACAAGGAAGTACGTGCCGACCGCACCATCCACCTGCGTCACGGCGAGAAGATGCTCTTTGGCAAGGACCTCAACAAGGGTATCGTCCAAGACGGCTTCGGACTGAAGGCTGTCGAGCTCGGAGTAGATGGCTACACCATCGACGACGTGCTCGTGCACGACGCTCACACCCCGAGCAACTTCCTCCACCAGCAACTCGCTATGATGGACGGCAAGAGCCTGCCACTCGCCCTGGGTGTCATTCGCGATGTCGAGGCACCGACCTATGATGCCTCACTCACCGCCCAAGTCGAGCAAGTGAAGAGCGCCAAGGGCTTCAACTCCCTGCGCGAGATGATACTCGCCGGCGACACCTGGACCGTAGAATAATACCACTATCTCTATATAACGAGGGGCTGCCGTGTGGCAGCCCCTCGCGCATTAATACCGACAAATTGGGTGGGGAGGTTGGTGTGAAGTGTTATTTTTGTGAAAATGGGCTTGAAAAAGATGGGCGGTGATGGGGAAATGTGGCTAAAATTTTCTAAATTTGCAGTCTAATTCAACATTCACTTATAGCCAATAGTATGTCAGAAATTAAATGTGTAGGTATTCTCACTTCGGGCGGTGATGCACCCGGGATGAATGCGGCGATACGTGCCGTCACACGTGCCGCAATATTCAGCGGACTGAAAGTCAAAGGTATATATCGTGGCTATCGTGGCTTGATTGCCGACGAGATAGTCGATTTCCGCACACAAAACGTTTCAAATATTATCCAGCAGGGCGGTACCATCCTCAAGACCGCCCGTTGCAAGGAATTTCAGACCCCCGAGGGGCGCCAATTGGCATATGACGTGATCAAGCGCCACGAGATTGATGCCTTGGTGGTCATCGGCGGTGACGGCTCACTGACCGGCGCCCGCATTTTTGCCAACGAATTCAACTTCCCCATCATAGGCTTGCCGGGTACCATTGACAACGACCTCTATGGTACCGACACCACAATCGGCTATGACACAGCCCTCAACACCATCATGGAGTGTGTCGATAAGATACGCGATACCGCCACGAGCCACGAGCGCCTGTTCTTCATCGAGGTAATGGGACGCGACGCCGGCTTCTTGGCGCTCAATGGCGCAATCGCCACCGGTGCCGAGGCAGCGATTATTCCCGAGATTTCGACCGAGGTCGACCAGTTGGCAGAACTTATCCAGAACGGTTTCCGCAAGTCGAAGAACTCGTCGATCGTGTTGGTAGCCGAGTCGCCGGTGACCGGCGGTGCTATGGGACTCGCCGAGCGTGTCAAGACCGAGTTTCCGGGCTACGATGTACGCGTGACCATCCTTGGTCACCTGCAGCGCGGTGGCTCGCCGACAGCCCACGACCGCATCCTCGCCTCGCGCATGGGAGCAGCCGCCATCGATGCCCTCATGGAAGACCAGCGCAATGTGATGATAGGCATCAAGAACGACGAGATCGTCTATGTGCCATTCACCAAGGCAATTAAGAACGACAAGCCCATCAATCGCGAGTTGCTCAACACCTTGCGTCGACTCTCCATCTAATCGTGAATTTACTGCGGACACTGCCGGTGATAGCCCTGGGGGCTATAGTGGGAGCTTGCGCGAGCATCGGTCGCCCCGAGGGTGGGCCGCGCGACGAGACCCCACCGGTGTTTGTGCGCTCCAATCCCTCCCCGGGAGCCGTGGGTGTCGACCGCACCACCTTCGAGTTGTTCTTTGACGAGAATGTGCAGTTGGAGGACGCCTTCAACAAGGTGGTAATCTCGCCTGTGCAGATACAAGCACCGACAGTGAGCGCCAACGGACGGCGCGTGTCGGTGGAGTTGCGCGACACATTGGTGCCCGGAGTGACGTATACTATAGACTTCGGCGATGCCATCAAGGACCTCAACGAGGGTAATATCCTCGACGGCTTTGCCATAGACTTCTCGACCGGCGAGAGCATCGACTCACTTCGCCTGTCGGGCTTAGTGCTTGCCGCCTCCAACCTGGAGCCTGCACAGGGCGTGTTGGTGGGGGCATATTCCAACCATGCCGACTCGGCAATCCGCACCTTGCCGCCCGACCGCATCGCGCGCACCAATCAGTTGGGACAATTCACCATCCGCAACCTTGCCCCGGGCAGTTATCGCGTATACGCGTTCAACGATGTCAACCGCGACTACCACTGGGACCGCAGCGAGGATGGTGCGTTTCTCGACACCGTGCTAAGCCCGTCGGTGGAGGCAATCGTGGTGACTGACACCCTCTATGACAGCGGAGGCGGCGACTCGCTCACCTCGCGCCAAGGCGTGCGCTATCTGCCCAACGACGTGCTACTCACCTGGTTTAATGAGAATTACCAAGCGCAATACCTCAAGGACTACAAGCGCGTGGATCGTCGCCGTGCCACCATCGTGATGGGCGCCCCACCCGACTCGCTCACGCGGGTGCGTATCGTCGGCACCGCCATGGACGGTGCTCCGGCGCGCGATTGGGCTGTCGAGGAGTACAATGCCACGGGCGACTCCCTGGTGCTATGGCTCCGCGACTCAGTAGCCCTTGCCAACGACTCGCTCTCCCTGGCAGTCACATATCGACGGCTCGACTCGCTGGAAAACCTCTTCTGGCAGACCGACACTCTGCGTTTCTTCTATCGCGAGCCCAAGCAAAAGAAGAAAGCCGAAGCCGACACGGTGCCTCCCCGCTACGACCTGTTGCAGTTGACCTTCCCGGGCTCAACTACGCAGGACGTACATATGCCCTTGCAATTTAGTTTCAATCAACCTATTGAGTCGATAGATACCACCGGCATCCACATCGAGATGCAAGTGGATACGCTGTGGGAAGCAGTGGAGCCATTGCGACTGCTCGCCGACTCGCTCGCGCCGCTATTGGGGCGGCGCATACCGGTCGAGTGGACCCCCGGTGCCAAATACCGCTTGAGCATCGACTCGGCAGCCATCGTCGGTATCTACGGCGAGCACAATCCGCCCGTCAAGCGCGACTTCACCGTCAAGGCGTTGGAAGAATACGCCAACCTGTACTTCAATGTGAGCGGAGCCGACTCCACAGCCATTGTGGAACTGCTGAATGGAAGCGATGCGCCGGTGATGTCGGTGCCGGTAATCAATGGCAGAGCCACGTTCCGCTTTGTCAATCCGGGCACCTACTATGCCCGATTGTACTTCGACAGTAATGGCGACGGCAAGTGGACCACGGGAATGATGGACTCCATCCAACCCGAGGAAGTGGCTTACTACCCCGGCAAACTCGACCTCAAGCGCAACTGGGACGTAGAGCAGGATTGGGACATCTATGCCACCCCGCTCGACCAGCAGAAGCCACGCGCCATCCTCAAGAATAAGCCAAAGACCAAGCGCGGCGATGAACAGCCGACCGAAGACGAAGAAGAAGATCCGTTGCTGGGAAACCCCAACGACCCGGTGAATCGACGTCGCAACAACAACCTCAATAATCCGGGGACAGTGACCGGAGGCTTCCAACAACTGCGCATATAAGCGGTTTAAGGGCAAATAAAGGCAAAAAATGCATTTTTTTTGAAAAAAAGTTGCCAAAATATTTGCACAGATGAAAACTTGGTCGTAACTTTGCACTCGCAAACGGGCGATAAGCCCTAAGCACTCCCACAAGAGGCGAGAGCGCCTCGAAAAAAAGGTGCGGTAGTTCAGCTGGTTAGAATACAGGCCTGTCACGCCTGGGGTCGCGGGTTCGAGTCCCGTCCGCACCGCTGAGGAGAGAGGAGAATGAGAAACCACTACAGACTTCGGTCTGGGTTTCTCATTCTTTTTTTTGTTGTAGGTGGTGCGGGAGATGAGGGTTTAGTGGCGGGAGGAGATGACCATGAAGAGGACTGCGGCGATGGCGAGGGAGATGCCGAGGATGATGTTGAGGGTCAGGGGCTCGCCAAGGACTGCTACGCCAACGATGATGGCTGTGATGGGCTCGAAGACGCCAAGGACTGATGCTTTTGCCGCGCCGATGCGGCGGGTGGCTACCGAGAGGGTGGCGGTGGAGATGATTGTCGGCAGCAGTGCTAAGCCGATGAGGTTGACCCACGCCACGGTGCCGGATATGCCTACCATGGGTGCTGAGTCGGAGGCTATGATGCGGAGTCCGAAGACTATGGAGCCTACCGCGAGAGCATAGAAGGTGAGCACAGTGTTGCTGACTCGCGCGATGCTGCGGCTGCGATTGACGATGACGATAAATATGGCATAGGAGAGTGCCGAGCCAATGGACAGGAGCACTCCGACGGGGTGTGCTGCGGTGCCGGTGCCTACGCCGGTCATCGCTATGACGCCGACGAAACTGATGGCTATCGAGAGCCACACCTGCCAGGTGGGATAGACGCCCAGGAGCACCATAATCAAGGCTACCATCACGGGGAACAGGAATATGAGCGTGGTAGCCAAGCCCGAGGGAATGTAACGGTAGGACTCGAAGAGGAGGATGCTGCTGGCGGCGAAGAGCAAGCCCAGGACCGCCAAGAGGGCACCTTGCTGCAGGGTAACTCTAAACGATGCTCGGCGCCATGCGAGGTATAACCCCAGGAGCGCCACGGCGATAAAGTAACGAAAGAATAGAATGGAGTCAACCGAGGCGCCATTGCTCATCAAGGGCATGGCAAAGAGGGGATTGAGCCCATAGGCGACACCGGTGACAACGCCGGCGGTATAACCGACTACCGAATTGCTATTAATGCTCATATCAACGTATTAACTGCTCTGGAGGATTGATGAGATAGAGGTGGGCGATGGCACGGGTGACAGCAGTGTAGAGCCAGCGGTTGAACTCGCGTCCGACCAGTTCGGGCGGAATGTAAGAGAGGTCGATGAACACATTGCGCCACTGCCCGCCCTGTGCCTTGTGGCAGGTGACGGCGTAGGCATACTTCATCTGGAGGGCGTTCCAGTAAGGGGACTTCTGCATGGCACGGATGCGCTCTTGGTGGGTAGCGAGAGGGTCGCAAAGGTCGGGGTCGTTGTACACCGAGGTGTAGAGTCGCTCGAGGTCGGGGCGGTCCATAGCCACCGACTGCGAGGAGAGGCATCCGAGCGCCACCTTGGCGGTGAAGGAAATATCCTCGCGGTCGGGGAGCCCGAAGGCGATATCGGCGAAGCGCATGCCATACTTAATTTCCTCGCCTACAAGGCGTTGCATCTGCAAAATTTCACCATTGGCGATAAATTCGAGCCCGCGGATGCCGCCGGTCCAGTTGTAGTTGTTCTTGGCTGCAATGAGCAGGTCGCCCTTGACCAATTCCTCCTCGTAGCCGAGGACCACCGAGCGGATACCGCGGTTGAAATCGACAGCCGAGCGGTTAGAGCGAGTGATGACGATAGTGTTGTCGAGCCCGTCGCGGCGATAGAGGGTGTCGAGGAGGTCGGGGAGGTCCTCGCCGGTGACCACATCGACGTCGCTGAGCCCGGAGACGGCGAGCGGCACTAAGGTGGGGCTGTCGTCACCGGTAGCGAGGGCTTGACGCAGGCGCGTGGCATTGGATAGGATGCCCGAGAGGGCGCTCTGGCGGGCGACATCGGTGATGGTAGCGCGAGTGACCTTGAGCCCATAACCGCGTAGTTCCTCGGGGTCCATAGCGGGCGAAATGACCTGCCCGACAGGGGGCAACTGGGCGGTGTCGCCGAGGAGGAGGAGACGGCAGTTGACCCCCGAATAGACGTAAAAGATGAGGTCGCGAAGGAGGTTGCGGCCGTTCTCGTCTCCGGCGCCGATCATTGATGCCTCATCGACGATAAAGACGGTGTCGCGCGCGGTATTTTCGCGCGGTGTGGTGGCGGCATTTTCACCGGGCAGCGCGTGGCGATAAATGCGTCGATGGATGGTCGAGGCGGGACGCCCGGCATAAGCGCCGAGCACCTTGGCGGCACGCCCGGTTGGAGCCAGGAGCACTGTCTCGATGTGGTGGGCGGCGAGGGCACGCACCAAGGCACCGGTAAGAGAAGTCTTACCGGTGCCGGCGTATCCATTGAGAATAAAAACACGGTCGGCGCTAACAGCCGAGGGGTCCTGGAAGCAAAAACGCGCGAGAGCGAGCGCCACTTGCATCTGCTGGTCGTTGGGCGTGAAGGGGAGCCGCGCCAGCATATCTACGGCAAAGTCTCGCGCAGTCATGGCTTACTTGAGGCTCCACTCCCAGCCGCCGTCCTTAGTATCCTTAACGCTGAAGCCGATGGCGGCGAGGCGGTCGCGGATACGGTCGCTGGTGGTCCAGTCCTTGTTCTGCTTGGCTTGGCGACGAATCTCGAGGAGGAGGTCGACAGCCTCTTGGTAAGGCTTGAGGGCATCGGCGCCCTCGGCATCTTCGGCGCGAATACCGAGGATGTCGCCCGCGAAGGTCTTCATCAAGTCGTTGAGTGCCTCGATATCTGCGGCGGTGGCGGTAGCGGCGCCGTCGTTCACGCGGTTGATTACGCGGCAAGCGTCAAAGAGGGTAGCGATGACGATGGGAGTGTTGAGGTCGTCGTCCATAGCCTCGTAGCAGCGGCGGCGGAGGTCGGCGACGTCGATAGACGAGGAGTCGGAAGCCTTGAGTTCCTTGATGCGGTTCCAACCCTCGAGGAGGCGAGCCAAGGCGGTCTCGGCGCCCTTGAGCGCCTCGTTGGAGAAGTCGACAGTGCCGCGATAGTGTGCTTGGAGGATGAAGAATCGGATGGTCATCGGCGAGTAAGCCTGCTCGAGCAGGGGGTGCGAGCCGGTGAAGAACTCATCGAGGGTGATGAAGTTGCCCAGCGACTTGCCCATCTTCTTGCCGTTGATGGTAATCATATTATTGTGCATCCAGTAGCGGACACTCGGGCAGCCGTTGTGAGCCACCGATTGAGCGATTTCGCACTCGTGGTGGGGAAATTTGAGGTCCATGCCACCGCCGTGGATGTCAAATTGAGTGCCGAGGTATTTCTCGCCCATTGTCGAGCACTCGAGGTGCCATCCGGGGAAGCCCTCGCTCCAAGGCGACGGCCAGTGCATGATATGCTCGGGGGCAGCCTTTTTCCAGAGGGCGAAGTCGGCGGGATTGCGCTTCTCGGACTGGCCGTCGAGTTCGCGGGTCGCCGAGAGGAGTTCGTCGATATTTCGACCCGACAACTTGCCGTAGCCGTGTTCCTTATTGAACTTGGGCACGTCGAAGTACACCGAGCCTTCGCTCACATAGGCATATCCCGAGTCGAGGATTTTCTTGATATATTCAATTTGCTCGATGATGTGTCCCGAGGCATGCGGCTCGATCGAGGGGGGCAGCACATTGAGGCGCTCCATGGCGTGGTGGTAGCGAGTGAGGTAGTACTGCACCACTTCCATAGGCTCGAGTTGCTCGAGGCGTGCTTTCTTGGCGATCTTGTCCTCGCCCTCGTCGGCATCGTGCTCCAGGTGCCCCACATCGGTGACATTGCGCACATAGCGCACCTTGTATCCCAGGTGGGTGAGGTAGCGGAAGAGGACGTCGAAGGTGATAGCCGGGCGCGCGTGACCCAGGTGACCGTCGCCATAGACGGTTGGACCGCAGACATACATACCTACCTTACCGTCGTGGAGCGGGCGGAAGAACTCCTTGACGCGCGACATCGAGTTGTAGATGCACAGATTGTTGTCGAGCATGGCTAATTATCAGGCTTGGAAGGGGTTGGGGAGTTCGCCGCCGTTCTTGGGCTGCTTGCGGGTGATTTCGCCGAAAGTCGACTCATACTTGGCGACATTGTCGCGGAGAGCAAAGAGGAGGTTCTTGGCGTTCTCGGGAGTCATGATGATGCGGCTCACGACCTTGGCTTGTGGCATATTGGGTGCCACAGCCACGAAGTCGAGGTAGAACTCCTGGGCGGAGTGAGCGATGACAGCGAGGTTGCTGTAAGCGCCGGTTGCTACATCGGGAGTGAGTTCTATCTTCAATTCTTTCTTGTTGTTATCCATTGTCTTATGTATTTTAATGATTTTTAAACTATTTCGAGGGCAAAGGTACGAAAAAAACGGGAATTATTGCTCCTTGGAGAATGTGAGGGTCTTATTTTCGTTGTTAGCGCCGTAGTGGATGCAGATACCCTTGCAGGTGGGAAGGTCCCACACCGAGGCGATGTCGAAGGAGCCGAAGAGTTGCTTCTGGCTGCTGAGCACATCGCTCTTGAAGCCGAAATACACGTCGGGTATCTCGTTGTTGACTGTTTCGCGGTCGACATACATATTAAATAATGCGGGCTGAGTGTGCACATAAGCGACAGCCTGCACATTGATGTAGTGACCCTCGCGCTGAATCATCAAGAACTCAAGCGGGTCGGTCGATACCTTGGCGATTTCTTCACGCGAAGCCTCGGTGATGTCGCCGTTGCACACATCGACGATGTAGAGCAGGTTGATGGGACCGCTCTCGTAGCATCGGTTGGTGTCGTTGGTGAAGTTGATGATATAACGGTTGCCCACCTTGTAGTGCTCGCCGTCGAGCACCACGCTGGTAGTGTATGTCACCAGGGGCGAGTCGAGATTGCGTTGGGCGGTGAATACCGAGCCAGCCGAGGTGGCTTCGCTATAAGTGGCAAAGATGAGGAAGGAGGGGGTCGGCTCATCGTTGTCGTTGCAAGCGGTGAGCATCGGCATCATTACTACGCACAAAATAAAGGCTAAAAATTTTAATTTTTTCATCGTTGGTTAAGTAGTTAATAATTAATCAATTGATGTGTTATCGGTGTGAGAGACAATAAGTCCGTCAGCCATGGAGATGATAGTGTCGGAATCGGCGGCGAGGCTCTCGTCGTGAGTGACGATGAGGAAAGTGGCAGCCATATCGCGGCGGAGGTCGAAGAATAGGCGGTGCAACTCGCGGCGGTTGTGTGAGTCGAGGCTACCCGAGGGCTCGTCGGCGAGGATTACGCTCGGGCGATTAATCAGGGCACGCGCGACGGCACCGCGCTGACACTCGCCGCCTGACAATTGGGCGGGGCGATGGTCGGCACGCGAAGCCAAGCCCATGTAGTCGATGAGCCGGCGCGCCTCGCCGAAGGCATCGTCGTGGCTGCGCCCGGCGATGAGGGCGGGCATCGCCACGTTCTCGAGCAGGGAGAACTCGGGGAGCAGGCGGTGCATCTGGAATACGAAGCCGATATTGTCACAGCGGAAGCGCGAGAGTGCTCGGTCGTTGAGCGCCAAGACATCGGTGTCGCCATAGCGCACCGAGCCGCTGTCGGGCTTGGTGAGCGTGCCGAGCACCTGCAGCAGAGTGGTCTTGCCGGCGCCACTGGGACCGACAATCGAGGTGACGGCGCCGGAGCGTATCTCCAAGTCGACACCGCGCAGCACCTCGAGCGAGCCATATCGTTTGTGTATTCCTTGAGCCTTAATCATAGCGATTCGCAATTGAAATGTAAAGTTACGGACTTCGCCCCACTCCGACAAACAATTATAAACTTTTAACGTATGAAAGATTGAGGGGTTAGGGTTTAGAGAAAAGGCGCCATGTAGATGGGGAGACAGATGACATCGCGGTCCTTGCCGAGGTCCTTGGTGAATAGCAAGTAGCGGTTGAGTGTTCGATCGGAGTACTTTTCGAAGAACATATCCAAGGATTTGTGAGAGCGATAGCCCGATGATTTCACCTCTATGGGGCAAACTTTGCCACGACGTGATAACAGAAAATCAATCTCGTAGGTTCTCTCTACCGGAGCCTGTTCACCATCCTTAATGATTTCTTGCTTAAAGGTATAGTAGAATAGTTCGTTTCCGGCGCTACGGAGCATCTGCGCCACTACATTCTCGTATACATATCCCAAATCGGCTCCAAGTTTGTCGGAGAGGAGTTTGCGATAAATCTCGTTGTCGGTATAATTGCGGTCCATAAATGCCAAGGTAACAAACAGACCGGTGTCGGCAATAAACATTTTGAAGTGATTGTAATCGGCGTGGAGCGAAAAGCCTACGCTCGGGTCATTGGCGTGATAGGCAAAATTGACGGTCATTGAGTCGGACATATCCATTAATAGTTCGCCGAGACGTGTAGCAGTGGCATTTTCAATGACACTACCCACCTTGTAGCGCGAAGCATTGCGGGCGAGTTCGCCGGGAATTGATGCAAACAGGCGCGACGCCCTTCCGGTAGGGTCAATCTTGCGAAAATCATCAATATATAACTCAAGAATATTGCGCTTGACCTTATCGACAGCCATGAAGTCGTTGGAGTCAAGATAGGCATTAACTGCCTGAGGCATACCACCAATGAGCATATACAAGCGAAAATATCGCATCATATCTCGATTAACGGCATCGCCCAGGGGCTTGAGGTGCTCGTAAGAATACTTTATCAACTGATAAGTAGGCTCTTTGTCTATTGCCCACAAAAACTCCTCGTAATCAAGAGGATACATCGATATGCGTGTCTCCTCGCTGGGTATCACTATTCCTTGAACATTCTTTTTGATTGAAAGTAGCGACCCTGTCTCAATGTAGTCATATCTACCGTCCTTGACGAGGTGCTTGATAGCCTGCCGAGCAGGAGGAAATAACTGCACCTCGTCAAAAACTATCACTGATTTTCGCTCATGGAGAGTAATGCCGTATAACGATTGAAGGCGCAGGAAGAAGAAGTTCAAGTCGGAAATATGCGAGAAAAGTTCCTTGACCGCAGCATCAGCGATAGAGAAGTCAATGAGGATGTGAGTTTTATACTCTTTTATGGCAAATTCTTCGGCAAGCGTGGATTTACCGACACGACGGGCACCTTTGATCAAAAGCGCAGTTTTTCCATTGCTATCTTGCTTCCATTGGAGCATTTTGTCGTATAGTTTTCGCTTGAAGATTTTCTCTTTCATAGTAGTGAGGCTTTAACTGCCGCAAAATTAAGCATTTTGTCGGAAATCGCAAAATGTTTTTGGCTGTTTTTGTCGGAAATCGCAAAATGTTTTTGGCGGTTTTTGTCGGAAATCGGGAAATGTTTTTGGTGGTTTTTGTCGGAAATCGCAAAATGTTTTTGGCATTGGAGTGTTAATGGTTAACACTACTATATATTTTACAACACTTCTTAACACGCAGTGTCTGGAGCAAGGTTGGGAATTGGTCTAATTGGTCTAATTCACCTCCTCCGGAACAAGACCCTGGCGGGGTTGCAAATTCCCACAGACAACACATTGATTACCAACAACTTGTAGGGACGCGATACATCGCGTCCGCGCATGCACCCGACCCTGGCGAGAACCTGCGGAGCAGGTTGCTCATGCGAACCCCCCAAAAAACAAGCACAACTCACACGTGGGTTGCTTAAGGCACGGCATCCACCGACGTGTTGTATCACGTCATTACCGGTGTGTCGGCATTGGTGTTTACTTTGGTAAATTTTGGCGCTCGCCGGCTGGCGAGCGCATGATTACCTCGCTTGTGGCGCCGTCGGGCTCTTAAATGCCCGACGACGATGAATCAATGAATTAAGTTATTCTGCCACGGGTCGGACCGACCAACCGCCGTAACGGTAACTCCAACCCCGGTAACGGCCGCCCGAATCGAAGTAGAGGCCGTAGGCGCCGTAGGAACTGCTCTCGTAGGGCGTACCACTCCAATAGTCACCGTAAGAACCACGATCGCGGAGCGACGACCCGCTGCGAAAATCGGCAGCAGGAAGGAAGATATAGTTGCTGTTGCACTTGCTCTTCACCTTGTAGCCGTTAACGCCATTCACAGTTGTCCATTCCCAGGTGCAGTTATTTAACAACTCGTCTATCTCTGATACTGATGGCAAACGCCAGGGACTTCCCCACTTACATCTTGCCACGTCGTATGAGTAGTTGCCGCAGATATTGAAGTAGTAGTTGATATTGGCATATGTACGGCTGTTTTCCTTGGTGTACTCGCTCTTGGTGCTTACTTCGCCCCAAGCGTAGTAGTCGCCATAACCGCTCGGGGATGAGGCTCCTACATTGCAGGTCGCCCACTTTACTGATAGACCCAGGTCTACACAATCGTGCCCATTGTATGAGCCTGTTGGGGTACATGCAGGTTCCGGGGCGGGCTGTGGTGTTGGTTGAGGTGTTGGCTGCGGTGCCGGTTGTGGTTGTGGTTGTGGTTGTGGCTGTGGTTGTGGCTGTGGCTGCGGTTGTGATACCGGCGTCGCTTGTGATTCGGGTGTCGCCTCGGACTTCACCGGTTGCGCTTGCTCTTGTGGCTCTGGCTCCTCTTGCGGTGTGTACTCGCTGACGTCTATGGTCGCTACTGCTGTGTCGCCAAGTTCCACTACCTCTGCGAGAGTGTCTTCTTCAACGTCAGAAGGCTTCACGTTGTTGCCACCGCTCAGCAAGGCGATGATGCCGGCTACTGCTACTACGGCGACGATGGCTATCAACGCTGCATAGCGCTTGTACCACGGCGTCATCGGCTTTGCCACAAGCGGCTGCGTCTCGCCATTGTCCCTGGGCTTTATTGGCTGAGGTGCCGGGGCAGGTGCCGGGGTGTTATCGAGGAGGGCGGCGAAGGCGGCAACGCTCTGCGGGCGCTTCTTCTTGACGAGTTCGAGGGCGGCATTGACGGCTGTGCGTGTCGCAGCGCTCACATAGGGCGGCAGAGGCTGAAGGTCGTCGCCACTGATGCGGCGGGCGCTGTCTGGAGGTGTACTGCCGGTGAGTATATTATATAGTGTGGCACCTAAGGCGTAGATGTCAGTCGCGGGATAGAAGTGCTGAAGGTCCAGCGAGGACTGCTCGGGCGGCGCATATCCGGGGGTCAAGCCAAGGAGCGAGGAGGTATTTTCGCCGCTCTCCTCGTCATACTGCTTGGAGGCGCCGAAGTCAATGAGGATGGCGCGGTCGTTGCCATCGACCATGATATTTTGCGGCTTGATATCGAGGTGTAGGCGGTTTTGCGAATGTACATAGTGCAGGGCAGCGCACACCTGGCGGATGTATCCCAGTGCGCGAGCCTCGCTCATCGGTCCCTCTGCCTTGACTATGTCGGCAAGCGAGCGGCCCTTGATGAAGTCCATCACAAAATATGCGGTGCCGTTCTCCTCAAACACGTCGCTGACATGGACGATGCCCGGGTGAGACATAGCGCTGACGGCTCGAGCCTCGTCGAGGAATTTGCGCTTGAGTTTGGCGACCAAGTCGCGCTTGCTGTTGGTGCCGATGGAGATATGCCCCGATTGCTCGTCGCGATTGCAGAAGTCCTTGACAAAGAACTCCTTGATAGCCACGCGCTTATTGAGCATAATGAGCACCGCCTCATAGGTGCAGCCGAAGCCTCCGGCTGCAATGAAGCGCACAATCCTATATTTTCCTCCTTGGAGGAGAGTGTCGTTAGAGAGATGCATAATTAAATGAGATATTGGAATATTATTGAGTGCAAAGGTAAGAAAATTACCTCGCTTGTGGCGCCGCAACGACTGCGCGCCGTAAACAGCGCGGTGTCGTCGCGGCTTTGCTTTTTTTGTATTTTTAATTTGCTCCTTTGAATGAATCAAAGTCTTTTTAATGAATTAAATAAATCAAACTATTCTGCCACAGGACGGACCGATCGACCGTTGTAACGGTAGTTCCAAGCCCGGCGATGGGCGCCCGAAATGAAGACGAGGTAGCAGGCGTTGTAGGAACCGCTCTCGTTGGGCGAACCACTCCAATAGTAGCCGTCAGAACCACGGCCGATGAGCGACGATCCAAAGCGCCGACCGGCAGCAGGGAGGAAGATCCAATTGCCGTTGCGCTTGCTCTTTACCTTGTAGCCGTTAACACCATTCATCGTCGTCCATTCCCAGGTGCAGTTGTCTTCTAATTCTTTTATCTCTGATGCTGATGGCAAACGCCAGTGGCTACCCCACTTTAATCTTGCTACATCGTAAGATGGGTTGCCGCAAATACTACCCATCTGTTTGCCATATGTGTTGCTGTTGCTCTCGGTGTACTCAGTCTTGGCGCTTGTCTCACCCCAGGCATAGAAGTCGCCATAACCTGTGGGACTGCTCGCACCTACATTGCAAGTCGCCCATTTAACTGACAAGCCCAGGTCTACGTAGTCACGTCCATTGTACGAGCCTGTGGGGGTACATGCAGGTTCCGGGGCGGGTTGTGGTTGTGGCTGCGGTTGTGGTGCCGGGGTCGGTTGTAGCTGTGTTTGTGGTTGCGGTTGCGGTGCCGGCGTCGGTTGTGGTTCGGGCGTCGCCTCGGGCATCACCGGTTGCGCTTGTGGCTGCGCTGTGTACTCGCTGACGTCTATGGTCGCTACTGCTGTGTCGCCAAGTTCCACTACCTCTGCGAGAGTGTCTTCTTCAACGTCAGAAGGCTTCACGTTGTTGCCACCGCTCAGCAAGGCGATGATGCCGGCTACTGCTACTACGGCGACGATGGCTATCAACGCTGCATAGCGCTTGTACCACGGCGTCATCGGCTTTGCCACAAGCGGCTGCGTCTCGCCATTGTCCCTGGGCTTTATTGGCTGAGGTGCCGGGGCAGGTGCCGGGGTGTTATCGAGGAGGGCGGCGAAGGCGGCGACAGATTGCGGGCGCTTCTTCTTGTTGAGTTCGAGTGCGGCATCGACTGCTGTGCGAGTCGAGGCGCTTACATAGGGCGGCAGTGGCTGAACGTCGTCGCCACTGATGCGGCGGGCGCTGTCGGGAGGCGTACTGCCGGTGAGTATATTATATAATGTGGCACCCAGGGCGTAGATGTCGGTCGCGGGATAGAAGTGCTGAAGGTCCTGCGAGGACTGCTCGGGCGGCGCATAGCCGGGGGTCAAGCCGAGGAGCGAGGAGGTGTTTTCGCCACTTTCCTCGTCATACTGTTTCGAGGCTCCGAAGTCAATAAGGATGGCTCGGTCGGCTCCATCGACCATGATATTTTGGGGCTTGATATCGAGGTGGAGGCGGTTCTGCGAATGTACATAGTGCAGGGCGGCGCACACTTGTCTGATGTATCCCAGGGCGCGAGGCTCGCTCATCGGTCCTTCAGCCTTAACTATTTCGGCAAGCGAACGACCCTTGATAAAATCCATCACAAAATATGCGGTGCCGTTCTCCTCGAACACGTCGCTAACGTGGACGATGCCCGGGTGAGACATAGCGCTGACAGCGCGAGCCTCGTCGAGGAATTTGCGCTTGAGTTTGGCTACCAAGTCGCGCTTGCTGTTGGTGCCGATGGAGATATGCCCCGACTGCTCGTCGCGATTGCAAAAGTCCTTGACGAAGAACTCCTTGATAGCCACGCGCTTATTGAGCATAACGTGCATCGCCTCGTAGGTGCAGCCGAAGCCTCCGGCTGCAATGAAGCGGATAATCTTATATTTTCCTCCTTGGAGGAGAGTGTCGTTAGAGAGGTGCATAAATCAATGAGATAATGTATTATTACTGAGTGCAAAGGTAAGAAAGAAAGAGATATGAGGCAAGAAAATGGGAGGAAATTTGGGGGATGGTGACAGATTGGCAGAAGTGTGACATGTGCAACTATGATGGCACAAGTTTTGTTAGTATTCAAAGCAGAAACATCAAAACAACGAATATTAACAAGAAAAAACAATAAAAACTACAAGATTATGGGAAAGATTATAGGTATCGACTTAGGCACGACCAACTCGTGCGTCGCAGTCCTGGAGGGCAAAGAGCCCCAAGTAATTCCAAACAGCGAAGGCCGTAACACCACCCCGTCGGTGGTAGCCTTTGTTGAAGGAGGCGAGCGCAAAGTGGGTGACCCCGCCAAGCGCCAAGCAATCACCAACCCCAAGCGCACCATCTACTCGATCAAGCGCTTCATGGGCGAAACATATGACCAAGTAACCAAGGAAATCGAACGTGTACCCTACAACGTGGTACGCGGCGACAACAACACCCCGCGCATCGACATCGAAGGTCGCGAATACACACCGCAGGAAATCTCGGCAATGATACTTCAGAAGATGAAGAAGACCGCCGAAGACTACCTGGGCACCACAGTCGACGAGGCAGTGATCACCGTGCCGGCATACTTCAACGACTCTCAGCGCCAAGCCACCAAGGAAGCCGGCGAGATCGCCGGATTGAAGGTGCGCCGTATCGTCAACGAGCCTACCGCAGCAGCCCTCGCCTATGGCTTGGACAAGACTAATAAAGACCAGAAGATCGCCGTATTTGACCTCGGTGGCGGTACATTTGATATCTCCATCCTTGAGTTGGGCGACGGTGTATTTGAGGTGAAGTCGACCAACGGCGACACACACCTCGGTGGCGATGACTTCGACCACGTGATCATCGACTGGCTCGCCGGCGAGTTCCTCGCAGAGGAAGGCGTTGACTTGCGTCAAGACCCGATGGCACTCCAGCGCCTCAAAGAGGCAGCCGAGAAAGCCAAAATCGAACTTTCGTCGACCACATCGACCGAAATCAACCTGCCGTACATCATGCCGGTGAACGGTGTGCCCAAGCACTTGGTGAAGACCCTCACCCGCGCCAAATTTGAGCAACTCGCCGACAACCTCATCCATCGCACCCTCAAGCCCTGCGAAGACGCTCTGCGCGATGCAGGTCTCACCGCTCGCGATATCGACGAGGTAATCCTCGTGGGTGGCTCGACCCGTATCCCCGCTATCCAGCAGATAGTTGAGAAATTCTTCGGTCGCACCCCGTCGAAGGGCGTCAACCCCGACGAAGTGGTAGCCGTAGGTGCCGCAATCCAAGGCGGTGTCCTCTCGGGCGACGTGAAGGACGTAGTGCTGCTCGACGTAGTACCTCTGTCGGTGGGTATCGAGACCCTCGGTGGCGTGATGACCAAACTCATCGATGCCAACACCACCATCCCGACTCGCAAGAGCGAAGTATTCTCCACCGCAGCCGACAATCAGCCCTCGGTAGAGATTATCGTCCTGCAAGGCGAGCGCCCCATGGCAAAGGATGACAAGATGCTCGGACGCTTCCACCTCGATGGCATCGCTCCCGCACCCCGCGGTATTCCTCAGATCGAGGTAACCTTTGAAATCGACGCCAACGGCATCCTCAACGTATCTGCCAAGGATAAAGCCACCGGCAAGGAGCAATCGATCCGCATCGAAGCCTCCAGCGGTCTTACCGACGCCGAAATCAAGCGTATGAAGGACGAGGCAGCCGCCAACGCCGCCGCCGACGCCAAGGAGAAGGAGCGCATCGACACCCTCAACAAGGCAGATGCAATCATCTTCCAGACCGAGAAGCAACTGGGCGAGATGGGTGACAAACTGTCAGCCGACCACCGCAGCGCCATCCAAGCCGCTGTCGACCACTTGAAGGAAGCCCACAAGAACCAAGATATCGCCGGCATAGAGGCAGGCATCAAGGAGATAGAGACTGCCTTCGGTCAGGCACAGCAGGATATCCTCAACGCCCAGGCACAAGCCCAGCAGGGTGCTCAGCAAGGCTTCAACCAAGGTGCAGCCGGGGGCTTCAGCCAAGCCAATAACAACGGCGGCAACGACAATGGTGTGACCGACGTGGACTTCGAAGAAGTAAAATAACCCACTGAAACACAATCATAAAAAAGGCGGGCGCTGTTTTTGATGACAGCACCCGCTTTTTTAATAACTCGTCGTCCAGAGCACAAACCACAGGCTAAGATATTTATTTATAATGAATTAGGCAAGTCATTCGGTATTCTTGTGGCGTTTCATCCCGTATTCTTGTGGTAAATGAGCGAGGGGACTGCGAATTGCGACGCAGCCCCCTCGCTATTATGTGACCGGATGGGGATTAGTAAGCGACCTTGATGGTGGCGCCATCGGCGGTGAGGAGCACGATGCCGTGCCCGGCGGGCAAGGCGATTTCGGAGCCTGTGGATGTGGCAATGACGCGCCCGGCGAGGTCGGTGAGGACGATGCGCTCAGCGGGAGCGGCGAGATGAGCCACGCCACCGTTAACGGCGACACACAGGCGGGTAGGCTCGACGGATATGCCGCGCACGCCCTGGGTGATGTCGTAATTCTGGTAGATAGCCTTGACATCGAACGAGCAAGCGGCGTTGACCTCGTTGCCGAAGTTGAATACCATAGACTTGATTTGGATGGGGAACGAGGTAATATCCTCGCTGTCAATGAAGTCGGAGAGGAGGAAGCGGACAGTAGACTCGCCGGCGGGGATGTCGGCAAGTTCCATAGTCTGTACAGCGGCATTATTGGCGGTAATCACATTGAGCAAGAGGCGAGTGAGCACGGTGTTGCCCGAGTTGATGACGAAGTCGAAAGCCTCGGGAATGCCATATGTGAAAGACTCGTTGACCATGGTGAGTTGCAACTTGGGGTTGCGAGTCTTGGAGATGGTAAACTGCACGTTGAAGCCCTCGCCCTCGGGAGTGACTACGAGGTTGGCAATATCAGTCTTGGACGAGCGCCATGACGATACGGCATCCTCGGCATACAACGGGAGGATGTAGTTGTCGTGATTCTCGACAACGACAGTCTGCTCAACGACGATGTCGTCGAGGCGACCAACCACTGTGGTGGTGCCGTTGGCAACGGCTGTGATGACGCCGGAGGCATCAACAGTGGCGATTGACTCGTCGTTGCTGGTCCATGAGAGGGCAGCGGGATTGAGACCTACTTGTGCGCCCTTGACCATCGAATACAGACCGATGGTGTAGGGGTGAGTATTGTCGATGATTACCGAGGGGATGGAGAGGGTAGCCTCGCTGGCATTGGCGATTTCGATGGGCACCGAGCAAGTGAGGTCGCCCACGTGAGCGGTAAGGGCATGCATACCACTGCCGGTGATGAAGATGGTGTGACCGTCGTCAACGATTTCGCCGAACTCGGGTTCGCAGGTGAGGGTATAGTCCTTGTAGTCGGTGTCGATGCACAAGCCATACTTGTTGAACGCCATGATGCGCGGGGTATAGAGCCCGAGATATGGCATAATGGGATTGTAGTCGTAGAATTGTATTTCGGCAACTTCGCTATCCTCAGGAGCCTCGAGGACAGCATAGATAGCGTTGGAGACGGCGCGCTCTCTGCCATCGGAGCAGTGGTTGCGGACGCCGAGCGCCTCGGTGTATAGAGTCGAAGAGCCACCGCCGTCGAGGTTGACAGCCTCGTGGCAGCCGGCGAACATCATCACGTCGCCGAGGGTGCCAGTTGTAACGCCGACCGAAGCGACGGTGCGGCCGTCAATGACCATGATGACCACCTTGCTGCCGTCCTCGCTGAAGCCGATGCCGGTGCGGGGATGACGGTCGGATGCATCACCGCGCTCGCTCTCGCTGTTGAGGTTAATGCCACCGCCCACATTCTTGGGGTTGCCCGACATGATACAGGAGGGATAGATGCGCTCGCCCTCGGGGGTGAGGGTTATGTTGTCAAAAGTAACGATGTCGCCAACTTGGAGGTTGTTGACAAAGTCGTTGGCGGTGCCACGGCCGAGGATAACGAAGCCATCAGCGGGGATGTCAAGGTCGCCGGTGTGAGTGGCTGTTGAAGTGACTTCCATACGATAAGTTCCGCCGGCGGTGAATTGGTCACCCTCGACGAGACGTGCGGTCACTTCCGAGCAGTTGTCGGCGAGTTGTGGATGGTTGGTAGAGCCATAATATTTGGAGGTAAAGAGCGACACAGAGTTGTCGCGGGCGCCCTCGTTGATAGACTGGAAACTCACAGTGGTCTCGCCACAGGTGGCAGTGCCGGTGAGGAAACTGAGGCGGCAGATGCGAGCGATGCCCTCCATGTCGACCGAGAACTGGTAGGAACCGTAAGATGTGCGGAAGATTTCGCCATCGACAGCGAAGGCATTGACGGGAGTACCGACGATGCTGGAGCCATTGGAGGCGTTGCCGGAGGTCACATAGAAGTCGCCATTGGAGCCGGCGAAGTAGTGCAAGCCGTCGTGGGTGTGGTTTTGAGCCATGACCGAAGTGCGGGCATTTCCGGCGAGTTTGTCGCCACCGCTAAGGCAGCGCAAGGATACACCGGGGACAGTGCGGTCGATGGTGAGGTAGAACACGTTGAGCGAGTAAGGACCGGTGAGACGCAGTGAGGTCTGAGTGGTGCCGGGACCTACCTTGGCATGGAACACGGTGTCGACGTCGTACACGCCCGAACCGGTGGTAACAGTGGTGCCACGCCCCGATGCCGAGATGACGCCGGCGATGAGAAGCAATGAAAGTAATAATTGTTTCATGGTAATAATGGTATCTTAGAGGTTATTATTCACTGCAAAATTAAGCAATTAATTTGTTCAAAACAAATAAAAAGCAAAAATGGCCGGGAATTCTCACGAACGCCGACCATTCACACAAATCAACTTATGAAAAAAATTCTATTATGAACCGGGATATTTAAAAAGTAAAGATGCTATCAATTAGAGTGTTACATACGTCGCGGAGGACGCGGTGCACCGGCAGGAGGAGCGGGAGGACCGCCATAGTCGTTGCGGCTCTGCGGGATGTTGCCCGCGCCGAAAGTATTGAACTTGTAAGCCAGAGTCACCATCACATAGCGTCCGAGGGCATTGGTCTCGCTGTCGTCGATATAGTTAGCGGTAACGCTGCGGCGGATGTCTGCTTGCTGACCGAGGATGTCATAAGCCTTGAGCGAGATGGTGAGTTGGCGGTTGCGCAGGAACTGGTAGGAGATTTCGGCATTCCAGGTCCAGCGGCTTTCGTCGTAGCCCTGGGAGTATCCGCTGGTGGCGGTGTATCCGAGGTCGCTATTGAGAATAACGCCGATGGGAGTGGTGTAGGAGAGGTACATCTCGCCGCCATAGGAGTGGACGGTGCGGTTGCCGGTAACTTGCACAGTGTTGTGGACGTTCTGCAAGTTGTATCGCGGACGGAGTTCAAACTCGAAATTATCGGGACGGAAGGCTACACCCGGCATGAGGTCAACCGAGAACGAGGTTGAGCGGTTGCGCAATCCGTTGTTGTAACCGATGGTGTTTGAGACATACAACATGAGGTGGTTGTTGAAAGTCCAATGCTTGTTGCGGAAGGGGAAAGACACCATATTCATGGCACGGACGTTCCACACGCCGTTGACGTTGGTGTAAGTGGTAGTTTGCCCGCCGGTCGTGGTATCATATTGAGTCATCGAGATGATGGAATTTTGCACCACGCGTGCATCAAACATGGTCATGATCGAGCGCTGAGCGTCGGCGTTGAAGTCGTTGAATCGCAGGCGGATGTTGTGTGTAAACGAGGGCTTCAAAGCGGGGTTACCGACGACAATATTGAGAGGGTTGCTGCGGTCGACAACGGGCTGCAACTGAGCGATGGTCGGTTGCGATGAGCGGCCCATATAGTCGAGGTTCATACCCTTGGTTTTGGATGCTTTCCAGCGGTAGCGCAGGTATGGAGCGAAGTTGAACACGCTACGCGAGATATTGCGCGCCGAGTTGAGCAAGTCGATGCTTGTGGATTTCTGCGGCACCAATGAGATGCCCACATCGACAGATGACTGGCGAGCCACGTGCTTGTAACCCAAGCGGATATCTTGATTCATATACTCGTTGCGGTACTGATTGGAGAGGTCCTCGCTGAACACCAAGTCGGGGTCGACGATAGCCGGACCGCCCCACCCCTCGGGGAATGACACGGGGTGGTCATATACCAACTTGTCGGCATTGTTCCAACGATACTGGAATCGGTAAGCCACTGTGAGGAAGTTACCCTTGGAGGGGTCGCCTAATGGCTCGGTCCAACTGAGGCGAGCCGAGATATTGTTGGTGAGGGTATTGTTGGTCTCGAATTGGTCGTAGAGGTCGATCGAGTCGTTGTACTGGTAGAATTGGTTCCACGAGTAGTTGGTGCTACGCTCCTGCACGTTGCTGTAGCGGTAGTTGACGAATAGCGACATCGAGCGACCGCGATGCGAGGCAAATTGGTGATTATAAATAAGTCGACCACCAAACTCATAGGAGTCGCCATGAGCGCCCTGGATATTACGGCTACGGGTGATGGGTTGGGAGCCGTCCTCCATCATAGATGTTAGCGACGAGTCGTTGCTCCACGAGTTGCTATGATTATATGAGAAGTTGGGACGGAAGTCGAGGGTGTTGAGCGAGTCGGGCTTCCACTGGATGCGGAAGTCGGCACGGATGTTGTTGCCGATATCGCGAGCCATCTTGCCCGTGTTGGAGAAGGGAGTATTGCCCTCCAAGAGATATTGGCGAGCAGTGCGCTGGCGGGTGTCGCGGTCGCTGCGCGAGTACATCACGTCGCCACCGACGCGTAAAATTTCGCCATTGCCCACGTTGAAGTTGATGCCGAGGGCTTGAGATGTGGTGACACCGCTGGTGGCACCGAAGCGGCGGAAGCGCGATGCCGTGCCGTCATTGAAACTCAAGTCATTGACATTATTAATTGCGCCGATGAAGGTCACTTGGTTGCCGTCCCAGAAGTGGTTGACATTGAACTGACCACGGTAGCGATCGTTGCTGCCATATCCGCCCTCGATGGTGCCGAACCAGCCATTCTGCATGCCCTTCTTGACGGTAAGGTTGATTACGGTCTCGTCCTCTCCATCGTCCACACCGGTGATACGTGCGAGGTCGCTCTTGCGGTTGACCACTTGCAAGCGGTCGACCATATTGACGGGCAAGTTGCGCGATGCCACGGTGGGGTCGTCGCTGAAGAATTCCTTGCCGTCGATGAGTATCTTGGTGACTTGCTGACCGTTGGCAGTGATGGTACCGTCAGAACTAACCTCAACGCCCGGCAGGCGCTTTAGCAGGTCCTCAACCACGGCATTGGGAGCGGTGCGATAGGAGTCGGCATTGAATTCAATGGTATCTTCCTTGACGGTAATCGGGGTCTTGATGCCGTAGACTGTGGTCTCGTGTAGCATCACCGAACTCTCGACCATCTTGATGGTGTCCAAAGTGACCGACGAGTGCAAGTCCACATTAATATAATTAGTATTATACCCTACATACGAAGCCTCGACGATATACTTACCGCGGGTGATGTTAGGGAATGAGAATACGCCATTGGCATCGGCGACCACACCATTGACGACAGTGCTGTCGTTGCCAGCCAACAAACGCAACGAGGCGGCAGGCAGTGGCTCGCCCAAGGTGTCGTAAATGACACCGTTGATGGTGTATGCCGCCGCAGTGACCGCAGCCGCGCCAATCACACTTATAATGGCTATTCTCTTCATACTTTTTCTGTTTTACGACGCAAAGGTAATAAGAAAAAATGGAAAGAAGCAAGTTTAATAGACAAACGGGACAAAAATGCCGACCAACCGCCCTTGGGACAAATGAATTTGAAAAAACGTAAAAAAAGCAAAAACGAGGCTGAGGGCTGATATACAGGTACTTAAGGTGAAGTATATAAAAACGAAAGAGCCAAGTTTCACAACTTGGCTCATCCTTTAAACCTTTATCTTAATCTAATACTATAAAAAACACACGCACAAAGGTAAGCATATATTTGGCTCTGCGCAACAATTTTTACCAACTTTTTTCATCACGTTAGCCATTTTTAACACATATCTACATATTTTAAGGGTAAATATCCACTGTGGATTGCAGGTCTATTCCCCGAGAAGCGTCTCGGTAATATACTCCTTGGTAAGTTCGGGTGCAGTGCGACCAAACCATATGTGGCGAAATCTCTCGCAGCCCAAAACAGAAGCCCTTCGTTGCATTTCGCAGACAAAATCGTCGGTAAAAATCTCGATCAGAGGGACAGCCTTGGGCTCATCAGCCGGCGGAGCAAGGAAGAGGTAGCCGTCAAAATTATCTTGATACCGACCGGTAGCCGTTTTGTATTTAATTTCATAAATGCCGTCGAACGGTTCCGCACCAAAAGGCGAGCCCGCCAAGGCGAAGCCGATAGGCTTGTTACCATTCAACTCAAAAGCAGCATCAAATATTCCACCGCGAATAGGAGATTTGTTTGCACCATGATTATCGCCGGGCAAAACGTGCTGGAAAACAGTGAATACCATGTCATTACCGAGCGCGCGGGCAATTTGTGCGCCGGCTGTCAGTTGCGGCTGAGCCCCATACGCGGCTGAGGCAAATCCGGCTTGATTGGATTTATAAGCATGGGCACAACCGACGAGGAACAGGCAATTTCTGGTATCAGTGGAATTATGGATAGTGCTCACCACAACCTCAGCCATATGACTATTTCTATCCTCCAATTCTCGTGCTTCTTCTCTCATGGTGATATTTGAATAGGGCAACTGATAATCAGCCAACACCACTTTTACCTTATTGTGTTGAGGTAGAGATTGATTTAACAGCCAAAGGTCACATAGGAATTCATATTCGCCTCTATCCCACCAGCCATTCAATTGCTCATCGCGGAATATTCGGAATACTAGCTCGGAGTTGAGTGTATCCGAACTCATAAAAGAGTCCATAGTAGGCTGATGCCATGACGGCAATTCCAAAAATACACAGCCCACGACGTCGGCAAAGCCCGGCAAGGAAATCAAGCGTTTCAACATATCCCAAGACACCTTACGCCTATGATATTCGCCATTGACAACGACCTTGTGAGTGCGTAACATTTCAAGGAGAAATGCCTCCGGTGAAAGATCTATATTGGCAATAAAATCAAGGAAAGGCGCAACATCATCGGGCAAATTGTTAATAACGTCAATGCGTGGCAGATCATATAAAGCCTCGGGCAATTGGACCTTCAATATAGCCTGTGCTTCGTTCCAATCATCAGCAATTCCCTGACCGCGGTTAAGCCATTTCCCGTTTTCAAGCCAGCAATTATTGAGCAAAAGCAAGTCGTCACCCTCGTTGTGCGTTACAATAGAAGCAGCCGAGTCGCGATATGTA
This sequence comes from uncultured Bacteroidales bacterium, assembly GCA_945829225.1. GTDB lineage: Bacteria > Bacteroidota > Bacteroidia > Bacteroidales > Muribaculaceae > CAG-873. The sequence continues at coordinate 33,957 of CALZTY010000007.1, read as the reverse complement.
ACAATATAATCAATTGTTTCATTGAGTATATAGTTGCGAAAATCATCTTTGATTTCTTCGTCGGGGACATCGGCGCTGTAATCAAACATCGAACTCGATATAGGACCCCAGTTTTTGTATTTACCGGACAAACGCACCTGTGTTTTTGACAAATAATAATCTATGGGAGAAGAAAGATTGATAGAGTCAAGTTGAAACTCCTTGACTTGCCTGCCAATCTTTTCAATTTTAAAATCAGGAAGTGCCTGAGCCGAACTTCCCAGCGCAAATAAAAGGAGAACAGGTAATAATATTGTGCGTGTTACCATCGAAGAACGATTTATGTTATTGCAACACAAAGTTAAAAAAATATTTTCAACAATGTAATCACTTTCAAAAATAATAGTTACATTTGCAAAAGAAATCTCTACAAGCATTGTTATGGGCAAGAAAGAAGATTATTGGATCGAAATGTCTGACTACGATTTTGAGACAGCGTTAGCTATGTTCGAAACCAGAAGACATCTTTATGTAGCTTTTATGTGTCACCAGACAATAGAAAAAATCATAAAAGCTTATTGGAGCAAGTTTTCAGAAGAGCCGCCCTTAAAAATACATAGTTTGTCCAGATTAGCAGAAAAATGTGGGCTGTATAAGCACTTATCTGAAGAACAATTGGAATTTATTGATGAACTTGAACCTTTAAATATTGAGGCTCGATACCCTTCTTACAAGGAGCGTCTTTTAAAAAGCCTAAGTGATGAACATTGCACAAAGTTACTCAAACAGACTAACGAGTTAAGAATATGGATAAAGAGCAAGCTATAACATTGGCAAGGCAATATAAGGAAGCTATTTCTAAACAACTTCCCATAAAGGCTCTTTACCTTTATGGCTCCTACAGCAAAGGCAATTACAATGCTGATAGTGACATAGACATTGCGGTTGTCGTGGATAAATTGAGTGACAATTATTTCGACGACACACCATTGTTATGGAGAATTAGGCGCAAAATAAGCAATCTCATAGAGCCGGTATTACTTACAGAGGACTCAAATAATCCATTGTATGCAGATATTGTAAAGACAGGGACATTGGTGCAGTGAGGTGAGAATTGAGTGGGGTTCGTCATTAAAGGCGAGGGGTTGGTCAAAAAAGGCGGGAATAGTTTGCTCGCTATAACAAAAAATTATTAACTTTGTAAGCGACTAAACAATCTATACCTGCACGACATGAATATACGCAAAACAACAATAGCGGCAGTCTCAGCGATTGCCTTAAGCGCCGGAGCCACAACCACAGTGACGTGGTCGACTCTCGGCAATAGTGTTATTGATAATAACAATGTATATGTTCAGCGTTTCAGCATCCACAGCGACACAGCCATCGATGGCATAGCCTTCAACCAGTTTGCGCGTCGCATGAGTGTGATGAACGAGGCTGACACCCTCACCGAGATTATCCCGGGCTACTACCGGCTGACGTCGGCGCGACTGACACCCGGCGCCACCATCGAAATAGACATCGTCACCCGAGGCGACCTGTGCAACATATGCTACGCGCCCGACGGTGTGCACGCTATTATAAATAATGTAGCGTCACCGGCGACATTCGTTCGCAAGAATATCACCGAGCGACGCGAGCAGTGGGTGACACCCGCCGGCAAAGATATAATGCCCTATGGCGACTCAATATATGCCCGTCACGCGCGCCTGGCACCTGCCGAGCCGGGATTCTACGACATCATACCCTCGCTCAAGCGCGTAGACCTGCTACCCGAAGGCGCTCAAGTAATTAAAGCCATCAGTTATATCGAAAGCCCGAGTTGCCAAACGGCAAACGGCTGGCGAGCACATATCAGCGACGGGAACATTGTCGTCGAGGCGAGCGCCGAGAATATGCCTATGGCACGCCAACGCATGGCAACATTGGGCATCAACATCGGCGACACAGTGCCGGCGGCTGACATCGAGGACTACCCCGACTTCGACTACCGCGGCATCATGATTGACGTGGCGCGCAACTTCCAGAGCGAGGAACAGATGAAGCGCATCATCGACTTGATGGCTCGCTACGGGCTCAATGTGCTACACTTCCATATTGCCGACGACGAGGCGTGGCGCATCGAAATCGGCGAGTTGCCCGAGCTGACCTCGGTAGGCTCGCGCCGTGGCTACACCACCGACGAGCACGAGTATATGGCGCAATTATTCACCGGCAACGGCGACCCCGACAGCCACGAGGGCACATCCAACGGCTACTACACACGCGCCGAATTTGTATCCATCGTATCATATGCCCACGAACGCGGCATCTGCATTATTCCCGAGATTGAATCGCCGGGGCATGCCCGCGCCGCAATCAAGGCGATGGAGCGTCGCTACCGCCTCACCGGCGATGACACTTACCGACTTATTGACCCTCAAGACACCTCGATATACACCTCGGCACAGGCGTTCCACGACAATGTGATGAATCCCGTGCTACCCGGTCCGGCACGACTGATGACCGTCGTTGCACGCGAGTTGCAGGATATGTACCGCGAGGCGGGCACCGAACTTGTCGCCCTACACATCGGCGGCGACGAGGTCGCAATGGGAGCATGGCGCGGTAGCCCCATCGCCCGGCAATATATGCAAGAGCATGGCATCACCGACGAGCGACTACTTCATCTAAAATTCGTCACCGAGGTGGTCGACAGCCTGAGCGCCTTGGGCATCAAGGTATCGGGATGGCAAGAAATCGCCGTAGGACACGACGACACATATAGTAATAAGGTGCGCCCGGCGATATACAGCGTGAACTGCTGGAGCACCCTCGGGCGCGAAGGCTCTGTGCCGGCACAGTGTGCCGAGGCGGGCTACCCCACCGTGCTGAGCAATGTCGACCACTTCTATATGGATATGTGCTACACGCCCCACCCCTACGAGCGTGGCTTGTCGTGGGGCGGATATGTCGACCAATACGATGCTCTGCACGGCTATCCCGAGGAGTTGTGCCGCGTAGACAGCGCCGCATATGCCAACGTCATAGGCATCTCGGGGCACCTGTTTGCCGAGACCATCCGCTCGGGCGAGATGCTCGAGTCCTTCCTGCTTCCCAAGATGTTAGGGCTTGCCGAACGCGCCTGGAACAGCGCACCCACCTACAGCGATGCAGCCTTCAACAGCGTCGTGGTAAAGCGCGAAATGCCATATTGGCTGTCACAAGGCTACAACTACCACATCGAGCAACCCGGCATCGCAGTGATTGACAACAAGATAACAATGAATAGCCAAAACGGCTGCGACATACACTACACCACCGATGGCAGCGAGCCCACAGCCGACTCGCCAATCTACACATGTCCCATTGATGCCTCGGGCATCAGCCACGTGCGAGCCATCGCTGTGGACCATGGGCGCCACTCTGTGACATCAATATTGTATATTAAATAAAAAACCAATAATAATTTAATTATGAAAAAGGTTATCTCACTAATCCTCACCATCTTGGCGCTTGCATCACCAACGATGAAAGCCCAAGAGCATGCCACTTTCTTGGGCATACCCATCAATGGAAGGCTCTCGCAGTTCTGCAACAAATTAGTGTCGCAGAAAGGGCTGACAATAGTCGAAAAAGACGACAGCCGAGGCGTATACACCCTCAGCGGCAAATTTATGAACTACAACAATTGCGAGTTCTATGTATTTGACAATGACAATACCAAGCAAACCTATCATATAGATGTATATCTGCCCGAGCAATCGACCTGGCGCGGCATTCTCAACCAATACAAGCGCATTGTGAATGACTACCGCACCAATAGCACATACACCTTTGATGAGGATAAAGCGACCTTCTCATCTCCCTATCGCGAGGGTGGAGGCAACGAAGTCGAGGCTGTGAAAGAGGGCAAAGTCGACTATTACACCTACTTCACTTTCAATGGTGGCTTGTTGAAGATACAAATATCGCGCTATATGCAGGTAGAATTATCTTTCTATGATGTAGCCAATTACCCCTTTGACGACAGTGAAAACGGTGGTGGCTCGGGCGCTATCGGTGGAACCGGCGGCACGGGTGGCACAGGCGGCACAGTCACTCCCGCTCCCACTCCCGCTCCCACTCCGGCTCCCAGCACAAGCCCCGCAATGACATTCTTGAATATACCTATGCGCGGCACTATCAACGACTTCGCTCAGCAATTGGTAAACCAAAAGGGTTGCACCATCGTCCGTGTCAACGAGGGCAGCAACAGTATCAGCATGCGCGGTCAGTTCACCGGCAAGGATTGCGAGATTTATGTTTTCGGCACTCCTCAAACCAAGCAAGTGTGGAAAGTCACCGTATATCTGCCCGAGCAATCGACTTGGCGTGCCATCAAGGCTGAGTATTTGGAGTACAAGTCAAAGTTTGATACCAATAACAAATATACACTCACCAGTAGTTACGACTTCTTCTCAGACCCCTATGAAGAGGGCGACGGCAAGGAAGTGGAAGGCATCAAGGCAGATAAGTGCCACTACTCGGCATTCTACGATGCCGAGAACGGCAATGTGATGCTCAAGGTATCGAAGTATATGCAGGTACAAATCTCGTATGAGGATACCGTCAATTGCGACCTCAATACACGCGAGAAACAGAGCAACAACGATATTTAACGCAATCATATAACACGCTTAATAAGTTATGGATTAGCGCTTTAACGTTAATCCATAACTTTTATTTTATTTTGTAAAAAAATAATCTTACCTTTGCACTAACAATCTACAAAACTCCTTATAACTATAACCATAAAACCATAACCAGTAATGTCACAAGACCAGAAAACAGTTGCCAAGCGCAACTACACATTGCCGATTGCGATTATGTTTGCACTCTTCTTCATGATTGCCTTTGTAACCGGCTACCAAAATCCCTTAGGCGAGGTCATCAAAGAGATGACCGGCGGCAACGTCGTATTGTCGCAATTGGGCACCCTCGCCAACTTCATAGCCTATGCCTTTATGGGTTATCCCGCCGGCAAACTCTTGGAAGCCAAGGGCTACCGCTTCACCGCCCTGTTGGCTGTCACCGTGGGCTTCATCGGCGTATTCATCACATACCTCTCGGGGTTGCTTCCTGTTGACCAAACTACAGCCGTCATCATCTACCTCATCGGCGCTTTCGTTGCCGGCTTCTCGATGTGTATGCTCAACACTGTGGTTAACCCCATGCTCAACTCGCTAGGTCGCGACCAAAAACAAGGCAACCAATTGGTACAATTCGGTGGCACTTGCAACTCCCTCGGCGCTACACTGGCGCCGGTCATCGTCTGCGGTCTTATCGGTGGCGCAGCCTCGACAATCTCCTCAGCCAATCCCGTATTCTACATGGCTATGGGCATCTTTGCCGTAGCATTCATCGTAATATTCTTCAGCAAACTCCCCGAGTCGCCCGATTTGGGCAAGAAGAAAGCCGGCGAGCAACCCCGCGTTGCCGACGCGCTGAAATATCCGCATCTGGTGTGGGGCTTGGTAGCCATCTTCTGCTACGTAGGCATTGAAGTTGGTATCGCCAACTGGACCCTGCAGTACCTCACCGGTAGCGCCGAAGCCATCAGCGCCAACAATCCCGGTATCGGCACCGACCCCAAGGTTGTAGCCACCACCATTGCCGGCACCATCGTGGGTATGTATTGGCTGTTTATGCTCATCGGTCGTCTCTGCGGCGGTATCATCGGTGGCAATGTTTCATCGCGCGCCATGCTCATCGCCACTTCGGTGGGCGCAATCATCCTCACCGTGGTTGGTATCAATATCGGCAACGACTATCTGCCATTCATCGGCTTCGACAGTTCGACCCTCTCCTTTGGCACCTTCAACGTGCCCACCAGCGCCATCCTCTTTGTATGCTGCGGCTTGTGCACCTCGGTGATGTGGGGCGCTATCTTCAACCTCGCCGTTGAGGGTCTCGGCAAGTACACTGCCATCGCCTCGGGCTTGTTTATGGCTATGGTGTGCGGCGGCGGCATCCTTCCCGCTCTCCAGGGCTTGATTGCCAAGACTTCGGTGCTCAGCAGTTTCTGGCTCATCGCCGGGCTCACTGCCTACCTGCTTCTCTACGCACTGGTGCTCTCCAAGCCTCGCAAAGCCTAAAAAGAACACTCAACACATTATTATATATATGGATACCCGGTTAATGAATCACGCAGCGGATAATATCCGCATCTTAGCAGCCTCTATGGTCGAAAAAGCCCGCTCGGGACACCCCGGTGGAGCGATGGGCGGCGCCGACTTTGTCAACGTTCTCTATTCGCGTCACCTCGTCACCGACCCCGACGATCCTACATGGATTGCCCGCGACCGCTTCTTCCTTGACCCCGGACACATGTCGCCCATGCTCTATGCCGTACTCGCCCTCACCGGCAAATATACCCTCGACGAATTGCAACAATTCCGCCAGTGGGGTAGCGTTACCCCCGGTCACCCCGAGGTGGACAAACGCCGTGGCGTGGAGAACACCAGCGGACCCCTCGGTCAAGGACACGCGATGGCTGTCGGCGCTGCCATTGCCGAGCGATTCTTGGTTGAACGCTTCGGCGAGTCTATCGCCCACAAGACCTATGCGTTCATCTCGGACGGCGGTATCCAAGAAGAAATCTCCCAGGGCGCCGGGCGCATCGCCGGCTACCTGGGGCTCTCCAACCTCATCATGTTCTACGACTGCAACGGTGTGCAACTATCCACCGATGTCGATGCCGTCGACACCGAGGACTATGCCGCCAAGTATCGTGCATGGGGCTGGAACGTAATCGATATCAACGGCAACGACCCCGAAGCCATCGACAGCGCTCTCACCGCCGCTCGCGCCGAGAGCGAGCGCCCCACCCTCATCATCGGTCGCACCGCCATGGGCAAGGGTTGCGTCACTGCCGACGGCTCATCTTTCGAGGGCAAATGCTCGACTCACGGGCAGCCCCTGAGCAAGAGCGGTGCCGACTTTGCCGCCACTATCGCCAACCTCGGCGGTAATCCCGACGAACCGTGGCACGTCTTCGACGACGTCAAGGCTTTATACGACGAGCGCAACGCTCAGTTGCGTAGCATCGTCGCCGAGCGTCGCGCCGCACATGCCGCTTGGGCTGCCGAGAACCCCGACAAGCATGCTCAACTCAACGACTGGATTTGCGGACACTTACCCGAGATAGACCTCTCAACAATAGAACACAAACCCGGTATCGCCACCCGTGCCGCCTCGGCTAATGTGCTCTCATACTTGGCAAAGAACGTGCCCAATATGATTGTCTCGTCTGCCGACTTGGCAAATAGCGACAAAACTGATGCCTTCCTCAAGGTGGTAGGAGCCCTCGGTCACCACGACTTTGCCGGCGGCTTCCTCCATGCCGGCGTCAGCGAGCTCACCATGGCAGCCATCATGAATGGCATCTCCCTGCACGGCGGTCTCATCGGTGCTTGCGGCACATTCTTCGTATTCTCCGACTATATGAAGCCGGCAGTGCGCATGGCTGCACTGATGGAATTGCCCGTCAAGTATGTGTGGACCCACGACTCCTTCCGCGTGGGCGAGGATGGACCCACTCATGAGCCTATCGAGCACGAAGCCCAGATACGCCTGATGGAGCAAATGCACAACTTCGAGGGTCGCCCCTCGGTATTGGTGCTCCGCCCTGCCGATGCCGCCGAGACCACTGTGTGCTGGGATATGGCAATCCGCAACGATGCCACCCCCACAGCTCTCATCCTCACTCGCCAGGATATCCCCGACCTGCCCTCGGCAAGCGGCAATCGCGCCGCCGATGCCTGTGGTGCCCGCCGCGGCGGATATGCAGTCATCGCCCCGGAGCATGCCGATGTGGTATTGGTAGCCAATGGCTCGGAAGTATCTCTGCTATGCGAAGTCGCCGGGCTCCTCGCCGAGCAAGGCGTCAGCGCTCGAGTGGTATCCGTGCCGTCTATCGGGCTGTTCAACGAGCAAGCCGATGCTTATCGCCGCGAGGTACTTCCCGCCGGCGTGCCCCACTTCGGTCTCACAGCCGGGCTACCCTCGACCATTCAATCCATCCGCGGCTTTGATGGCGCAGTTTATGGACTCAGTCGCTTCGGTGCCTCGGCTCCCTACAAAGTGCTCGACCAAAAATTCGGCTTCACCGCCGCAAATATCCTCGAACACGTGCTCGCGCAGGTGAAAAATTGACCGTATAAGGGCTTAAATGTTAAAAATTTGGGTCATTGAGCAAAAAAATGCACTTTTGACCAACATTTTTTTGAATTTTTTAGTTCTTATATCAAGAATTGTTCGTAACTTAGCGCCCGAAAATATGTACACTCGTAAAGAGACAAAAATAATTTAATAACTCAACCATAAACAAACTAATTTTCCTATGAAGAAGATTACTCTACTTGCAGCCGCCTGCGCTCTTCTTGCCGCACCGGCAATGACTGCTCAGGAAACTCAGTACGTTGAAGATGCCAGCCAGGGTCATCTGTTGAACTCGGTTAAAGATAACTGGTTCGTAACAGTACAAGGCGGTGTCAATGTCAACTTTTCTCGTCACGACGTGGCTCGCCAACTCAGCGACCGCTTCTCACCTAATGCCGCTGTATATGTAGGCAAGTGGTTCACCCCCGTATTCGGTGCTCGCTTGGGCGCTGACCTGCTCTGGCTCAAGGGCATGGGTACTGTGGACGCTGCCGGCTTCTTGCCCGACGAACACTGCACCGACAACTACTACAAGACCAGCCAACTCGCTGTAGGTCCCGCTCTCGACTTGATGGTGAACTTCACCAACTTGTTCTGCGGCTACAAGCCCGGTCGTGTATACAACTTCACCTTCTATGCCGGTGGTGGCGCTTATATGACTTTCAACCGTCAGGTTGCAGCCAATGGCGACCGTAGCTGGGATGCTGCCGACGGCGTTCTCTCATGGCGTGCCGGTTTCATCAACTCGTTCAACGTAACCAAGGACTTTGCCATCTCTCTCGACTTGCGTGCTACCGCCTATGACGGCACCACCGACGACATCTATGAGATGGGCAACCGCACTTACCTCGACGTGCAGGCTTACCTCGGCCTCACCTGGGCTATCAACAACAAGGCTTGGAACCACCCCATCGTTCCCGTTTGTCCTCCCGAAAAGAACTGCGACGCTGTCGTTGCTCGCCTCTCTACCGCCGATGCTCGTATCGACGAACTCGAGAACTCACTCCGCGAGTGTATGAACCGTCCCGTTGTTGTTGAGACCGTTGAAGAGAAGAGCGCCCTCGCTACTATCTACTACCCCATCAACGTTTATCGCTTGACCAAGGAAGACAACAACGTCCTCGAGGCTATCGCCAGCGTTATGAAGGCTAACCCCGACACCAAGTATGTCCTCACCGGCTGGGCTGATAACTACACCGGTACCCCCGAGTACAACGAAACCCTCCGTCACAACCGTGTTAACGGCGTTTACAACCGCCTCGTGAAGCTCGGCGTGCCCGAATCACAACTCACCGCCACCATCAACAATGGTAGCCTCTGCGACCTCGGCAGCGACGCTTACGTTGCTCTCGACCGCGCTGTGACCATCGAAGAAGCTGAATAATTCCACTTCAAAGATATCCAACATAAAGGGTCTGCTCCTCGCAGGCCCTTTTGTTGTTTTTTAATGTACATTATGGCAGATTTTTTGTTTCATGGTTGACCGATTTTTTGTACCTTTGCACTAAAATCTTTACACACAATGGAGAAAATTCAGGTAAATATTAAAGACGTACTCTCGATGGTATCTCTCAATGCCATCGAGTCACTTAGTGATGAAGCAAAAGACGCTCTGCGCAAGTTGCAAGACGGCACCGGTGCCGGTAACGACTTCCTGGGCTGGGTGAAACTCCCCGGCGAGACCGACAAGGCTCTGCTCGATGACATCAACGCTGCCGCCGCCACACTCCGCGAGGTATGCGACGTGGTCGTTTGTATCGGCATTGGCGGTAGTTACCTCGGCGCCAAGGCTGTCATCTCGGCTCTGGGCAACTCGCTCGGCTTGACCAAGCCCGGTTGCCCCGAAGTGCTCTTTGCCGGTCACAACATCGGCGAGGACTACCTCTACGACTTGCAACAGTATCTGCAAGGCAAGCGCTTCGGCATCATCGTTATTTCCAAGTCGGGTACAACCACCGAGCCCGCTATCGCCTTCCGCCTCCTCAAGGAGCAACTCGAGGCTCAAGTGGGTCGCGCCGAAGCCGGCAAGCGCATCGTCGCTATCACCGATGCCAAGCGTGGCGCTCTGCGCTCCTTGGCTACCACCGAGGGCTACAAGACCTTTGTTATCGCTGACAACGTCGGCGGTCGCTTCTCAGTCCTCTCTCCCGTAGGCTTGCTCCCCATCGCCGTTGCCGGCTACGACATCAACGCTCTTGTCGATGGCGCTCGCTTTATGGAGAAAGCAACCCTCTCGGGCACCGACAGCGCTGCATTCACATACGCTATCACCCGCAACGCTCTCTATCGCGCAGGCAAGAAAATCGAAATCCTCGTCAACTACAATCCTCGACTCCACTTCGTGTCGGAATGGTGGAAACAACTCTACGGCGAGAGCGAAGGTAAGGACCACCTCGGCATCTTCCCCGCTTCGGTCGACAACTCCACCGACCTCCACTCGATGGGTCAATGGATTCAAGACGGCGAACGCTCGATTTTCGAGACTGTTATCTCGGTCGACAAGGTCAACCACACAGTCGTTATCCCCTCTGATGCCGACAATCTCGACGGTCTCAATTACCTCGCCGGCAAGCGCGTCGACCAGGTGAACAAGATGGCTGAACTCGGCACTCGCATCGCTCACGTCGACGGTGGCGTTCCCAACCTCCAGATTATCCTCCCCGAGGTCAACGAAGAGTACCTCGGTCAACTCATCTACTTCTTTGAAGTGGCTTGCGGCATCAGCGGATACATCCTCGGTGTCAACCCCTTCAATCAGCCCGGTGTTGAGGCATACAAGCGCAATATGTTTGCCCTCCTCGAGAAACCCGGTTACGAAGAAGAAACCGCAGCAATCAAGTCGCGCCTTTGATTGCCCACAATACATCGTTACCATCGCAGCCCGGGCCGATAGGAGTTTTCGACTCGGGCTACGGTGGTCTCACTGTATTGAAATCCCTGCAAGAGGCTCTGCCTCAATGTGATTACCTATACCTCGGCGACAACGCTCGCGCACCATATGGTCCGCGCTCGTTCGACTTGGTATACGAATTTACACTACAAGCGGTGCGCCGTCTCTTCGAGCGCGGCTGCCACCTCGTCATCTTGGCATGTAACACCGCCTCTGCCAAGGCTTTGCGCAGTATCCAGCAGCGCGACCTCCCCGGCATCGACCCCGACCGTCGCGTCCTCGGTGTGATACGCCCCACCGTCGAAGCTGTCGGTAGCATCACCCGCAGCGGACATGTGGGCATCCTCGGCACCGTGGGTACCGTCACTTCGCAGTCCTACGACATCGAAATCGCTCACCTCCACCCCCATATCAAGGTATCGTCGCATGCTTGCCCCATGTGGGTACCGCTGGTTGAATGCTGCGAAGCCGATAGTGATGGCGCCAACTACTTTGTTGCCAAGGATTTATCCACGCTGATGCAGAGCGACCCGCTCATCGACACCATCATCCTCGGCTGCACTCACTACCCACTGCTGCTCCCCAAAATCGCCAAATATGCCCCCGAGGGGGTCACCCTCCTATCCCAAGGGCATATCGTTGCCGACTCCCTCGCCGATTATCTGCATCGCCACCCCGAGATGGAGGCTCGTCTTAGCCGCGGCGGCTCCTCACAGTATCTCACCACCGACGACACCGCCAAGTTCAACGACTTGGCTACCCTATTCCTGGGACACTCGGTATCGTCTCAACACGAAGTCCTATGACCATGGCACAGGCAGGCAAATTATATCTCTTCCCGGTGCCATTGAGCGACAACGACCCCACCGAGGTGTTGCCGGCAAGAAACATCGAATTATTAAAAAATGTTAAATATTTCGTGGTGGAAAATGTGCGCTCGGCACGGCGATTTCTCCGTGCCGCCTCGCGCGACATAGTCATTGACGACCTCCACTTTGAGGAACTCAGCGAGCACACCCCGGCAGCGGCTGTGGAGGCTATGCTCGCGCCCCTGGAGGCAGGCAACGACATGGGCATCATCAGCGAAGCCGGCTGTCCCGCCGTGGCTGACCCCGGAGCCGACCTCGTCGCCATAGCCCAGCGCCGCGGATACACAGTGGTGCCCCTGGTGGGTCCCTCGAGCATACTGCTGTCGCTAATGGCTTCGGGTTCCAACGGGCAGTCGTTCACCTTCCACGGCTACCTTCCCATCGAGGAGCCGGCACGCGTGCGTGCCATCCGCGATATGGAACGTGCCGCCCGGCAGCACCGGTGCACTCAGATATTCATCGAGACCCCCTATCGCAACAACCGCTTGGTCGACCTACTCGCACGCACCCTCGCCGACGACACACGCTTGTGTGTCGCCTCGGACGTCACCGGCGCTCGCCAGTCGATAATCACCGCCTCGGCGGCTCAATGGCGCTCCAAGCGATACGACTACGCTAAGATTCCCACTATTTTCCTAATTTGCAGTTGATATGGCACGTCACAATCGTCGCTCGACACGTCCCCTGGAGGATTTACCCAACCTGTTTGGTGGAGAAGAAACCGAACTTCTGCACGAACTCACCTTGCAGACCATCGAGGATAGTAAAAAACGTGCCGTTACCAAGACTCCCGCTGAGGAAATGAGCGTACCCGACGAGTATCGCGGTCCGCGACGCGAGTTGCGCTTCATGTCGCTTGGCAGTGGCTCCAGTGGCAACTGCGCGTATGTGGGCTCCCCCGATGCCGGCATTCTCATCGATGCCGGTGTTGACAACAAAAAGGTGGATACCGAGTTGGCTCGCAACAGCATCGACATCAACACCATCAAGGGTATTTTCCTCACTCACGACCACGCCGACCATGTCAAGTTTGCTTACTCGATACTGCGCCGACACCCCCACATGCGCCTCTACTCTACGCTCAAGGTCCTCGAGGGCTTACTGCGCCGCCACAACATCTCGCGTCGCATCAAGGAATACCACTCGCCTATCTTCAAGGAGCACGAGTATGTATTTGACGGCATGGTTGTCATCCCATTTGAGACCTCGCACGACGGTACCGACAACTGCGGATTTGCCATTACGCTGGGCGACACTCGCCTGGTCATCGCCACCGACATGGGCATAGTGACCGAGCGTGCCGACCACTATATGCAACAAGCATCCACCATAGTCATCGAGAGCAACTACGACGCCGACATGCTCGAGAACGGCCGCTACACCGAGTATCTCAAGGCACGCATACGCTCGCCTCGCGGACATATGAACAACAGCGTCACCGCCAAGTACTTAACCGACATCTACACACCCTCGCTGCGCCACATCTTCCTATGTCACCTCAGCGAGGACAACAACACCCCCGAGACGGCAGTCGCCACAACTATCAATGCACTGCGCACTCGCGATATACGCCCTGCCACCTCGATATTGGATATTCCCGACAAGCGAGTATTCATCACGGCATTGCCTCGCCACGAGACTACGCCTCTGTACGTGCTATAGTCACGCCCCAGAATTCAGTTTCTCAATCACACGCGCACGATAGGTGTCACCTACCGGTATCTCGGTATTGCCCACCACCAAGCGCGAGCGGTCGTAGGTGCTCACATGCCGCGGCGACACTATATACGAGCGATGCACGCGCACAAAGTCCTCCTCGGGGAGCATGCCCTCGATCGACTTCATACTCATCTGCGTGATTATGGGGCGCTCGCGGTCGTCAGTGTATATCTTCACATAGTCCTTGAGGCCCTCGACATACAGGATATCGGCGATGGCGATGCGCACCGAGCGATAGTCGCTGCGCACGGTGATAAACTCGGGACGCTGACCGCGGCGCCGCGAGGTCACTCGCTCGATAGCGGCAGCAAACTCCTCGTAACTCACCGGCTTGAGCAAGTAGTCGGCGGCATGGACCCGGAAACCCTCTAAGGCATAGTCGCGATAAGCGGTGACAAAAATCACATCTATGGGAGCCTCAGCAATGGCACGCGCTATCTCGATGCCCGTGATATGAGGCATCTGAATATCCAAGATTGCGATATCGGCTTGCCCGGCTGTGAGGGCGCTGAGCACCTCTGCGCCCGATTCATATGCGCCTACAAGTTCCAGCGAGTCAATGCGCTCGACATAGGAGCGAATGAGTCGCAGAGCCAGGGGCTCATCATCGGCGATTATGCATCTAAACTTCGACATGGGTCGTCAATTGTGATAGTGGCGGTGAATATGCCGTTGTCCGACGATGTGCTCAGGGTAGCCCGCGAGCCATATATCAACTCGAGGCGACGACGCAGATTGACAAGTCCCACACCGCCCGAGTGCTGCTCGTGGCGCGCCTCCCGGTCGATAACGTTGACGGTGCGGAACTGCAACACGGTGCCAGTCACATGCAATGAAATCTCGATGGGGTCGCTGTGGCGCGTGGTATTGCCATACTTGAAGGCATTGTCAATAAGCGACACAAAAATCAACGGCGGCACGGTGACGGCTACTCCTGCCGGGATGTTGATATCCACCTTAATAGGGCGGTCGCCCAGTCGCAGGCGCATCAAGTCGACATAATTGTTGATGAAGTCGACTTCGCGTTGCAAGTCAACTCGCTCGGGGTTCTCATATACCACATAGCGCAGCATATTGCTGAGGTCGTGCACCGCAGAACGCGCATCAGTGGGCGAAATCTCTATGAGGGCGTATATGCTGTTGAGTGTATTGAACAGAAAGTGGGGATTGAGTTGGCTGCGGAGGCTGTTGAGTTCAGCAGCACGGTGCTCGTCGGCGAGTTGGGCACGGTGGCGCTCCATATCCTTCCAACGCTGCGACAAGCGCAGCACCACTGCCAAGACTATCGCCAATAGCAACACAATAGCATCTCGCATCATAAACGATGCCGACATCAATATATGATGCACTACATCACCATCATGCGGTGTGGGGCGTGCGTGGCGAGGCTCCCAATTGTGCCCGATTTCAATAAACACCCACATAAGCATGACCGTCGCAACGACCAACACTATGTTTATTATTGTAAACGACCACCAGTTGTGGCGACGAACGACTGTGCGCTCTATGATGAAGTAATAATTGAGATAAAAGACGGCAATCATCAGGGCACTCTTGGCATAGAACCACCACGGCGTAGAGGTCTCTCCCATTCGCCCGGCGGCAGCATAACCCATGAGCATCTCGGGGAGGATGCAGATAATAGTCACCAAGATGAGGTGGGCAGGTAGTACTGACAGCCAAGTATTTGATTTTGAGGAGTTCACAGCGGCTTTACAGGAGATTTAGGAGGTCTTCGGGCTTGTTGATGATATGGTCGGCATATGCTCCGGTCAACTCGGAAACGGAGCGGAAGCCCCAGGAGACACCGACGCTCTCAATGCCGGCACGGCGAGCGGTCTCCATATCCACAGCCGAGTCACCAATGTAGATGACATCACTCTTGGGAGTCGGGCGGTCGGAGAGGATGCGGAACACCACCGAGGGGTCGGGCTTGACGGGCACACCCTCGATTTGTCCGCAAATCGATACGAAGGATATGCCGCGGAAAAAGCGCGATATCAAGCGATTAACAGCGCTCTCATACTTGTTGGAAGCCACAGCGAGCGCCACGTCGCGACGACGCAACTCGGCGAGCAAGTCCTCCATACCCGGATAAGGGGTGGTGAAATCGTCGAGGTGAGCATCGTAATAGGCTCTAAACTCGACTAATACGCTATCGACAGTAGCATCATCGCGGCTCTCGGCAGGCAGGGCACGCTGCACCAGGCGACGCACACCGTTGCCCACCATCTGCGGATAGGCATCAATAGGATGCGGATTGAAGCCGCGAGCCTCCAGCGCCGCATTGGTGGCGGTGCCGAGGTCGGCAATCGTATTGAGCAAGGTGCCGTCGAGGTCAAAGATGGCGAGTTGTTTCATATCTTAAATATTTGATTATCAGAATGGATAGCCCACCGCGAAGTGGAATGTGGCATCACGTCCCCACTTGGGGTGAAGCAGAGGCCAAGGCTCTTGATTCATTGCCGGATTGTGAGCCTTGAAGCCGAGGTCGAAGCGCAACAAGAAGTAAGTAAAGTCCATACGCAAGCCCAAGCCATAGGAGGCGGCTATCTGCTTGTAA
The DNA here is from genome assembly GCA_945829225.1 of uncultured Bacteroidales bacterium. Taxonomy (GTDB): domain Bacteria; phylum Bacteroidota; class Bacteroidia; order Bacteroidales; family Muribaculaceae; genus CAG-873. The sequence goes on along the minus strand of CALZTY010000007.1, from coordinate 17,753 downwards.
AACTCGTTGAACTTGAACTTACCACCGGGCTGATTGGGATAGTTGTGCATGGTCCACACATTGCCGGCATCTATAAAGAGAGCGCCCTCAAAGACCCAGAAGAGTTTTGCGCGATATTCCATGCTCAGTATCATAGAGATATCGCCACATTGATTGATGAAGTCGGTCACCGAGTTGTGGGCGTCGTAGCAGCCGGGACCGAGGGTGCGCACACCCCAGCCGCGGACACCATTGGCACCACCGGCATAGAAGCGTTTCTCAAACGGCACCATCGACGAGTTGCCATAGGGGTAAGCGATACCGGCATCTACCCTGAACGCCAAGGCATTACGTGAGTTGAAGTTGCGGGTGTAGGTGTAGGTGAACTCGCCCTTGACATACTGGGAGTATTGCACACCGAAGACCTTGTACGCATCACCATCCTTGCTGCCCGAGAAGATGTGGGATAGCCCATAGAGGACGTTGCCGGCGGTCTCGAGACTCAGACGCAAGGTATTGACATGCGGCTGCATGGCGAAGGCATTGACATCGGCAGTGGGTATGCGGCGGTTGGTGCGGTAATATTGCAAGCCCATGCGCATGATGAAGTGGTCCTCATAGGAATACTTGAGCAAGGGGTTGTCGGGGGCAATTTCTTCGATAAAATTGATAGTGGAACGAGGCAAGCGTACCAAGTTAACATCCACAAGGTCAAAGGTATAGCGGCGATTGTAGTCACCGCGACGATTGTTCCACTTCCAGCGCCAGGCGGCACCGGCGATGATGCGGGTGTACTCGGGGCGCTCCTGGTAGTTGAACGACAGCGCAACCTCGGTAGTGGCTTGCATGCGCTTCTTAAAACTGCGCGACGCAAAGGGCAACTCAAACTTGGGGAAGGTGATGCCCACCTCACCGGCATACTCGGTGTAACGGTTGTTGATAAGCCCCTCAACCTTGCCCGAGAGGCTCTCGTAGGAGGCGCGGAACTTCACGGTGAGCATATCGCTACGGTGAGTAAGGTTGCGATTTTGGTATGTAGCGCCGACTCCAAAGCCCAAGTCGCCCTCGGAGTTGGTGCCCTCCAATTCGAGGGCTATACTCTGCTTGCGATTGCGCGATATAGCAATGGTGGCATCGAGAAACTCGGTGTCGCCCACAGCGCCCACCGGCTCCATTTCGATGCTGATAAAGCGCAAGATGCTCAGGCGCGACAGCGACGAGTAAGTGCGATCGACAGCAGCCGAACTGTAAATGTCGCCGGGCTCGATAAAGCACATATCATAGAGTGCCGATGGCTTGATATAATGGTCGTCGGAGGCATACACATACGACATACCGCGATACTCCACCGTGTCGACAGCCTCGGCATTGCGCGCCTCCTCGGTGATGAAGGTCACATTGCGTATGACGTAGATGCGGTGAGGCGTAGTCGCGGCAGGGGTCGGATTGGCGATATTGAGGGTGAGCCCTATCATCTTGCTGCCACGCAGGGTGTCGGCAGTGAAAGTGATATTCTCGCGCTTGAAGGCGTAGTAGCCCTTGTCGCGGAGGTGCGTGGTGATGGTAGTGCGCACTTGGTCGAGGCGATTGCGGTCGAAAGCCATACCCGGGACAATATCTACGATGGTGCTATCAGCACGCATGATAGAGTCGACAGCCGGGTCGGCGATATTGTATCTGAAGGTATTGACATAGTGTGGAGCGCCGGTGTTGACGTGGAAAACGACATCGGCACGTCGGCGCTTGTCATTGAAGGTGGTATCGACCGTGACAGTCGCATCCATATAGCCCTTGTTGATAAGGGCTTGGCGCAATTGGCGACAAGAGGCGTTGGTCATCTCGGTGTCGTAGATGACCGGGGCTTGCCCCAGGCGGCGCAGCCATTTGTTGTACCACTTGGTGGAGTCGCGCCCCGAGAGAGAGTAAGTAGCCAATTGAATGCGAGCGAAGCCGAGGACCTTGTGGTTGGGTTGCTGACGCAAGAAGTTGATCAAGTCAGCCGACTTGATAGTGCGGTCGCCGTTGACATCAATCTCGACATTGTCGAGCAGATATTGCCCTTGCGGTACGTGCTTGACCGAACTGCAACAAGACAGTATCATTGCTAACACCGCACACATTATTATATATGTCAACTTCGGGCTTTTCACTCGGCAAAGTTACTTATTTTTTTTCGTTCAGCAATGCTATGACAACATCAGCATTAGCATCTTTGAGCCAAATAGAGGGGCGGACCGATGGTCGAGCGAGCCAAGTGAGTTGTTTCTTGGCATACACTCGGGTGTTGCGAGCGATGCGCCGGAGGGCTTCGTCGAGGTCGATAGCGCCATCAAAGTAATCAAATAACTCCTTGTACCCCACAGTGTTAAGCGAGTTTAAGTGGCGATACGGGAGGACACGGCGCGCCTCGTCGAGGAGCCCGGCAGCCATCATCGAGCCAACGCGCGCATTGATACGCGCGAAGAGTTGCTCGCGAGGCATATCAATAGCCACTTTGAGGATCTTGAATGGTCGTGAGGCGCTCTCGCCGGTGTGCACCTGTGCCAAGGGTAGACCTGTGGTCATTACAATCTCGAGGGCACGGGCGATGCGACGCGGATTGGCAATGTCAATGCTTGCCGGGGCATCGGGGTCGTAGGTCTCGAGGACCGCGAGGGCACCCTCGCGCCCCTGGGTGGCGAGAATATCGGCGACACGGCTACGGGTTGCTTCGCTGACATCGGGCATACGCGCGATGCCGTCGGTGACTGCATCGATATACAGCATCGAGCCGCCACAAAGGATGACATAGTCGTTGTGCTCCCAGAGCCGAGTGAGCAGAGCGAGGACCTCGTCGGCGTAGACTGCGGCAGATACTGTTTGGTCCAAGGCGTTAGTGCCCACAAAGTGGTGAGTGACACCACCCATCTCGGCGAGAGTCGGAGCGGCGGTGCCGATAGGAATGTCGCGGTAAATCTGACGCGAGTCGGCAGAAACTATCTCACAGCCAAGGCGTTGCGCCACAGCCACAGCGAGCGCCGACTTGCCCGAGGCAGTGGCGCCCGTTATGACGATTAGCGTTTTAGCAGTGGTGTCGATGGCTTACTTGTATTGACCGGCACCGACGATGCGGCAAATTTCCACGATTACAGACATAGCCTTCTCCATGGATGGGATGGGCACAAATTCGTATCTGCCGTGGAAGTTCAAGCCGCCGGCAAAGATGTTGGGACAAGGCAGACCCTTGAACGAGAGTTGAGCGCCGTCTGTTCCGCCACGGATGGGTTGCACCTTGGGGGTGACACCGGCATCTACCATAGCCTTCTGCGCGATGTCGATGATGTGCATCACCGGCTCGATTTTCTCGCGCATATTGTAGTATTGGTCGTTGATCTCGAGGGTGCAGCAACCGGGGAATTCGTTGTTAATCTTGCGAGTGAGGTGCTCGAGTTCCTTCTTGCGGCGCTCGAAGCGGTCGCGGTCGTGGTCGCGGATGATGTAAGTGAGCGACGACTGCTCCACGGTGCCTTCCATGCCCACGAGGTGGTAGAAGCCTTCATAGCCCTCGGTGTGTTCGGGGGTCTCCCAGCGCGGGAGCATGATGACAAACTGGTTGGCGATACGCATAGAGTTGACCATCTTGTGCTTGGCATATCCGGGGTGGACGTTGCGACCCTTGAAGGTCACCTTGGCAACGGCAGCGTTGAAGTTTTCGTACTCCAGTTCGCCCACTTCGCCACCATCCATGGTGTAAGCCCAATCGGCAGCGAAAGCCTCGACGTCAAATTTGTGAGCACCGCGTCCGATTTCCTCGTCGGGGTTGAAGGCGATGCGCACCTTGCCATGCTTGATCTCGGGGTGCTCCATCAGATACTCGACAGCCGAGATAATCTCGGCAACACCGGCTTTGTCATCGGCGCCGAGGAGGGTGGTGCCGTCGGTGACGATGAGGTCTTGCCCGGTATATGAGGTCAATTCGGGAAACTCGCGAGGCGAGAGCACGATATTCTCCTTGGCATTGAGGGTGATATCGCCGCCATCATATTGTTGGACGATGCGCGGTGACACATGGCGACCCGACATGTCGGGCGATGTATCGAGGTGAGCGATGAAGCCGACTGTGGGAATATCGCCGGCGACATTTGCCGGGAGGGTAGCCATCAAGTAGCCATTGTCGTCGAGGGTAATCTCCTCGAGTCCCAAGCGCTCCAACTCGTCGCGGAGGAAGCGAGCAAAAATCATCTGCCCGGGAGTCGACGGCGTCAGATTGGTGAGTTCGTCGCTCTGGGTGTCAAATTTGACATATTCAAGGAAACGGTCAATAAGTTTCATGGTTATAGGATTATGTATTTACTATCAAAGTGTGCGCCAGGGGAAAGCCTGGTGAATTTTCTTGTCGCTATCCTTAGCCAACATAGTCACGGCGATACCATCGATATTGAGAGAGTTCATGACATCGATGACCGTGGCTTGTAACGAGCCGAGCGAGGCGAGGCGAGTAATCAGAGGTTGGAGATATAGGCGAGTAATCAAGCCTTGACCCGACTTGGCGAGCATCTTGTCGTTGGGGAAGGTGAGTTCGTAGCAGAGGAAGCCGCTGGAGATGCCCACCTCGACGGTAGCGTCGTTGTAGGGAACCTCCATGGGGAGTAGGTCGGCAAGAAGGGCAAAGAGTTGTTGCTTAACAGCCGGAGTGTTGAAATCCAAGCCCTTAGCCTTATAGAGACGACGGAGATCGTCGGCAGTGAAGACAAATGTCTTATTGCCGTCATAGATATCTTTGAGCGAAACAGAGAGTTGGCTCTCAGGCTCCAAGGACTTCACCAAGTTGTTGACAACATCGGCGGGAGCGGCTTTGATGACGTGAGCCACGAAGTATTCCATAAGGTCGTTGCCGATGCGGTCGACATGAATTACCGAGTCGGTAAGTGCAATATCGGCAGAGATGGCAACGTTGACCGAGTCAACGGCAACCATGGCTAATACTCCATTGGTGTTCAATACACTATCCAATTGAGTGGCGGCATTGCCGAGTTGTTGATACTTTTGGTCTTGTGAGTTGCCACAAGAGACACCTGCCAACATCATGGCGCAAGCCACGCCGATAGCAGCGATGTGTGTTGTTAATTTGCTCATAATCATATAAATTTTGTTAATTATTTTACGGGTATTTTGTCAATGCGACGCTGATGACGACCGCCCTCAAAGGGGGTGTCGATGAACGCGTCGACACATTGCAGAGCCACGGCGGGCTCGATAAAACGCGCCGGCAAGACGATGACATTGGCATTGTTGTGCGCACGCGCGAGGGCAGCCAACTCGGGCTGCCAGCACAAGGCAGCGCGGATGCCTTGGTGCTTGTTGAGCGTGATGCCGATACCATTGCCGGTGCCGCAAATGGCAACTGCCCAGGCACACTCTCCGGCTTCGACAGCCGCGGCACATGGGTGAGCATAATCGGGATAGTCGCACGAGTCGGCGCTATGAGTGCCGAAGTCGTGGCATGCATAGCCCTTAGCCTCAAGATGAGCCTTCACAGCAGCCTTCAATTCATATCCGGCATGGTCGCTGCACAGTCCCACGACGGTGTTAGTAGTCTTAGTTTCCATCACTCTTTCTGATTTGATGCACAAAAATACGAAAAAAAATTGCAAATGACGTTGTAAACCAAAAAAAATTAGTAACTTTGTCGTCGCAAAGCCCAGGTGGCGGAATGGTAGACGCGCTCGTTTCAGGTGCGAGTGCTGCGAGGCGTGCAGGTTCGAGTCCTGTTCTGGGCACAGTAAAAGAGAGATAACCGATTGAAAATCAATTAGTTATCTCTCTTTCTTTTATCTCCATCACACTGATTTGGTCACTTTTGGTCACCTTTTAAATATCGTACGGAATTCACAATCAGATAGATAGCCTCTTATTTTTAAGGTACATTTTTGTCAGCACCGCTTTGTCGTTTTGTTTATATTCTTGATTAATATTTAGTTATATAAATAAAAAGGAGACCAACTTTTATGTCGCCTCCCTGTATATTTATGAAAATTGTACTTCCCTAATTCACAAACTAAATTTCTGTTAGAACAAACCGTCAAAGGCTGCACTGGCTACATCATCTGCTTTCTCATCCAGAGAAAGTCTTATGTATTTCAGAAACGTTTCCTCTTTCTTATGACCGCTGACACTCATTATCTGACGTGTTGAGAACTTACCCGACAGATACATGTTTGTGATAGCTGTTCTTCTGGCCGTATGGCAACATACAAGTTCCCAACGAGGCTTAATTGGATATCCCTCGTCATCAAATTCAAACACACGTTTGCCTTTATCCAACAATTCCCGTTCTGTTTTCGTAAGAAGAGTTCGTTCCTTTCTACAAAGACTTGGAACATTTTTTGAAACCTGCTCGCATACCAACTTGATGTTATCGTTGATTTTCTGTTCAGAAAGTGAGGGAACATTATAATCATATTTCTTCAACAGCATCTCCAATTCCTCATTGATAATTGGAATAACAACCTGACCTAATGTCTTTTGTTGAATTAGACGAATGACTGTTGTTCCTTTCTCCGTCACCCCTATACATCCTCGTTTTATCTTACTGAAATCAGAGTATCTTAATGCGGTATAACATGCGATAAGGAACAAATCTCTCGCCTTCTCTTTCATCCCTGTAAGCGGTAAATCATAGATGTGCTTCAACTCGTCTTTGGTAAGGTAAATCAAAGCTTTTTTCTCATCATCTATTGCCGAAGGTGCACTCAACCATTTCCTCACAATTCCATTTGTGTGAAGTCTTTGTTTTTCAGCGATAGTGATGATAGTGCTGAAAACACCAATATGTCGGTTCTTTGTTTCCCGCATGTATCCTTGCTTATCAAGAAAATTCAAATAAGTATGGATATGTTGCTGAGATAATTCATCCCATGTAAACGACTGATGTTTAAAACATTCCAAAAATATTCTCCTAAACTGCCTCCATGAGTTTATACTGTTCTTTGAATACTTCTTACCTTTGGTATTGAGGATTTCACCTTTTACAATACCATCAACGTAGTTCTTGATAAAGTTTTTCACATCCTTTCTCCTACGTTCAAGGATATCTTTTTCAAGGTCTTCATCCTTTTTCAATTGTTCTCTGACTTCTGAAAGAACTACATTCTGGATTAGTGTCTCCATACTTTCTTTGGTAAGACTATGACGTTTCCGCAGGTCTTTCATCCCAACCTCAATCTCGTACAGTTTCTTACTATACCCAAGACCATCAAGAAAGTTGGAAATCTTTCTCTCGCTGTCTTTTACCTTGTTCCATTTCTCAATGTCAACAATAAGACGAAGGTCAACCCATGTGGATTTACCTTCAATCTTAATTCTAGTGAAGAGGGATGTTCTTCCCTCCGTTTGTGTTGTTCTAATTTGTAATCCAAACATTAACAAGCTGTTTTTACAAAACCATTAACTTCAACCTCGCGAATGTCTTTCAGAGAATAAACCTTCTTTCTCCCACCAGTCTGAACGGGTGAGATAATTCCCTTATCCTCCCATGTATGAAGAGTGTTCTTACAGATTTTCCATCTTTCACACAATTGTTGTGTTGTGAGATTTTGGTCAAGAACAACATTCTCATACATTTTGTCTTTAATCACTTCTTCCATTGATTCCTTTACAATGGATTTGATGAAGGAAACCAATCCTTCTGAAAATCCTCCCCAAGAGTTCTGAGGGTTGGACACTTGATTGTTATAATAGGTATTAATCATTTTAAAACTACACCGTTAGTGGTGGTTCCGTAAATTAAATATAACAGCAAATTTTACGATGATTGGGGACTGGTGAATATTTAGCGTTTGTTAGCTGTTATTCGTGGATGACACAAATAATATATGAATACAACAGGCAGGGATATGATTACAGCCAGCTTCATAAGACATGTCATAATGTCAATGGCAAGGTTATAGATATTGCGGATGATTGTTTTCATTACAGAAATTTTCTACGGATTTTGATAAGCGTGTTCTGGCTGGTACCTGTGAGTGCCTGACAATCTTTTAGGCTGACACCTTTGGAAAGCAGGTCAAGCTCACGGGAATACTGTGTATGGTATTCGTGGTCTTTCTTTCGGTACCCTTCCTTTCGGCCTACAACACCGCCTTTTTCACGGTAGTTCTCATATCCTGCTGACATTCGTGCTCTGATTAGGGTTCGTTCCATCGCATTGAACTGGCCTATAATTCCCAGAACTAACTGAGCGATTGGGTTCACACTCCCATCAGGCAGTAATGTTTCCAACCCATTTTGGAGGATATAAAGTGAAACGCCAAGTTCATTTAGTTCTTCTATGATATTGAGGAAATCACTCGCACGTCTGGAAAGACGGCTGCACTCGAAGATGAGAACTTTATCTACCTTATTCTCCCTGACATAATCCATCAGTTCCCGCAGAGCCAGTCTTTCCTGAATTTTCTTTGCTCCGCTGATTTGTTCTGAAAATTCCTTGACCACATTGTAATGGTTCTTCCTGGAATAGTCCCTCAATGCCTTCAACTGATGCTCCGTATCCTGACGGCTTGTAGACACTCGACAGTAAATGACTACGGATGTTCTTGGTTCCATGTTCAATTTAACTTAAAAGATTTGTTTGAAGGTTCCTTTACCCCTTCAAAAGTGGGTTTAATAAGATTATTTTACGATTTTTGGGGATATCTGTTATTTTGAGGCTTTCGGTACGATATTCTCGTTTTCGTGGGGCTGCTGTGCTTCCCGTTCTTGAAGAAGTGATATCATCCTGTCGGCCTTATTGATGATGTCTCCAAAGTTGACGGGTGTGGAGTTCCCATAAGGATTGAAATTGGGGCGACTGATGAGAGCGAGGCAGATTTGAAAATGGCGTTCGTTCCATTTCGTGAGTTCTTTCGGTTTCATAATGTTCCTTGATTTAGTTCTGTTATTTAATCTTGTAAGATTATTTTGACACTGCTAAAGTAGCCGTTTTAACATTGCCTACCAAGGAATAATTCGGCAAATATCAATATGTTATCAATGTTTAGCCATGTCGTACGGAAATGCAAATTAGTGCATGTCCTATCCCTGAAAATTGGTTTCGTGCGAGAATTGTCGTAGTCCATTGTCCATTTAAAATTATGTATAGAGATTATTTTGCAGCCCCCATAAATATCGTATAATAAAAACATACAGTAGAAATGGGCAAAAACAAGAAATCAAACTTTGATGGGATTGTGAGTTTTGACATGCCAATCCACATTAAAAATGACAACGAAGAAGATATATCAATTTATGGGTTGTTATTCAACAAAAAAGAGAGACATGGAGATGACCTTTGGATATGGGAGCTGGGTCGATTTTTATGTTATTTGCAGGGGGCTGAAAGGGTTCAGAACAACGGTGGAGGTCTCGCTCCGGAAGTGTTTTACACCCCCTCAGGCAGAATGATAAAACTGGACATAGGACTTAAAAACTTAATCTGTCGACTGATGATCGACAAGTGTATAGGATATAGAATTATTGAATTCATCGAGCCGCTTGAAATACGGTCGGATGAAGCGGATGATATTTTTATTATATCAGATGAATTCATAGGCAAGTGTATACAAACACAAGTTTTATAAAATCAAAACGGAAAATATGAGATTGAAATTAAGCGAAATACTGAGTACCATAGACCAGTTCAACGGCACCGGAGAATATCGTGGACAATATGAAGGCGGTGAACAAGTGGACATTAATACAGACCTGCCGGACGAACCAAAGCAAGCGAAGGTAAGTGAAGGTGTGGAACAAATTATAACGGACATGCTGAACGAGAACAATATCAAAGATACAGCCAGAATAAGTCCTCTTGACATCCCATATAGTTATGTAATGTCGTTCGATAGATTTATAAATGAGCAAAAGGGGACACCATCAAATGTGCACTCATACTTTGGTTGTCTTGACGATGAGGATGATTTGGAGGAAGAATAACACCCATAAATATCATATACAAAAAATATTTATAGAGATGGAAAAAGACGAAATAGACACATCTTATTATAATGGGATTGCAGTTCCCGAACGACCTATAATCATTGACAACATCCCGATTTATGGTGTTCTATACAATCAGGCCGAAGAAGAGTTATTAAAAATGAAAAATATGGGGGATATAGTGGAGTATGTCTCTTACCTTGTCGCGACAGAACAATTTATAAAAAATGGTGGCACTGTTTCAGACGACGGTAAGATTTGGTTCTTGCCTGATGGAATACATTCTTTTGCCAATAATGCGGCATTGAATAGAATAATCACACATCTGATGAAAGATATGGTCAAGGTTAAGAAATATGAGTTTGATGATTTCATCGTAGCCGAAGAAGGTGAACTTGACAATGCTGAACCAAGAATGATAATCAACAAAAAACTGATTGACAGATATGTAAACCAAGCAAATACAAAACAACAGTAGAGTTATGGATAAATCAGGCAGAATGACGAATATTTTGAAACGAGAAGATTTCGTAAACGAACAGTCATTGAATGAAAAAAATGAGGGTATCAAACCTCTTAAAAAGTATTCTGAAATGACGGAGATAAAACCATTGAGCGACAAAGAACGAGTGAAAAAATTTGAAGAATACATGGATGACTAAATCCATCTCTACACGACTAAGTATATGTTTAAGACCACAGATATGGACAAAATCCTATCAGTGGTCTTTTTGTGAGTGTATGTTCTTGTATCAGGCGGCAGCCGTGGACGTCATGTCTTCCATTGGTTCTTTTATGCCCTCCCATCTGTAACCCACGGCCTTCTTGTAAGTGCCATTCACACATTTACTGATACTGGCGTGATTGAGGTTCAGTGTCTTGGCTGCCTCGGTAATGGATTTCCACTGACGGACCAGTTTCCCATCAAGAGAATATTGAAGTATGCCGGTCCACTTTGTTCTTTTGCGTGTCTTCTTCTCCTTATCTTCCACCACCTTATCAGTCTTGGTGACTTCTGTGATAGTAGAAGTTGACTTTGTCCCCTCCAAATCAGACGAAACTGTTTCGTCAAGCGTCTTTTTCTCTGTGATACCGTCTGCCATGGAGATGACAAGGTCAAGTGTTGCCATCCAACCGAATAGGTCAATGGACATGTCAATCTTCAACAGATGGGTATAAATCCCCAGTTCATCCATAAGACCGAAGAACTTGTCATGAAGTAGTGCTTCACGTTCCTTCCCTTTTCCGGACACAGATGTCATTGTGTCCTTGAGTTTCTTGGCAAGTTCCCAGTCATACTCTTCCTCGGCAGCAGAGATGAAACGGTTGAACACAGCAGACCACTTCTGACTGTTGAACTTGTCGGCATAGTTGGGATAGGTCTTGTTCCAGATTTCAGCGAGGAAGTTGAGAACATCCGTGGGGTTGTAGTCATTGTCACGGATAACTTGGTAGAAGATGTTCTTTACCTGTGAATCATAGGTGATGTTGACCATTGTTTCTTTGAGGCTCTTCACTTTGGAACAGAACTCTGTGGAATTAAACTCCTTCATATAATATTGTTTTTAAGTTTGTTATTTCTGTTTTGTGATACAAAGGTAGTGGGTTTCTGTTGAATGAACCATTCAGCCAATATTGGCAGAACAATACTCTTGTTCTACTATCAGGCAGCAAGGTTGTGTTCCATATCTTTGCTATCACTAACCTCACTTGTGTCATAGTTGGTGATAAGTAGATGAATGACATCCCTGTTCTTCCAACCCTTTGTATTACATGTATATTTTTTGTCATATTCCTGTATATGAATGCCAGGCTGATTGTAAAGGTCGTAGATGAAGTCAGTCTTACTGATAATCATCATCCATTTTGCCTTGCATTTATTCAGGAGATAGTCAGCCAGTCTCTTGTGGTCGTTCCTATTAAATTCATTATTATCGTACGAACTGAATTTACTGTCATAGGGCGGGTCCAGAAATATGAAATCGTTTTCCGTGGGATTGGTCTTGAGTAGGAATTCTTCAAAATCGTAGTTGTATATATGGGCGTTCATGAAATGTTTTCTTACACGCTCTGACTGGTAGTACGAAATGTCATTTTGAAGTCGTTTAGTTGACAATCCGTTACCGCCATAGGCCGTCTTATATTCTCCCTTTTTATTGTACGACATCATGCCAGAGTAACAGAACTTACAAATATAAACGCATAGAGCTGACCGAAGTGGAGCATTTATACTCATAATCGCGTTGTCATTAAAAAGGCGACGATAGTTATTATAGACCGCTCCCTTGACTGCGGTCTCAATGTTCTTATAGACCCAGTCACCAACAGTCCCTCTCTTTTTCATTCTTGGGAACTTTCCCCACTTTCCACAGATATAGTCTTTCACCTCCTGCACGAGAGTACATGGGAAGGATGTGAATTCACCAATGATGTCAAGGATCTCACCTTTGTTTCTTTCGCACCACTCTGATACGGCTTTCTTCATTTCCTCTTTGGGTATGACATCAGTTCTGAACTGTTCGTATATATTGGCCAGTACTTCCTGATACCTGTGTGCAAACTCACCAGCCTTCACTATTGACATGTCAATTGCTTCAAGATAGTGAAAGAACCGTTTGTCTGACGAAGCGATGTGTTTGTAGAGGGTAATCAGACGGGGGCTGAAATCGTTGATATAGTGCTCTTTGGAGTTTATACCCATGAACACGGAACCACCTCCAACGAATGGTTCAAAGAAACGGTCGTACGAAGGGAGGTTGGGGAGTATGAATTTGAGTTCGTTCTTCTTGCCTCCGGGCCAGATGACAATCTGTTTAAGTCCGGAGGCGGCGTTGGATGAGTTGTTGGCACACTGGTGTTGTTCTTTTTCTGCTCGCCCCAGAGTAATACGGACAAGGGTGCTCCTAAGACTATCCTTAGCAGTTTTGTCCATCTTCTGTTCTATTTCACCAGTGGTGGGATTGACCGAGAACATGTCTTTGCAGGCATTGAACAGTTCTGAATGAATGGCTGTCCAGACGGGATTGATTGTGGTTGTTGTAGGTGTCATAATATAGTGACGTTTAGTTTATTATTACTTTTGTTTTGACACTACAAAATTACGGGAATAGAACAAACCTTTGAACTGAGCCAATATTGGCTGCGATGAGTATGAGTGATGGGAACAAAAAAGAGGTAAGGCCACATGTCAATGGACTTACCTCTGGAAAAATATGAGCGGAACTGTTTTGTCAGAACATCATGCTGCGTCAGTCAATGGTGTTGGCTCTGTGGGTGTATCAAGCCTTGGTCCCACCCAGATGTGTAAATCACTATGCATGGCCGTGATGGTTGGTGCGATACCGTCTGCTGAATAGATACGGCTCTCGTCAGGATTTGGATAACTGTCGCGGTACTTCAAGTTACCCATAGGCAGGCTTCTGTTGATGAGTTCACTCCCCGTCAGTTTATAGTAAGGTGTCAGCAATCTTGTTGACTTACGAATTTTATTCGTGGTCCCATTCTTGGGGAAAGCACCCTTTCTTTTTCCCAAGAGGTAGAAGAACGGCTTGTACCCTCCCTTCTTCAATTCATTCGGTTCAGAGCACTTATCTTCCTCCTTGACATCAATTGAAGTCGTGTCATCAGTATCCACGTCCTCAATGATTTCAGCATCAGAAGTTTCTTCTTCAAGTTCTTCTTGCAGAACATCAGGTTCAGCAGATACATGTCCAGCCACTTCTTCCTCCACGACATCTTCTGAGGGAACAACAAGTGGTTCTTCCACCTTGTCCTCAATGGCAGGTTCTGTAGAGATTGAGGTGGGGTCGATACCCATCTCCATCATAAGGCGGGTATCCTCCATCATCTGACGGTATGCCTCCATATACTGATTTGAATGAAGAACGAAATTCGCTTTAACTTGTTCTTTTCTCTGCTGGATTGCAGCGGAAATTTCTTCCTTCTTTCTGTTCAGTTCCTCCATCTGAACATTTACTTCACTCATAAGAGTATTGAGTTCTTTGAAACTTTTCTCTGAAATATTTGTAGTCATAGCTCTTAAATTTAGGATGTTGGATAATGTTGATTAGAAACCGTATTTTGTGATATCCATCTGCTGATACAATGCTTTGAGAACCGGAACGGCGATACTGTTGCCAGCCTGTTTATAGGCATAGGTATCACTCACCGCAATCTTGAAGTCTTCTCCAAACCCTTGAAGCCGCAGTGCCTCACGGGGTGTGAGCTGACGTAGTCCCTGCTCCGTATCTTCAAGGATATCGCAGATAACCTTCTCCTGCTTGATTGGTCTGGGGTAAAGGAACTCTGTGGGTCGTTTGAAACCTATCACAAACAGACGGGCACGGCTCTGGGGAACACCATAGCTCTTGGCGTTGAGCACCTGATAGTGTATGTCATAACCAAGAGTGTCAAGTTCTTCCTTGATTATCTTCCAGTCACTACCCTTGTTGGAGTTCAACATGTTCTCGACGTTCTCCATAATCCATACCTCAGGCTCGCACTCCCGTACGATACGGGAGAACGCCGTATAAAGACATCCGCGTTTCTTGTCCTTGACACCCGCCAGACCACCAGCCTTACTGAATGTCTGACAGCAAATCCCTGAGACGAATAGGGTCAGTTTACCCTTGAATGGAGTGGCGTCGAACTTGAACATGTCATTGTGCCATTGTTCTTCCGTGATGTCGTAGTTGGCGAAGTAGGACTTCTTCACGTTGGGGTCTATGTCCCCGGCGAAGAGTATCTTACTGTTCAATCCAAGTTGACGGAGTGCCTGTTCGGGGGCACCAATACCACTGCATGAGGTTCCTATGGTTATGGTACGTTCTGGGTGGGAGAAGACACGGTCTCTCCACAGAGTTCCATCCCAGTCGATATTCTCGACTGTGTTCTGGTTGAGTACGTTGTTCTGGTCGTTCACAAGGATGTTGTTTGAGTTGTTCATAGTTGTATATATTTGAGTGTTAAACATTTGTTCTTTGTTTTGACACTGCAAAATTAACGGATTGTTCTCAGCGATACACGTGAGCCAATATTGGCTGAACAACAGAACAAGGTAGTGAATGGGCATAAAAAAGCGAGAACACTTTTAACATGTCCTCGCCTATATATTATAATGTAAAGGAGGGTCAATCAAACCCAAATTCCTCACAGATGAGCTGTCGTATTTCAGGTGTTGATTGACTTATCTTTAAAGCCTCACCTCGTTTACCTACTATCGAGAAACCGTTTCTGACATCTTCGACACAGATGAGTTTTTCCAGCTTCTTGCGTATCTCACTGATATAACTATTGACTGTAGTTGGTTTAAATGCCTTGTTCAAAATACCATCGGTGTAATTTAAATATTCGCCAGTATCCTTGTCTTTGATATAAGTTTTCTGTTCTGTGTTTGCAAGCTGGCTGTATATCTGTTTGGCCACAATCCAGTCCGTGGTTTTAAGGTCATCTACTGTAAAGCCATTCTCATCCATGGCAAACATAAGATATATTGCAGTTTGAATTGGATTTAGTTCCAGCTTGTCATTGTCATCGTCAGAAACATAGATATTTGTTATGGTTTTGCCTAACTTATTCTTTTCAAATTCAATACGCAACTTATACTTATCCTTGTTGGCGTTTTGTTCCAGAACATTTTTCCATAGTTCTTCAAGGTCAACACCTTCTGTTGCTGCTGCTGAAATTAAATCGGCAAAAGCCAGTTTGACGTTTGTTATGAGGTCATCTTTCGTACGGTCTTTTGCCGTAATATAACCCATGTCCAAGTCATCCTCTCCCTCGGCTGCCTGCTTGTTCTTCCACAATTCTTCCTCGTTGGGAACGAATACAATCTCTCCACCAAGTTCTGCGGGGACTACTGACTGTTTGATGTGCTTGCAGTGGCAGTAAAGGTTGCCTGTAAGTTTAGCTATCTTGAAGAACAGTTTTCCATCATCAAGGTCTGCTTCATTGAGGTGGATTGAACCATCCACATTAACCACCCCGTTCTTTATGTCCGTGATTTCGTACGAACGCACGTCAGGCTGACTGGCGAAGAACTCGTCAATGGGATTGGTCTTGTCATCCTCTGTTCTGACGGCGCCAGTCTTGCTTCTTTCTATTCCTTTCGACCAAAGGCTCATGTTGAAATATAATATTGAAGATTATTGTGAATACAAATTTACGAATATTTTCGCAACCAGCCAATTATGAAAAATCCCCAAGGAGATTTTTAGTTCTCTTTGGGGATGAAAGAAATATGTATGTATTATAATCAGAACGGTAGGTCGTTATCAACATCTTCAACATCTTCAACTTTGGGAACAATAGAGGTAAGAGTTGGATTGTCCTGTCCAAATTTAGTTATCTGCTCAACCACAACATCATCATTAAGAAATTTATTAATCATATCAATTGACGCCTGACCAATCTCCTTGTCGTATTTCAGATAGGCTTGGTCAAACTCAAATTTACCATTAGTCCTATTCAACCCGAGGGTAAATCTTTCTGGCTCATAGAACGACAGTCCCAGATATTCTTTGTTCTTTATTCTTTTCCAGTAGCATGTGTATATACAGTGGTGCATGTCAAGACCTTCTTGAAATACCTCTTGTTCTGTGTTGAGAATATGACATGGATAGTCAAATGTTGGACATTCATTATATACAGGCGTCTTTTCCTTATCATCAATTTCCATCTTCATCAACATCCTTGTCATCTTCAAGTGTTCTTCTTCCATTCTCTTCTTTGACCATCTTGGGTTGACAGTTCTCCCCAAAGACAGTGATTGTTCTATAATATCCTTGAATTGTCCTTGCGGTTGTTCACATAGTTTTGTCATCGCCTCATTAACGTCAGTTGTCACGACTTTCAACCAGTTCAAAGGAATTGTATAATCATTAACAAGGTATCGCACGAATATCTTCCAGTCAATGTTTTTGAGATGGAGAGATTTCAGATATTTCTTCACCACTTCCTCCACATTAGTCAGTTTCCCTGCGAGAATATCCCGCACAATTGAATTTGAGAACACCTTGAAGTGGACATGTCCGTTATCGTGTTCCTTCTTTATCCAGTCAAAACGGGGGAACAACATAAGGTCATCAAGTAGCCCTCGCCTTTCGTACCGCGAAAAAGTTTTCTTGTTCTCTTTCTTGTATAGGAACTTGTCCACAATCTGATGTTTCACATAAAAATGAGTTCCTGTAAATTCTACCGATCCTTGTATTTTTTCCAGCGAAAGATACTTTTCAGAATTCTCATACCTCACGATATTCTTCATTGGTTTACATCCTTTTTGGAAATACATCCTCAACTGTTCCGTGTAAGGGAGGTTCATAAAATCATTAACGGTATCTTCCCTCATAATTATTTCTTCCTTGATACCATCAAAATCTTCGTATATTTTATGTTTAATCATATTAAAATCTGGTCAATGGGTTAACCATCGATTTAAATATAACAAAACGGAATATTTTTGATATATTATTCATTTTCATTAAGTTATGTGATTTATGGTATAGGTGGTCTATTTGAGGGGGCATGTCATATACCTTAAATCAACCCATATCCTGCTTCACACAGATTACCCCCTAAAAAACGTGAAATATAGGTTTCAGAACCAAGTCGTGAATGACACACAGAAGGTCAGACATTGACATGTATTTTCCTATCAATCAAATTGCCAATCCAATAAGTTATTAAAAATCAATAACATACAATTATCAATCACTTTGATACATAGAACAAACTGGATGTCTTATTTTTCAATAATCCATATAATATAACTAACGGTCTCATTTCCCTATTATACATGTCAAAATTCGTTTCCTCCATTGCTT
>CALZTY010000006.1 GCA_945829225.1 uncultured Bacteroidales bacterium | reverse complement strand
ACCGCCCCCTATCAACCGACAGCCCGAGCATCCCCGATGCCCGGGCTGTTTTTTTGTTCCACTATTGCGTAAGTGCCAAATATATACTACCTTTGCAGTTTGAAAACAGTTTTTTAACACGCATATTCACGAATTATTTATGGATAAAGTAGCGAAAGGAATGTACGTAGAACTTATCTACGACTTGTACAAGATAGAGGATGACGGCACTGAGGAATTGGTGCACCAGGTCGATGAGGAAGACCCCGAGGGTGTCATCTATGGTATTACACAGGGTATGGTAGTCCCTTTGGAGCGCGCTCTCGAGGGCTTGGCTGTCGGCGAGGAGTTTGATGTCGTTGCCACTGCCGATGAGGCTTACGGACAGCGTTCCAACGACTTTATCGTCTCACTCGATAAGGAACTCTTTGAGGTCGACGGCAAGTTTGACCCCGAGATGGTCCATGTAGGTGCTTCCCTGCCTATGATTGACGCCAATGGCTTCCGCATCGAGGGCGTCGTCACTGCCGTAGGAGCCGACACGGTTACCATGGACTTCAATCACCCTCTCACCGGCAAGTCGGTGCGCCTGCGTGGGCATGTCTCACTGGTGCGTCCCGCTACCGATGAAGAAATCAAATTTGCTACCTCGCCGAGTTGTGGCGGCTGCTGTGGCGGCGACTCGGAATGTGGCGGTGGCAGTTGCGGCTCGTGTCATTGCAATTAACCACTCTCTCTAACTCCCTAATGCATTAATTATCAACCAATCACATGGCTGTCAAGAACATATCTCTCAAACTCGTTGCTTACTCGGATGCTGCCGGTAAATTTGATGCCAACGCACCACTCAATGGCAATGAAGACAATTTCATGGTCGACGCCGACCTCAGCGACGACGTCGCTTATCTCACAAGCACCAGCGAAGCCATCCCTATGTCCGACCTGGGATGTATGATGGCTGTCGCTGATGGTATGGGCGGACAAAACGCCGGCGAAGTGGCTGCCGAAATTGCCATCGAGACCGTCGCCGAGTTTTTCAAGCACGACCGCCTCACCCCCGAGGTGGTTGCCTCTCCCAAGTCGCGTGCCAAATATATAACCAATGTAATCATCGAGGCTGACCGCCGTGTCAAGGCTGCCACTGTCGACCACCCCGAGCGCCAGGGCATGGGCTCCACTATCATCATCACTTGGATTAAGGACGATGACATCACAGTGGGCTGGCTCGGCGACTCGCGAGCCTATCGCTACAACCCTGTGTGTGGGCTTGAGCCTATCTCGGTCGACCATACATATGTTCAGGAACTTGTCAATAAGGGCATCATCACCTACGACGAGACCTTCGGACACCCCCAGGGAAACATTGTCACTCGCTCCCTCGGCGACCCCTTGGCTACTCCCCCTTCGCCCGAGCACGTCAACCTCAAACTATACAACGGCGACATCATCCTCATGTGCAGCGACGGCCTCAGCGGAGTAGTGCCCGACCGTCCCTCGCACGGCATCAGCGACTCGCTCGAGACCATTATCGCCGATAATTACGACGACCTCGCCACGATGCGCGCCAAACTCATGGAAGCCGCCGAGCGCAACCAATGGTATGACAATGTCACCGTGTTGCTGTGTCGCGCTGATGGCGACCTGCCCAAAATGCCTGCCAAGGAGGCTCGCAAGACCCTCAATCCCTTTCGTCTGATCCTCTGCCTGATAATCCTCATCGGCATTGCTGCCGGGGCTTACTTCTTATCTCGCGGCTCCGATGTTACCGACGAGCCCGAAACCGAGGACGCCGAGAACTTCGCCCTCACTGACAGTACTCTTCTCGAAGTCAATTCCGACACCGTCACCCCTCCCTCGGATAGCATCCTAAAGGCTAACTTGGAAAGAGCCGGGAAAGCAACAGATAACACCCCATCGCAGACCTCCCAACCCGTGCAGCCGAATGAGAAAACAATTGATACTGATGTCACTCGTCAACCTGCACCGGCAGTTGCTGAGGAAATAAATGATAGTGTCAACGAAGAAGGAATTGAGGTTGAATAATAACGAATAACCACATCTATCACAATGTACGACCCCGAATTAGAAGAAGGCAGTCGAATAGCCGACCGTTACGAACTGCTCAAATACCTCGGTAGTGGCAGTTACGGCGAGGTGTGGCTCGCTCACGACACCGAGTTGGATATCGACTTAGCCATCAAGCTATATATCTCGCTTGACAAGTCTGCCCAAGACGACTTCAAGCAGGAATACCGCGTGGTGTATGGCCTCCACGAGGAACACCTCCTCACGCCCGACTACTACGGCGTGTGGGAGCATCGCCCATACCTCACCATGAAGTATTGCCCCAACGGCTCGGCTGCAAAGGTCGCCGGAAAGGTCGGCGAGGGAGTGGTGTGGCAGTTCATCCACGACGTCGCAGCCGGCTTGCGTTATCTCCACAACCTCGAGCCACCGATTATCCACCAAGATATCAAGCCCGAAAACATCCTTATTGACGAGCGCAATTGCTTCTTAATCACCGACTTCGGCATCAGCCGCAAGATGCGCTCGACCATGCGCAAGCAGTCGAAGCGCAGCCTCGGCTCCGGTGCCATCGCATATATGGGCCCCGAGCGCTTCCTTAATGAGCCTATCTCGGTCAAAGCCAGCGATATATGGTCGCTCGGCGTCTCTGCCTACGAGTTGGTGGTCAATGACCTCCCCTTCATGGGGCAGGGCGGCGGCATGCTCCTCGGTGGCGCCATGCTCCCCGACCTTCCTGCCGGCTGGTCGGAGGACCTCAACGACTGTATCCGCGACTGTATGGCTAAGGAAACCTGGGATCGCCCCACCGCCGACCAACTCGTCGAGTATACAGTCCTCAAACTCAGCGGAAAAGCCCCCTCGTGGAACAAATTTATGGGTAAGGGCAAGAAGAAAAAAGAAAAAGCACCCAAGAAGCCCAAGGCTCCCAAGCCTCAGCCCGACCCCAATGACCCCGAGAGTGGCTCGCACAAGTCTACCGGCAAGATTGTAGCCATCATCTTCGCCGTCCTTGCCGTCATCGGCATAGGTGTCGGTATATGGCTCTCTGTCGGTCCCGGCGACTCGACATCGCAGCCCGACCCCGACATCATCGCTCAATATCGCGATGACGCCGATGCCTGCGCTGCCAATATCAAGAACTTTGATGCCGACGCTATCAGCCTGATTATCACCACTAACGATAAGATTGCCGACCTCGAGGCTCTCCGTGCCAACAATTCCTACCTCACCGAGGTCAAGGACGTCAACGTCGCTGAGTTGCGCTCGGATTACAACCAAGCCGTTGACCCCATCTACAGCAAATACCTCAATTGCGCCAATAGCCTCATCAGCAGTGGCTCGCAATTGGAGACGGCAATCGAATACCTGCATATGGCGGGGCTTATCAAGCCCGGCGACGAGGTGTTCTCTGCCCTCGACAAGTTGGGACGCCGCATCGGCGAGGCAAGCATCTTCATGGCGGTCACCGACGTCAAGGTCTCGGGTGACATCATGACCATCACCTATACCGGCATGAGCACCAACAATATCACCGGCGTGAATATCAAGTACACCCTCACCGCCGACGGCGTCACCGTCAAGGGCACCGGGGAGTTTACCCTGAGCCGTGGTTCAGGCAACACCTTGGAGGTCACCTTGCCACAATCTGTCGGCAACCCCTCCGACGTCTCGCTCGTTATCTCCGGTAACAATTTCAAGATTTGCTCTTACCCCATTGGTAGTTAATATATTAGACTTATTCATCATACTTCACAACATTTTTCATAGTTATGAAACGCTTAACTTCTCTCATCCTCACCATTTTCCTATGTGCACTTGTCTCGGTGGCAGCCAACAACAAGTTGTTGAACAAGGCACAAGAGCAGTTGACAGCCGCAAAGACGATTGAGGATTATCAAAGTGCTATTGAGACCTTCAAGTCGGCTCGCTTTGATATCAATTATTCTGCGGATGAACACGAGCCACTTATCACCAATGGTATCGCTACCTGTACTCGTCGCATCGCCGCCCTCAACCGCAAACTCATCGTCAACAAGTCGACCAGCACCGTCAACAACGAAGTCGACTACACCGGCGGCGAAATCACTTATCGCATCCAATCGACTGTGGGCAAGCCTGCTATCGATGGTCTTCCTGATTGGATTACTATTGTCTCCGACACCGGCAACGAGGTGGTGGTGAAATGCGCCCTCAACGACACCGTCATCGCTCGCCAATGCGCCTTCACTTTTAGCGCCGGTGGTCACTCGGTCAAGGCTATGGTACACCAGAAGGGCAAGCCACGTCCAACCAACCGCTCCACCGGACGCTCCCGTACTGCCCACCGCGAGCGCGTCATCACCGATGTCACAATCTCCAATGTCGACTATTACAATAATGTAATCACCGAGGCTGGTCAGCCCATGTATGCCCACGAGATACGCTACTTGCGCCCCGTCATCAAGTACGACGGTCCCTCCGCTGCCGAGGAAGTAGTGATGTACACCCGCATCTACGACCCCGATGGCATCCTCATGCAAGCCCCCGGCATCTCCCCCGACAATTACAGCCAAAAGTGCTCGGTGACCTTCTACCCCGGCAACCAGCAAGAAATTCCCTACCTCGGCTGGGGCAAGCGCAATGTCAGCCTCTTCCGCCCCGGTATGTACACCTTTGAATTCATCGTCAACGACGAGGTCATCAAGACCGCTTATGTCCCTGTCGTTGAGCGCGAGGACGACGAAACTTATCTGCTGGTCAACGGTCTCAGCCAGTGCGATGTGCAGTTCAAAGGCGAGGGTGGCGAATTTATATTCTACATATCCACCAGCGATGCCGACTGGACTGTCAACGAGTTACCCGACTATATCACCGTGGTGAAGAAAACCGACACCTCGCTCACCATCCAATACCCTGCCAACCTCGAGATTAAGGACCGCCAATTCGCCTTCTATGTGCGTGGCGCCGGTCGCCAAGTGACTATCAACGTCGACCAACCCACCAATGGACCCTCTGCCATTATGGAGAATGTGCGCGTCGTGGAGAACGTCACTCGCAACGGCGACAAGGGCATCGAGATTCATGCCAATATCTCCCTCCGCAACGCTCGCGCTCACCGCGGTCAGATTGTCGTATTCTTCTACAACGGCACCACCGGCGAGAAACTCTACGACATCGACAACAACTTCTGCGCTCAAGACGGTCAAGTATCGGTATATCAGGTAATTCTGCCCGACAAGGACGAGTATGACATGGGCGACGTAGTCCTCTTCCTTCCCTACGACCAATTGGATATCCGCGACGCAGGCGAGACCCTTGTCGAGTTTGAGATGGGCATCTACGACGGTCGTGTCGGCGACTTCCTCGCTTACTCCAAGCGCATACAGTTCACCTACCGCCGCTAAAAAGTCAGCGACATCGCCACAAAGCGCCCCGACGGCGACACGCTCAGCGTGAAGTCGCGACGATTGACCGCGCCCCCGCGGATGAGGTCTAACACCTCATTCACCGGGTCCATCACGAAGCATGCCACGCGACCCAGCGTGCGCGACCCCAACAACTCGTAGTCATTATTGACCAAATAATACTTACCCTTATAACACATTTCGCCGATGATGCTCCCCACCATCGGCGTTATGATTATATCCTGGTAGGAAGGGCGCTCCATGAACGCCTCGATGCCAAACTCCCAGCCGATGGTCGATACAGCCGCCGAGTAGAGCATCGAGTGCCAGAACCCGTAGCCACACGACCGCGCCGCCATGAAGTACACCGCGCCGGCATAGGGGTGCAGCACATAGTTGAATATGGCATTGTCGTGGTCCCATTCGGGTCCGCGCTTGAAGATATTGCGAAACCACCGCTTGAGGGGAGGCACGTCCTGTATCTCGGCGCGGTTCCACGAGGTGGCATCCTCGGGCAGCATCTCCAGCACCAACAGTGTGCTCACAAAGGCGCCCGACAGCACCGCAGTGTTCTGCCACAGGCGTCGCGAGTCGGGGCACACATCCTCCTTGGAGAAGGGCAGAGAGTAGGGGCTCACCGGGCTATGGCGGCGCCACGACACTGCCACAGAGTCGACCGGCGCCAAGGTGAGGCTATCGGGCTTCTCCTGTGCACTGAGTGTGTAAGATACTAATAATGAGGTGGTTAATATAAGAAAAGATATCGGTCTCATGTGTCTTGTCTCAAAGGTTGTATTAAGGTAACAACTATGCCCCACGCCGCAGTTGTCAAAAAGTACACAAAATTGGCTTATAAGACCTTTTGACCACTTTTTATACCTTTTTGGAAATTTAATTTGCCTTTTAAGAAATTTTATTTGGCGATTATTATCAATAAAATAGGTGATAATTGCCAAATTTTTCGTACCTTTGCACGAATTTAAGCAGATAAAAAATATAAATAAAAGCAACCTATGAATCCAATTAAGAAAACCATCGAGCTTGCCGACGGTCGCACCATCACCTTGGAGACCGGTAAATTGGCAAAGCAAGCCGATGGAGCGGTAGAACTGCGCATGGGCAACACCATGCTCCTTGCCACCGTCGTGTCGGCTAAGGAAGCAGGCGAGGGTGTTGATTTCATGCCCCTCACAGTAGAGTACAAGGAGAAATTCTCCTCCAACGGTCGCTTCCCCGGCGGCTTCCTCAAGCGCGAAGGTCGCGCCAGCGATTACGAAATCCTCACCTCGCGCCTCGTTGACCGTGTACTCCGCCCCTTATTCCCCGACAATTATCACGCCGACACCTTTGTCAACATCACCATGTACTCTGCCGACGGTGTTGATATGCCCGACGCTCTCGCCGGTCTCGCCGCCTCAGCTGCCCTGGCTGTCAGCGATATCCCCTTCAATGGACCTATCAGCGAGGTGCGCATCGCACGCGTTGACGGCAACTGGGTGATTGACCCCACATTCGAGCAATGCGAGAAAGCCGACATCGAGCTCATGGTCGGCGCTACATACGAAAATATCATGATGGTCGAAGGCGAGATGAACGAAGCCTCAGAGGCTGAGTTGCTCGAAGCCCTCAAGACCGCTCACGAAGCCATCAAGGCTCAATGCCTCGTTGTCAAGGAACTCGAGGCTGCTGCCGGTGCTACCGTTAAGCGCGAATACTGCCACGAGGTCAACGACGAAGACCTCCGCAAGGACGTTCACGACAAGTGCTACGACAAGGCTTATGCCATCGCCAAGCAAGGTTGCGCCGACAAGCACTGGCGCCAAGACTCCTTCGACGCCATCTGCCAGGAATATATCGACTCTCTGCCCGAGGAAGAGCGCGAGGAGAAAGAACCCCTCGTTAAGCGCTACTACCACGACGTCGAGAAGGAGGCTATGCGCCGCTGCGTCCTCGACGAAGGTGTGCGCCTCGACGGCCGCAAGACCACCGAGATTCGTCCCATCTGGTGCGAGACCGACTATCTCCCCGGACCTCACGGCTCGGCTGTCTTCACCCGCGGTGAGACTCAGTCGCTCGCTACAGTCACCCTCGGCACCAAGCTCGACGAGAAAATCCTCGACGACGTCCTCAACCAGGGTCGCGAGCGTTTCCTCCTCCACTACAACTTCCCTCCCTTCTCCACCGGCGAGGCTCGCGCACAGCGTGGCGTAGGTCGTCGCGAAATCGGTCACGGCAACCTCGCCCACCGCGCCCTCAAGCGCATGTTCCCCGATGACTTCCCCTATGTGTGCCGCGTAGTCAGCGACATCCTCGAGTCTAACGGCTCCTCATCTATGGCTACAGTATGTGCCGGCACCCTCGCCCTGCTCGACGCCGGTGTCAAGATGAAGAAACCTGTTGCCGGCATCGCCATGGGCCTCATCTCCGATGGCAACAAGTGGGCTGTCCTCAGCGACATTCTCGGTGACGAAGATCACCTCGGCGACATGGACTTCAAGGTTACCGGTACTGCCGACGGCATCACCGCCACCCAGATGGATATCAAGTGCGACGGTCTCTCATACGAAATCCTCGAGAAGGCTCTTCTCCAGGCTCGCGACGGTCGTCTCCACATCCTCAATATCATCAACGAGACCATTCCTCAGCCTCGCGAAGACTACAAGCCCCACGTGCCTCGCATCGTCACCATGCTCATTCCCAAGGAGCTCATCGGTGCCGTCATTGGCCCGGGCGGAAAGGTTATCCAAGGCATCCAAGAAGCCTCCGGTGCTACTGTTTCTATTGACGAAATCCCCGAGGGCGGCTACATCGAGGTTGCTGCAGCCAACAAGGCATCGATCGACAAGGCTCTCGAGATGATCAACGCCATCGTTGCTCTCCCCGAGGAAGGCAAGGTTTACCATGGCACAGTTCGCTCGATTATGGACTTCGGTGCATTCGTTGAATTTATGCCCAACCGCGACGGTCTCCTCCACATCAGCGAGATTGCCTGGGAGCGCCTACCCGACATGGAAGCCTCAGGCCTCAAGGAAGGCGATGAGGTAGACGTGAAACTCATCGAGATTGACAAGAAGACCGGTAAGTATCGCCTGTCGATGCGCGTCCTCAAGGACAAGCCCGAGGGCTACGTCGAGCCTCAGCGCCGCGAGCGCCCCGCTCGTCCCGAGGGTGGTCAACGCCGTGAGGGTCGCGGTCCGCGTCGAGACGGTCAAGGTCCCAAGCACCACGACAAGTAATTAACTCAATACTCACAAAGGTTGCACCACCCGGGCGCAACCTTTGTGCTTTTATTAATCTCAACTCATATAATTATGAAAAAATTCAAGTTCGCTATCCTGGCTTTAGCCGCAATGGTATTGCCCTTGGCATTCGTATCCTGCGGCGATGACGAAAACGATGAACCCGAGCCCCCCACCAATGGTGGCACCAAAGCAGTCTCCGCTACTTCCAAGTGCATTATCAAGCCCAACAAGGAATTGCTCGACGTTTTCAATATCACATACAATTACCTCAAAAACGGAGAGACTGCCACCGGCAATCTCCATGGCACGACCACTGTTGTAGTTGAGAAGCAGCAGGTTCCCGCTACCTTTGCTTACAGGGTGGTGTTGCATCTCAAGCCCGATGTTGAACTCACCAAGGACGAGTACACATTTGAATTAGGCGTCAGCGCCGTCAACTACTTTATGTACGACAAGAAAGGCAATATTATTGACAAGTACAGCCACTCGCAGTCAGACTATGAGGAGCAAACCTTGGTAGTCGAGCGCGAAAATATCCCCCTGATGGACGGCTATACACTCTACTCCACAGCCTACAAAGTCCTCGACAACGGCAGCTACAACATGCTTTCAGACTACAAGTGGTAATCCCACGTCACCCACATTACCGAGGGGCTGCTTCATAGCAGTCTCTCGTTTTTTTGTTGTCCATAGACAATAAAAATCACTTTTCTGTCAATTTTGTTGTCCATAAACAACAAAATTGCTATCTTTGCGAAAAATTGAGAATTATGAATATCATTACTCGCAAATATTATGCCGACAAGGTCGACTCGTGGATTGGTAAGGAGCAAATTATAGTCCTGGTTGGTCAACGACGTGTAGGAAAAAGCTATGTAATCAAAGATTTCATCGCTCGACATCAACGTGAGTCGGATGCCAATATGATTTATATCGATAAGGAGAAGCGCTCGTTTAAGTTTATCCAATCCTGCGATGATCTTGATACATATATCGATGCACATCTTGATGCCGACAGGCACAATTATATATTGATTGATGAGGTACAAGATATTGTCGGTTGGGAAAAATCGCTAAGGAGTTATCGCACAGAGGATAACATAGATATAATCATAACCGGAAGCAATTCACATATGCTCTCGGGCGAGTTGGGAACCATGCTTAGCGGACGATATGAGCAAATTCTCATCCAAAGCCTCACATACAACGAGTTTCTCCAATTTCATAATCTTAATGACAGTGATGATGCTCTGTGGAAGTATCTTAATTATGGTGGGCTTCCGGGGCTTGCCACGGTTGGCATTAACGACGACGAGAAGGTGTGGGAATATCTCTCCGGAATATATAATACGGTGATGCTCAAGGATGTAGTTGAGCGTCATAGTATTCGCAACATTCCTTTTCTTCATAATCTTATCGCTTTTCTTGCCGATACTGCCGGCAAACTCAACTCGGCGAGCAATATTGCCAAGTATATGAAGTCGCAAGGTGTGGATACATCCACCAATGCTATACTCTCGTATATGTCTTATTTTGCCGAGGCATTCCTCACTGCTCAAGTCGCACGTTATGATATACATGGTAAGAAACTTCTTGACACCTTGGGTAAAACCTATTTTGGCGATATCGGTTTGCGCAACTACATATCCGGTGGCGAGCGTCACGGCGATAAAGAGAAGGTGATAGAAAATATCGTATATCACCATCTTATATATCTTGGTTATGAAGTGACTGTGGGACAACTTCGAGCCGGCGAGGTGGATTTTGTATGCCGTAAACCCAATCGCCTAATATATGTACAGGTTGCATGGATTATTGATAACGAAGATACTGTCAAGCGCGAATTTGGAGCCTTACAAAGCATCCCTGATGCGTATCCCAAGTATGTGATTTCGGCGACTCCCTTATTGCGTTCCGCCGACTATGAAGGAATACGTCATCTTCACTTACGCGAGTTCTTGACCCACGGCTTCGAATAAACGGTGGGGTTACTCGGCGGTGCAGCGGAAGTCGGTGGGGGTCATGCCGAAGCGCTCGACAAAGAGGCGGTGGAAGGTCTGGCGGCTCTGGAAGCCACACTCGGTGGCGATAGCCTCGATGGTGTAGTTGGGCTTGGTCTTGAGCAGAAGCACTGCGTGGTCGAGGCGCAGGCGATTGATATAGTCGGGAAAGCCGTCGGCATATTGCTTGAACAGCGACGAGAGTTGCCGGGGCTGTATATTGATGAGCGAGGCGGCTTGGAAGCGAGTGAAGCCGGGCTGGAGGAATAATTTGTCGGCTACGATGATATCGTTGAGTTTGTTGAACAAGGTGAGTTGGGCATCGTCGGGCACCTGGCGGGCTTCCTCATTCTTTATAGTTAATTCGTTGATAATGGCAGCTGTAGCCTTATCCTTGCGCCGAATGACGCGGCGGAAGTATATGAGTCCACACACTGTCAGTGCCACGAAGACAATCGACAGTATGGCTATTAATACAATCCACTTGATGCGCTCGTATCGTTGCTCGCTCTCAACGAGTTGCATCTCGATATCGTTGATGTGGTATAGTGTTGATTGTTCGGCGAGTCGTGTAGCATCTTCGCGCACATGGAGGCTATCCGAGAGACTCTTTATCTCCTTGGCGTGTTTCAGTGCCGCGGTGATATCGCCCTTGCCTTCGTAGCAAGTCATCTCATTGAACAGCAACGAGTTGATGTAGTAATCCGAAATGGTATCGCGGGACTCAATCCACATATTTTTTTCGACAGCGAGGCGTTGCAGAGCCTCATCGTATTGACATTCGGCAATCAGGTAGCCCAAAGCCAGGTCAGTACCATAGGGTGATTGTCCGTAAGCGGTGGCGTTGAGTTTGTCATAATGTTCGCGAGCGCGCGATTTGTTGCCCAATCCTTGATACAGATTGATATACAGGGCATTGATTTCGGCGGTACGCTCATCAATAACGCTCTCGGCGACGTCGTCACATCCCGCCATATCGCTGAGCGTGGCATCGGCGCGTTCGAGCGGCGAGAGTGCTTCGTCGTATCGTTTTACCGAGATTAAGAAATTTGCCTCGGTGACATATGCGTATAACAGATTGTCGTAGGTACCCCAACGTGGGTTCTGCGATAATGCTTGCTTGTAAATCTCGGCGCTGCGTTCCAAGTAGTCGATAGCCCCGTCAATGTCGCCTATATCGCCCTTGGCGGCACCCACGAATTGCAAGAAGTAAGCGTTGGACACATCATCGTGAGTGAGGTTGGACAATCGAGAGCCCTCGGCGGCATATTCCATCGCCTCGATATATCGGCTGTTCTTGGTGCTCAGCGCGGTGAGCATTTTAAGCGATTTGAGCATAAGGGTGGTGTCACCCTTGTTTTCAGCGCTTGCAAAGGCTCGACGGGCATATATTAATGCAATATTTGACTGCTTGAAGGTGTTTTGATACACCATGGCACGCATACCATCGATGTCGATTTGTGACATTAACCCACGTTGCTCGGCGGTGTCGAGTAACGCCAAGGCACGCTCGGGCTGAGTGGGGCAAATATGGTTTATGTGCTCGATAGAGTAGATGCTATCGGCTGCTACCGTCGGGCTGTCGCCGCTGTTGCGCGAGCATCCGGCGAGCACTATCATAGCGGCTATGATGGATGTGTTGATGCTTTTCATATTGTAAAAGTAACAATTATTGATCAAACCAACAAATTTGCCTCTTGTTATCAAGCCTACAGGAGCACAATATATACCATATTTAAGGAACTATTAACGGATTTAATATGTTATAAATTAATTAAATGCACTTTTTGTTACATCGTATTCTCTTTTTGTTACAAGAGATTAACCCTTTTTGTTACACAACGCCTTTGTCTTTGTTACAAAGCTACCCCGCTTTGTGACTCGTAGCCTCGTCTTTTGTTGCTAAATTTGCATACCAAACTAATTTAACCTATTTAATTATGAAGAAATTTCGACTTATTCTATTAGCGTTTGTAACAATTTTGTTCCCTGTGACTATGGTATCCTGTGGCGATGACGACGAGCCTGTCGTGCCCGAAGAACCCACAAAAGAGGACCCCGTGCCTGTATCTATAAAAATTTCAGAGACATTCTCCCCGTCGAATGATGTGTTGGACTTATATGATGTGACATTGACATATTTTGATGGTAAAGAAAACAAAGTCGTTGAGTTGGACGGCAAGAAGACCATTGAAGTGACTGCATCTCTGCCCACAACCTATGGTGTCATGGTGGCACTTAAACTCCATGATGGTGTGACCGAGGAAACCCTCACCAAGGAGCAATATGATCTCACCGTTTCATTCAATTCTCCTTGCTTGAAATACTACGACGAAAAAGGCAATGAAATCGAGGCACTCACCAAGAATTTTGACTCGCTCACACCGGTAGGCTTCCCTCAGGGCGGACACTCCACCGTGTTCAAGTTGGACGGCATAAAGATGATTCACCTTGCCTGGAAATATGCCAAAGATGGCAGCTTCACCTCCATTGACGACTACTGGGATAATTACTAAACAGAACTAAAACATATTAACAATGAATAAACTCTTGTTAACAGCATTAAGTCTACTGGTGAGTGCCGGCATGGCAAGTGCACGCACCATCAGCGTTGAAGAGGCTCAATCTATTGCCACCGAGTTTATCTCGGGCGGCAATAGCGGAATGCTCAAGAAGCAAGGCGCCGCCTTGCAGAGTGCCGACCTCGAGGCAAGCCACCTGTATGGCTTCAACATTGCAGGCGGCGGCTTTGTGATTGTCAGTGCCGATTGCCGCACATATCAGATTCTGGGCTACTCCGACAGCGGCTCGCTTGACGAGGAAACTATGCCCGCCGCCATGCGCGCATGGCTCGAGTCCTACGACAGCACCATCGCCGCCCTGGGTGAGCAACCGCTTGCCGAGGGTAGCGAGCCCCTGGTATGTGGCGCCGCTGTGGAGCCTTTGCTCTCCACCACATGGTATCAAATGGAGCCTTACAACGAATTGTGCCCCTCGCTCCCCGACGAAAAAGGCGTTGACACCAAATGCCCCACCGGATGTGTCGCCACAGCGATGGCTCAGGTGATGTACTTCCATAAATGGCCCGAGTCATGCCCCGCTATCCCCGAGTATACCTTTGGTTATACAACGAATGTCAACGAGGTTGTGCCCGTCAATGTGCCGGAGATACCCGCAACCACATTTGAGTGGGATGATATGCTGCTCAACTACTCGGACGGCACTGCTACCGAGGCACAGAATGCCGCGGTTGCCAAGTTGATGAAGTACTGCGGTCAGGCAGTTCAAATGTCGTATGCCCCCGAAGGCTCGGGCGCTATGG
Source organism: uncultured Bacteroidales bacterium (assembly GCA_945829225.1). GTDB lineage: Bacteria > Bacteroidota > Bacteroidia > Bacteroidales > Muribaculaceae > CAG-873. The sequence continues at coordinate 58,378 of CALZTY010000006.1, read as the reverse complement.
AGAGCGCTATTGCTCAGTCTCTGCGCTACTACTTCAACTACGACCCCGCATTGTATAGCGCCAAGCGCATCTACTACTCTATTGATGAGTGGGAGAACCTCATTTACAGTGAGTTGGCTGCCGGACGCCCCGTGCCTTATGCCGGAGGTACCGACACATCGGGTCACTCCTTTGTGTGCGATGGTTACGACGGTGCCGGTATGTTCCATATCAACTGGGGCTGGGATGGTCGTAGCGATGGCTATTTCTCGCTTTCGGTGCTCAATCCCTACAACAATACATCCGTCGGCAGTTCAAGTTCGCGCCTCGGTTTCTCCTTCTATCAAGAGGCTATTATCGGTGTGCAGCGACCCGTTGAAGGCTCTGTGCCGGTTGAGGAAAACTTCAGTATCGCCCTTAGCGAGTGCATCGGCTTAAGTTCGGCAAATATTGCTTATGTCACTATACAGCACGAAAGTATCCTCGGCACTCACACCATTGGTGTCGCTCTTGCTACCATCGACGGCGATGTAATCACTCCGGTGATAATAGACGAACCCATCGAATTAGCCCACGCATGGATGGCACAATTTATCTTCAAGTTAAATCCCGACGAATTCCCCGAGGGCAAGACTATTCTCTATCCCGTAGCACGTGTCGAAGACGGTGCCCACACATGGCAGCGTATCGCCTCCAATGAGCATCGTATCGAGATAAATAAGTCAGGCGAAGAATGCACCATGATTGCCTATCCCGACCCATTTGTCACGGCAACTATGTCGTTTGAAAATCCCGACCAGCAGATTGGTGAGGAGGGTGTAATCAACATCGACTTCTCTTTTGATTCAGAATACACCGGTTCGCTCTACTACACAGTATTTGAGGCAGGTGACATCTCCATCGGCGACCCCGAACTCGCCACCGTGATGCCCTTTGTTATCAGCTCCGCCCGCCAGTTCCATACCAACGGCTATGCCGCGCGTCCCAACGAACCTATCCATGAATCCTTCAAGTATACCCCGCATATTCCCGGCACAATCTTTGTGTCGATGTGGCGCGAAAACGGTTCAGAGCCTATCCTTACTTCTTTGGAATTGAAGGCTAAGGGTGAACTTGACTTCGTGGATATGGAGGTATTTGACTACGATATCCAAACCACCGTCGAAGGCGATATGACGTCTGTCTTCTACATACGCAACATCGATACCCGCGCTTGGAATATTCCTTCCAATTCGGCAGCAGGCATCTTTGTCTATGTCGAGGGTTACCTCTCGGATTTTTCAACGATGACCGACCCCGTAGAGCCGATGGCTGAATTTGCAATTCCCTACGAGAATTACTTCTGGATGGACGATATTGAGCCCGGCAGCGAGATTACCGTTGTGGTAGAGCAGCGCTACGGACTCAAGAATGTCAAGGAGTTGTTCCGCAAGACCTTAACCCTCGGTGATAACCTCCAGAGCGCCATCGATACCCTCATCGACCCTGCTGCCGAGGGCAATGTATGGTACAGCCTCCAGGGTGTGCGCATCAACGAACCCACAATCCCCGGCATCTACATCCACAACGGTGCCAAGGTGGTCATCCGCTGATTACCCACATAATTCTTAATACATAATAGTTAGGGCGAGAGTGCAACCAACGCACCTCGCCCTATTTTTGTCTTCATCACTCGGCTAATCGAAAATTGTGTGGATATCCACACTTTTTTCGATTAGCCATTAGCCATTAGCCAAATAGTTTTTGCGGTTTACGCGATATTTCTTAACTTTGCAACTTGAAAATCACCACCGATTATGAATATATCATATAAATGGCTCAAAGACTACTTGGACTTTGACCTCACACCCACCGAGGTTGCCGATGCCCTCACATCCATCGGCTTGGAAACCGGCGCCGTCGAGCGCGTTGAATCTATCAAAGGCGGATTGCGCGGCATCGTCGTCGGCAAGGTTCTCACCTGTGTCGAGCACCCCGACAGCGACCACCTGCACATCACCACCGTCGACCTCGGCGACGGCAATCCCACACAGATTGTCTGCGGCGCCCCCAATGTGGCTGCCGGGCAGACCGTGGTCGTCGCCACCGTCGGCACCACCCTCTACGACGGCGACAAGGAATTCAAAATCAAGAAATCCAAGATTCGCGGCGTGGAATCCTTCGGCATGATATGCGCCGAGGACGAGATTGGCGTGGGCACCTCCCACGACGGCATCATGGTCATCGACGGCAGCGTCGCTGCCGGCACCCCCGCCGCCGACTACTTCAACCTCAGCGACGACTACATCCTCGAGGTTGACCTCACCCCCAACCGCATCGACGCCGCCTCGCACTATGGCGTGGCTCGCGACCTCGCTGCCTGGCTCGACTGCCACCGCGGCAGCGCCGACCGCCTCCATCGCCCCGCCGTCGAGCCGCTCCGCCCCGACCACCCCGACCGCCCCGGCGTCAACGTCTCGGTCATCTCGCCCGAGGCTTGCACTCGCTACTGCGGCGTCACCATCGAGGGTGTCACCGTGGCTCCCAGCCCCGACTGGCTCAAGGACCGCCTCCAGGTAATCGGTCTGCGTCCCATCAACAACATCGTCGACATTACCAATTATATACTCCATGCCTACGGGCAGCCTCTCCATGCCTTCGACCGCGCTCACATCGCCGACGACAGCATCGTCGTTTCCACCGGGCACTCGTCGAAGTTCACCACTCTCGACGGCGTAGAGCGCACCCTCGACCCCGCCGACCTCATGATATGCAATGCTCGCGAGCCTATGTGCATCGCCGGCGTCTTCGGCGGCTTGGACTCGGGGACTGTCGAGGGCACCACCTCGGTGTTCATCGAGAGCGCTTGCTTCAACCCCACCTCGGTGCGTCGCACCGCCCGTCGCCATGGCTTGTCGACCGACTCCTCATTCCGCTTTGAGCGCGGTGTCGACCCCAACGGCTGCCTCGATATCCTCGCCATTGCCGCCCGCATGATACAGCAAATCGCCGGTGGCTCCATCGTCGGCGACATCATCGACATATATCCCGAGCCTGTCGAGCCCGCCAAGGTCGAGATTTCACACGCCGACATCACCCGCATGCTCGGTCAAGAAATCCCTGCCGACACCGTTGCAGGCATCCTCCACTCGCTCGAGATGCAAGTCGTTGCCACTGAGGGTGATAACCTCACCCTGGCTATCCCCACCTACCGCGTCGACGTCACCCGTCCTTGCGACGTCGTCGAGGATATCCTCCGCATCTATGGCTACAACAACATCGCCATCCCCACCGCCTTGCACGCCTCGCTGTCGTTCAAGACACCCACTGATGCTGCCGACGACCTGCGCCGTCGCCTTGCCGACTGCCTCACAGGCGCCGGCTTTGCCGAGATCCTCAACAACTCACTCACCGCGCGTTCCTACTACCAGGACCTCACCACCTGGACCCTCGATACCTGTGTCGAACTCCTCAATCCGCTGAGCCAAGACCTCTGCCTGATGCGTCGCACCTTGCTCTTCGGCGGCTTGGAGAGCCTCGCCCACAATATCAACCGCCGCTCCGCCTCGTTGGCGATGTATGAGTTTGGCAACGTCTATGCCCTCAATCCCGAGCAGTCCTCGACCCCCGAGGCACCACTGCGCCCCTATAGCCAGGCATCGCGCCTGGGTATATGGCTCACCGGGCTTCGCCGCCAGGCATCCTGGGACCGCGTCGCCGAGGAGTCCTCATTCTACGACCTCAAGGCTGTCGTTGCCATGGTGCTCTCGCGCGCCGGCGTCAATCCCGAAGCAATAGTTTTCAAGCCCGTCGAGACCCCCGGCGACATCTTCGCCTCGGCGATGGCTGTCGAGACTCGCCAGGGTTGCAATCTCGCCACCCTCGGCATCCTCTGCGCCGGCATCCTCGCCCGCTTCGACATCAAGCAGCCGGTGTTCTTTGCCGAAATCGACTTTGACCACCTCGCCGACCTCGCCGCTCGCGCCGTCACCACATTCACCCCGCTGCCCAAGACCCAAGCCGTCAAGCGCGATCTCTCGCTCCTCATCGACAAGACTGTCTCCATGGACGACATCGACCGCGTCGTCCGCCGCAGCGACAAGCGCCTGCTGCGCGACGTTTCCCTCTTTGACGTCTACGAGGGCAAGGGCCTCCCCGAGGGCAAGAAGTCGTATGCCATCTCTATCATCCTCCGCGACGACGAGAAGACCCTCAACGACCATGCCGTCGACGCCGTCATGAACAAAGTTATCGCCAACCTCTGCCGCGAATTGGCTGCCGAACTCCGATAATTACAATAATACATATAATAAATAACAACTTTCAAAAACTACTCCAATGGGAAGAGCATTTGAATACCGTAAAGCCCGCAAACTCAAGCGTTGGGGCAATATGTCGAGAACTTTCACCCGCATAGGCAAAGAAATCACCATCGCCGCCAAAGCCGGTGGTCCCGATCCATCCACCAACCCGCGCCTCCGCGCTCTCATGCAGAACGCCAAGGCTGCAAATATGCCCAAAGACACCGTCGAACGCGCCATCAAGAAGGCGACCGATAAGGACGCCGGCGACTACAAGGAAATCACCTACGAAGGATACGGCCCCTTCGGCATCGCAATCTTCGTCGAAGCCGCTACCGACAACAATACCCGCACCGTTGCCAACGTCCGCTCGTATTTCACCAAATTCGGCGGCTCACTCGGCACTCAAGGCTCTCTCACCTTCCTCTTCGACCACAAATCGGTATTCAAAATCAAGCCCAAGGACGGCGTTGAACTCGAAGACCTCGAACTCGAACTCATCGACTACGGCGTAGACGAACTCGTACCCGACGAGGACGAGGAAGGCAACGCCCTCATCGCCCTCTATGGCGGATTTGAGGACTTCCCCGCTATCCAGAAGTACCTCGAGGAGAATGGCTTCGAAATCGTTTCCAGCGAATTTGAACGCATCCCCAACGACCTCAAGGAAGTTACCCCCGAGCAACGCGAGACCATCAACAAACTCCTCGAAAAACTCGAGGACGACGAGGACGTCCAGAACGTATTCCACAACATGGCTGAGGAGCCCGAGGAATAAGGGGTTATGGTTTATAGTTTATAGTTTATGGTTTAGGGTTTATAGTTAAGGGTTAAGGGAACTATATACCTTATATCATAGAGAGCGCGACCCCATCCGGAGTCGCGCCCTCGCTGTTAATACACCCTTTGCGTAATTCTTAAATAATATTAATTTTAGTGGGCTATTGATAATTAATTTGTACCTTTACACCATATTTTTATCACTTTTGTTTTACTTATCACTTTATTTTAAGTTTCAGTACCATGAATTTTTGTAAGAAACTGCTGTGTAGTGCTTTAGTGGCAGTGACTGCCCTCGGAGCCTCAGCAGCAACTTTTGTGGGAGATCGTACCGACTTCCGCGATGAAACTATCTATTTTGCCATCACCACGCGTTTCTACGACGGTGACCACAGCAACAACACCTATTGCTGGGACGGTGTCAAGAACATCAACGACCCCGAGTGGCGTGGCGACTTCAAAGGACTTATCGAGAAATTGGACTACATCAAGGCGCTGGGCTTCACCGCAGTGTGGATTACCCCCATCGTCGAGAATGCCTCCGGTCTCGACTACCACGGCTATCACGCCATGAACTTCGGCAAGGTCGACCCTCGCTACGAGAGCGACGACTGCAAGTTCCAAGACCTCATTGATGCCGCACATGCCCGCGGCATGAAGATTATCCTTGACGTTGTGTTCCAGCACACCGGCAACTTCGGCGAGGAGCACCTCTGCCCCATGTTTGTCAAGGACTACACCAAGAATTTGAGCAACATCAACACCTCGATGTTGTTTCACCCCGACACCCAGTTGCCCTCCAACTACTTCAGCCTCCCCGCCGGTCAACAGTATAGCGCCCGCCTGTCGCTGATGAAAAATGTCGACGGTGTCAACCACGACAGCCACAACTACTGGCACCACGTGGGTAACAACTGGGGCTGGGACGACTCCTCGCGCTGGTGGGGTCAAATCGCCGGCGACTGCGTCGACCTCAACACCGAGAACCCCGCAGTCTACAACTACATCATCGACTGCTACACCAAGTTCATCGCCATGGGCGTCGACGGCTTCCGCATCGACACCGGCGGTCACATATCGCGACTCACCTTCAACAAGGCATTCATCCCCGGCTTGAGCGCTGCCGCCGAGCAGTACAAAGACAAGCGTGGCGGTGCTCCCTTCTTCATGTACACCGAGGTGTGTGCACGCGCCGAGGAGGTCATCTATCGCGGTCACAACTACAACTGCTCGCCATGTTTCTACACCTGGAAGGAGGACAAAAACTATGCATGGAGCGACGACCCCGCCGAGTGGGATAACTGCGTGGTCATGGAGGGCGAATATGGCTCTGCGACCAACGCTCAGTCGGTACTCGCTCAGGGCAAGGACTATAGCGGTCACGACAACCTCCTCCGCTCCAACAACGCCTGGCTCAACGGCAACGATTACCGCACCGAGGACTATTCGCAATACTCGGGCTTGTCGGTCATCGACTTCCCCATGCACTGGCGCTTCCGCAACGCTGCCAATGCCTTCACCGTGCGCACCGAGGACGACCTCTACAACGACGCCCGTTACAATGTCGTTTACGTCGACTCGCACGACTATGCTCCCAATGGCGACGACTCCCACCGCTTCAGTTGGGGCGTTGACGCTTATGCCGAGAATATGTCGCTGATGTTTACCTTCCGCGGCATCCCCTGCCTCTACTACGGCTCCGAAATCGAGTTCCGTGCCGGCGCTATCATTGACAAGGGCGCTATCGAAGCCCTCAAGGACACCGGTCGCGCCTACTTCGGCGGGTATATCGAAGGCTCGGTCGATGTCACCGACTTTGCCGCATACACCAATGCCACCGGCAATATGGCAGCAACGCTGTCTCACCCCCTGGCACTCCACATCCAGCGACTCAACCTCATCCGCGCTGCTGTACCCGCCCTGCGCAAGGGTCAGTACTCCACCGAGGGCTGCTCGGGCAGCATCTCCTTCAAGCGCCGCTATGTCGATGCCAACACCGACTCTTATGCCCTGGTGACCATCAGCGGTAACTCCACCTTCACCGGCATCCTCAACGGCACATACACCGATGTCATCACCGGCGACGTCAAGACCGTCACCAACGGCACCCTCACCGCCGAATGTTCGGGCAAGGGCAATATGCGCATCTATGTGCTCTCTACCTCCAAGACTCCCGCCCCCGGCAAGATTGGCACCGACGGCAAGTATCTCTACACCTCGTCGCCCGTAATCGTTGAGCAAGCCGGATATGACGGCAACGAAGAACCCGAGGATACCGAGACCGTGCGCGACACCTCCGAGGGTGGTGGCGGTGGTGGCACCGTCGAAGAACCCGACGAGCCCATCACCCCCTCGATGAGCGAAGGCGAGCAAGCCGTATTCTTCGAGGCTACCAACGGCTGGACCAATGTCAATGCTTGGATTTGGACCTCCGGCGCCAACTTCACCGGCGGCTCTTGGCCCGGTCAAGCCCTCACATACCTCGGCAACAAGGTGTGGAAGTGGCAGTACACCGGCTCGGCTGTCGTGAGCGGCAAGGTCATCTTCAACAACGGCTCCAGCCAGACCGATAGCAACGGCTGGGAATATGTCAACGGCGGCTACTACAATGCCGACGGTTATGTCAAGACCATCGAGGGCGCCGGCGAAATCGAGCCCACTCCCGATCCCAACCCCTCCGACCCCACTTCCTACACCGCCTACTTCGACAACTCCGCCTCCAACTGGAGCACCCCCTATGTATATGTGTGGGACAAGAACAACGGCAACAAGACCTACGCCGGCTCATGGCCCGGCAAGGCTATGGATATCGACCCCGTCTCGGGCTACTATATCTTCTCTTGCACCGTCACCGATGCCAACCCAGCGATGATGATTATCTTCAACAACGGCTCCGGCACTAAGACCGCCGACCTCGAGTTTGTCAACAACGGCATCTACACCTCGACAGGTTTCACCGGCACTTATTACAATAGCGTTGACGACATCGTTGCCTCGGACCTCCGCATTTACACCCGCGCCGGTGTCCTGGTGGTCGAGACCCCCGATGCCTGCACTATCACCATCGCTCGTGCCGACGGTGTGACATTCCCCGTCGACCTCCACGTAGGTATCAACGAGATTGAGTTGCCGCGCGGCTTCTACATTGTACAATCCTCCAAAGTAGTTCTATAATGAAAAAGATAGCAACCACCTTGCTGATGGCTGCCGCTGCAACGGTTGCCACCGCTCAGGCACCGGTCGAGACTCGTGCCTACTATTCCACCAACCCCAATGATGCCGTGGGCGCTGCAGCCTCTATCACCATCGACGGCTCCTTCAGCGACTGGAGCGACAACCTCATCGTTGCCACCTGTGGCGCCAACGACATGTGCAACGCCTTCCACGGCAGCCACGAGAATTGCGTGGTCGACCTCTATGCCGTGTATGCTGCTTGGGACGACACCAACCTCTATCTCGCTTGGCAAATGTGTAACACCGGCGACACTTGGGCACGTCCCGGCGACGGTCCCCTCACCGATTACGGTCGCGTGGGCGATGTACCCATCATCGTCGCTATCAGCGTCAACCCCGCAGCCGTGGGCATGACCGGTATGCTCAACGACGGTCGCTTCATTTGGGGCAATAATGCCGACAACGGTGTGATATTCGGCGAGCATGTCGACCACCTCTTCTTCATGAGCGCAAAGGTAGGCTTGGGCTCGCCCGCCATGTTCACCGCCGCCGATGCCGCCGGCAACACCGACTACGGCTCGCACTGCCAACTTTTCCAAAATATCGGTGTCAAATATGCTATGGCTGAGGGCTTTGCACCCTCACACCTGTGGCGCCAAAAAACATATGCCGAGTGGAGTGACGCTACCACCCTGGTATCTGACCCCTCGATTATCAACAACATCTACGATGCCGAGAACTACGACAACCTGATGGCAGGCACCCCCGAGGGTTTGAAAGACCACGATACCTCGTTTGACTCGTTCTTCGAGATGCAAATTCCCCTGAGCGCCCTCGGTATCACTCGCGAATGGCTCGAGGCTAACGGCATCGGCGTGCGCGTTGTCGGCACTCGCGGCGAGAGCGGCATCGACTGCTGCCCCTTTGACCCCTCTATGGTCGACCACGTCTTTGAGGAGTATGCCAAGGACAACTCCACCAGCCACGAGAAGGACGACATCGACACCATCACCTATGCCCTGGCTTCGGTGGGCGCGATGCGCACCGGCTCGGTCGACCCGCTGCCTGACCCCGATCCAACTCCCGACCCCGATCCTACTCCCGATCCTGACCCCACTCCCGATCCCGAACCCGTTGACGGCAACTATGTCATCTACTTCAACGACGCATCGACCTCGTGGAGCAACGTCTACACCTGGGTGTGGGATGAAGCCGAAGACAACCGCAACTACTCCGGTGGCACCTGGCCCGGCACCCCGATGACCTTCGATGCCTCCACCGGATACTATCGCTACTCCTTCACATGTGACAACGCCGCCCCCAAGTTGATGTGTATCTTCTCCAAGCAAGGCGCTTACCAGACCAAGGACCTCGAATTGGTCAACTATGGCATCTACACATCTGCCGGCTTCACCGGACAGTATGTCGATGGCGTGCAGGTGCTGCAAGTTGACAACGCCGACACCCCCGCCGTTTACTACAACCTCCAGGGCGTGCGTGTCGACGCTCCTGCCGCGGGCAACGCCTACATCAAGGTAGTCGGCAACTCAGCCACCACCGTCATCATCCGATAATCAATCTCACGATATAGACAACGAGGGCGGCACCGCAGTGTCGCCCTCAGTTTTTTATCAAGGTGGCAAGTTTTTTGTCAAAATGTATATATTTATAGCGATTTTGTTGTATCTTTGCGAAAAATTACTCTACTATGAAGAAAATTTTTCTCAGTGTACTATTGCTGATGACAGCCGTGGGATTGCGCGGCGAGCAAATTTCGGTTGAGCAGGCGCGGAACGCTGCCTGTGAATTTGTCAGCCGAGGGGTCGCTCGCATGCCGGCTCGCGTCGCCACGGCAGCGCCTCAGTTGGCTTACACCGCTACGCAGGATGGCGTCAATGCTTTCTACATCTTCAATTTTGGCGACGCTGGCTTTGTGATAACCGCCGCCGATGACTGCGCCGTGCCGGTGTTGGGCTACTCGGATGCCGGGGCATTTGACCCCGAGGCGATGCCCGAGAATATGCGCGCCTTCCTCGCCGATTACCAAGGCGAGATAGCCGCGGCAGTCGCCGCCGGCGCCCCTGTCGGTGTGCAGGTGCCGTGTGAGGCTCCCCAACGCCACGACATCGAGCCGTTGATAACTACAAAATGGTCACAGACAGAGCCTTACAATGCCATGTGCCCCATGGATGGAGAATACCAATGTGTCGTGGGCTGTGTCGCCACCGCCATGGCACAAATTATGAATTATCACAAATATCCCACAACCGGTCAGGGAACAAACACTTATACCACCAATATAGGCGGCAACGATGTCACGCTCTCGCTAGATTTCAGCACCGTCACCTTTGACTGGGACGATATGCTCCCGAGTTATGGTTATGGTGTCGAGTATACCGACGAGCAAGCCCAGGCAGTGGCAGAGTTGTCCTATGCAGCCGGCGTGGGTGTGAATATGGTCTACAGCAGCGTGGCATCATATGCATACTCATTTGAAGTGCCTATTGCGTTGTGCAAGTACTTCGGTTACAATCGCTCGATGCGCAAGGTCGAACGTCTGCCATATACGACTGCCCAGTGGGAAGACCTGCTATACAACGAGTTGGCGGCATCGCGTCCCGTATATTATGACGCTCAGAGTTCCCAGGGCGGCCACGCCTTTGTGTGCGACGGCTACCAGGAGGGTGGATATTTCCACATGAATTGGGGCTGGGGCGGCACTTCCGACGGCTACTTCCGCGTGTCGGCACTGAATCCCCCGGCAATGGGCATCGGCGGCTCGGGTGCCGGCTTCAATATCAATCAGAGCGCCATCATCAACATCAATCCCGCCGACACCTCCGAGGCATACTCCTTGGATGTATCCTCTCGTAGCCCCTTCGGTGTCAACGAGGACGAAGTGACCATCGCCACCGGCGTTGATGTGCCGTTCTCATTCGGACAATTAGTCATTTCTTCGACATTTGGCGAGTCCTGCATGATCAGTCTTGGTGTGCAACTCACCGGTGTCGATGTCAACTACTATGAGTACTTAAAAGGTGTAAACTACCGCTTTGACAGTCCCTCAGGCTATTTCAACTTTAACAGTGTCGGTGTTTCTACTTCTAAATTTTCATCGCTTGCCGACGGCACATATATCGTGCAACCTGCCTATGAGTGTTCAGACTTGAACAAATCAGGCATTGTCGATGTGATGTATGGCTGCTGTAAGGCGCTTCGCATGACCAAGTCGGGCAACAAACTCACTTTTGTCGAAGAAGAAAGCCCGAATATTGACATCGCTACCGACGACATAGAAATCAAGAGTCCGCTATATGTCGACCGTGACTTCTACCTCGGAGCCACCATCACCAACAATGGTGTCGACTTCGACGATGCCATCATTCCGCTGCTGGTGAATACCGAGTTTACCGAGTTAGTAGCCTCCTGGGATGGCACCGAGGTAAACCTGCTCTCTGGCGAGCATGGCACCTATGAATTTGCCGGGAATTTCTACAACGTGGCTGCCGGCGATTACCTGTTGGTGCTTGCATGGGCGCGTGGCGCTTATTTCCAATTCATATCGCCTGTTGTGCCGGTCACCATCACTGCCGAACCCGAGGTGACGACCGAGGTGCGACTCGTCGGTGTGACCTACAACGGCGTACCCATCGCCGAGGCTAATGTATGCGCCGGCACTGTCGACCTTGTTGCATTGCTGGAATGTACCTCCGGCTATTTCACCGATTGGATGTTTGCTCGCGTCGGGCATTTCAATTCCAAGACCGGCAAATATCGCCTTGACGAGAGCGCATATATCGACTATTGCTGGGTCACCGAGGACAAGGTCACCGAGGTACCCTTCACCATCGAATTTTTTGCCGAGCCGGGCGATGACTGCTGTATCAGGATGCAGTACAGCACCGACACCTGGAAATACACCAACGATATACAGTTCTATGTCGGCGACCCCGCGGGCGTGGCTGATGCCGTCGCCGAGGGCTTTGACATCTCGGTCGGTGCCGATGCCATCCACGTGCTCGCGCCCGACGCCATCACCGCCCTGAGCCTCTACAATGCCGCCGGCATCGCTGTGCGCACAGCAGCCGCTTCGGGTTCCACTGCCGATATCGCCACCGACTCTCTCCCCGCCGGCATCTACATCCTGAGCGTCTCAACCGCCACTGCCACCCACACCGCACGCATTGCAATTCGCTGATTATGAAGGTAATATATTTTGTAATAGCAGTCCTGGTGCTGATGGGTTGCAAGACCACTGACAGCGCGGCACCGGTCGCCGCGACCCCCGCTCGCCCGGCAACCGCTACCGCGCCCGACGCCATCGTCTATCGCACCTCCGGCGACTATGCCGCCCTGGTGCCCGTCACCCTCGACAGTCGTGGCGAGATAGCCTCATATCCCGCTGTGAGCGACATCAAGCACTCGCGCCGTCCGCTCGCCCTCGCCGAGGGCTACCTCCTTGACCGCCGCGGCATAGGCTTGCATGTGGCATTCACCTCCTACACCTACGACGAGTATGCCGCCCTCGCGGGCACGCCCTCGCGGGCACAGTTGCGCGAGCGCATCGTCGCTCGCTCGCCTCTCACGGCGATGTATCGCCTGCCTATGAGCGTCGCCCAAGCCGAGGCTGACACCGCCGCCGTCAACGCCCTCATCCGCGCCGGCTTCCCCGGCTGCGAGCCCCTCTTGCCTGCACTCAGCGAACTCGAGTAACAGACAAAATATTATCAATAAACCCACCAAAGTGGTCGGAATCTCACTTTTTTAGTGACATTCCGACCACTTTCATTTGCTTCTCACCACTTTTTTTATTACTTTTGCGTCACAAAATCCTATTATCATGGCTGAAATTATTGGTAGAAAGCACGAGCAGCACGAATTGCGGCGCCTATACGAGTCGGGCGAGTCCGAGATGGTTGTCGTGTACGGACGCCGACGTGTCGGCAAGACCTTCTTGGTGAATAACACCTTTGCCGAGAGTGATTTTGCCTTCAAAGTTACCGGCTTATATCACCGACGTCTCAACGAGCAACTTGCCAATTTCGATAGGGCATTGCGAGAATACTCCAATGATGCAACGCTGCCACAGTCCACATCGTGGATGGATGCTTTCGGTGCGCTGAAGCGCTATCTCAAAGGGCTCAGTTCATCCGGTAAAAAGGTCCTGTTCTTTGACGAACTGCCGTGGATGGATACTCGTGGCAGTAATTTCATCACTGCGCTTGAGTGGTTTTGGAATGGCTGGGCGAGTGCTCAAGACAATATAATGCTGATTATTTGTGGTAGCGCCACCAATTGGATTATCAATAAATTGTTTAAGCACAAGGGCGGATTGTACAACCGTGCCGGCAGTCGCTTGTTCCTGAGTCCGTTTACCCTCGCCGAGACCGAGCAATACCTCAAGTCCCGAGGGATCGAACTTGAGCGCTACGATATTGCACAATTATATATGATAATGGGCGGTATACCCTTTTACCTCAAGCAATTGGAGCCGGGACGGACTGTCGCTGATAACGTTGACAATTGCTTCTTCAAGAAAAACGGCAGACTGTGGGATGAGTTCGATAATCTTTACGAGACACTGTTTGCCAACTCGGAGGTGTATATTAAGGTAGTAGAAGCCCTCGCCGGGCGGCAAGTGGGCTTGACCCGTGATGAAATTATCGCTACAGCCAAGTTGCCCGACAATGGCAAGGTATCCCGTGCCCTCAAGGACCTGGAGAAATGCGGATTTGTCCGCGCATACCATTACTATGGGCGCAAAACCAAGATGCAGACCTATGAATTGGCTGATTTTTATACGCTCTTTTATTTCCGCTTTATACGCGACAACTATGCCGGCGATGAGCACTTTTGGACTCATTCACACGATAATCCTCGTAAACTCAATTGGGCAGGCTACAGTTTCGAGCAGTTAATCAAGTCGCATATCAATCAGGTGAAACGTGCCCTGGGAATAGCATCTGTGCTCACCGAGCAGTCGGGCTGGCACATTGACAAGCGCGATCTCAACGATCCCGACCTCTCCGGTGCACAAATCGACTTGCTTATCGACCGCCGCGATAGGGCGATTAATATCTGTGAGGCTAAATTCTATGGCAGTGAGTTTGTGATTCAAAAGGACTACTCAATGAATCTGCGCAATAAGATTGAAGCGTTTCGCAGTGCTACCGGCACCAAGAAGACCCTTGTGCCCACGATGATTACCACCTTTGGAGTCAAGCCAAATATGTATAGCGGCTTGATACAGCAACAAGTGGTGCTCGACGACCTCTTTGCCATGCTGTAGCGCCGATTGAGCGCATAACGAATAACGAAAGTGGTCGGAATCTCACTTTTTTAGTGACATTCCGACCACTTTCATTGTATTCACCGCCCGCTCCGTCGGTGGCAAGTCGCGATATTCGCTACACAATCGTGTATAATATGCTACATATCAACGCCTTAACTGCCATAATATTGTTGTAATTTTGTGCCATAGATTTATCATAAGCCTTAACAACCTATTAAAAACTGTTTTAATTATGACACCACCTTTAGGCACATTAATCAAGCAAGAACTTATCTCGCAAGAACGCACCGTGGCGTGGTTCGCACGCAAACTATGTATGGACCGATCAAATGTCTATCGCTTATTTCAGAAGAATAGCATCGACACCGGACTATTATCGCGCATTTCGTTGGTCTTAGGCAAGGATTACTTCATGATTTTGTCTCACAATTTGGGACAGCGGAGCGAGTCGCAACAGTAACGTGTCAATGTCGCTACAAGAGTTAACCGCGTATCCGCGAGAAACATAGTAATTTTGCCACAGTATTCACAGGCACCCACTGTGTCGTAGAAAACATCTTCAAAAACAAGGAAATTCACATTAATTATTTAATTAAGTATTTTATGAACAAAGGTATCTTGAAAATCGCACTGCTATCGCTCGTGTGCGCTTCAATGCCGGCATCATTCACCTCATGCAAGGACTATGATGACGACATTAACAAGCTGCAAGGACAAATCGACGCTGTCAAGGCGACGGTAGATCAATTGCAGGCAAAAATCGATGCCGGAGCTGTTATCACCTCGGTGACCGCAACCGGTAATGGCATCGTCGTTACGCTCAGTGACGGCAAATCCTATACTATCACCAATGGTGTGGACGGCGCTGCCGGCACCACTTGGACCATCGGCGACGACGGCTATTGGTACAAAGACGGCGTCAAGACCGACTATCGCGCTATCGGTATCGACGGCAAGGATGGTCAGAATGGCGAGAACGGACAGCCCGGTACACCCGGACAGCCCGGACAGCCCGGACAGCCCGGCGAGCCCGGTGCACCCGGACAGCCCGGCGAACAGGGCCCCGAAGGTCGCTACTATGTGCCCAACCCTGAGACCGGCTGCTTCGACATCTACCAGAATGGTCAAAAAGTTGAGTCGACCAATATCAGTTGGCGTGCCTCCGAGCAGGGTGGTATCACTGCCGTTTATACCGGCAACCGCCTCATCCTCAGTGGTGTGACCGACGCAGACGGCAATCCTACAACAGTCGAGTTGAACCTCGGCTCACAGGTGGGCTCCATCGCCTTCGTCCCCTCGGTAATGAGCAGTTCTGTGGTGGCTTATCCCACTACCGACGAGCCCTTCTTCCACATCGCCAACTATCTCGATGAGGCAAAGTATGAAACTAATAAGAAATTCAAACCTCAAGCATGGGACAAGTCCAACAACGTGCACCTGTTTTATCGCGTTAATCCCGACAAGGCTTATGTTGCTGACAACCATAGTGTTGACTTTATCAACCGCGTAGTTACCAGCCGTGCTGCTGCCGGCGACCGTCAAGTCCTGCTCAACAAGGTGACCAGCGCATATAGCAACGGCAACTTCGATGTTGTGGCTACAATTAATCCCTCTCAGTTGGTTAACGCACCTGCTCACGACATAGCCGCTGCACGCCTCCTCAACGGTCAGGACATCTACGTATCGGATTATGTAGCCGTTGAATCCTCACCCGTTGAAGTGAAGATTGTTCGCACCAAGGTCGCTCCCTATACCGCTCGCGAATTTGCCATCACAGCCGGAGGCGAGAACAGCGCATTTATCCAGAACACCTGTGGCTTGGCACTCGGCAACGCTGCCGACCTCCAGGTTACCTACACCGAGAGCATCGACTTGCTCAACGAGGTTAACTTGCTGTGTACCACCAAGAACGAATATGTTACCGCTCTGGGCTTTGACGCTCCTCGCTATGAGTTCTCCCTGCCCGCCGAGTACAAGTCAAATGACACCCAGGGCACCAACCAGCAGTGGTTTGCAACCCTTGACGGTTCGGTTCTCTCGGTGAACACCACCAACCTCGGCTCCGAAATTACTCCCGCTATCGGTCGTACTCCGGTTGTGCGTGTCGACGCCTTCATGAACGACAACTTCGGCACTGAGCACATGGTGGCTTCGGCTTACATTAAACTCGAATTTGTGCGCGAACCCGTTGTGCCCGGCGTTGATAAGGATAATATCAAATATGATATGGCTACCCGCGAGTTTAAGTACTCACAACTTAATGACAACAAGACTCAAATCGGTCAAATGAGCTGGCAAGATGTCAACACCAAGATTTATGGCGCTGCAGCCCTCTCAAGTGACAACTTCTGGAACTTCTACGGTGGCGCTAACGACGAATACGAAGTCGAGGTAAGCGTAATCGAGAAGAATGGCAGCAAGAAAGTCTTGAACCCCACATCTAAGACTGCTCTCGCCAACACCACATTCAGCCTCGCCCTCGATGGTATATATGCCGAAGTAACACTTGGCAATGGCAATACTCAGACCTCCAACATCAAGTTTGAAGTCGACAACAAAGCCAAGACCGAAGAGTCCTACAAGGATGTTGATGGCAAGGGTGCCGAGTACACCGTGACCATCACCATCAAGTCTGACAACAAGAAGGTTAAGGGCGACATCGTCGTTAAGCAAGTATTCTATGTCAAGAACGACTACCAACCCTATGGATTTAACCCCAACTTCTACAACGAGGCTACCCAGTTAGTTCGCACCAAAGGTAGACAAGAAGGCGGCAAGTATGTAATGCAGTTGAATATCGTCGAGCATGTCTTCGCGATGAAGAATGGTCGCAACATCTTAGAATACTTCGCCGACGGCAACAACGTGGAGAGCACTCCTCAGATTGAATTTGCATTACGCACCAAAGATGACAAAGGCAACACTTACGATCACGCCGGCATCGCTTACGGTGCTCCCCACTTCGCCGACCACGTGATCGGTCTCACCGCTCCGCTCGCCGTGGCATCGAAGACCGCTCACATGCAGTACACCGTGACCTTGAAGAATACCGAGCGCATGACTCGATACTTCGACATTGTATTCGACAACCCGTTCAAGTCGGGCAACGCTGCTGCAGTCACTATCGATGGCAACAAGATTGGAGGCGACACTGCCAACGCTGCCAAGAACCTGTCCGTTGTTGACCTCAGCAACCAGACTATCTACTCATGGGTTACTTCGGGTCTCGCACTGTCATCATATGCTACATCTGATTACTATTTGACTCCTGAAATGGTATCGGTTGATTACAAGTTTGTAACTACCGACCCAGACTATCAGAAGTTTGTAGGCAACTTGCCACCCGATAGTTTCACAATCGACGCCAACGGTGTCATCCACTACGACAACAAAATCAGTTCAACACTTGTGCCTACTTATCACCTGAATGTTGTGGCTACAGTGACTTTCGAGAAGATTTCGGTTGTTAAGGTGAACATCCCCGTTACCGTACAAGGTGAATAATCGCTCAAATCAATAAGAGAACTGATAATAGAACATTCCCTCTTAAGAATGTGACGCTTTTCATAAGCAAACTGTGAGTGAGTAGCCCGAGGCGTGAGTCCCGGGCTACTTTTTTCCATCATCACCAGTTTTTTGTGGTTATATCGTTATTATATCGGAAAGAATAATTATCTTTGCATATGTAAATTGAGGTAGTTTATGAAATTGATAGAAGTAAATCTGCAACGAATAATTGACTTGTGCCGTAAGCACAAGGTCAAATCTTTGTCGGTCTTCGGCTCTATCCTTACAGATAGATTCAATGACCGAAGCGACGTTGATATGCTTGTCGATTTCGAACCCATTGACCATAATACTTTTGACTATGTAAGTAATTATTTCGGACTGAGAGATGCTTTAGAACTTCTATTCAATCGCAAGGTCGATTTGATAGAAGAAAAGGGCCTTCGTAATAAGTATTTTATAGCCAATGTAAATCGAACAAAACAAATCATCTATGGCTAAAGAAGAGGTATTGGCATATCTGCAAGATATTTTGGATGCGATTAATGATATGCAGAGCTGTTTTGTGGATTTTCCAAATAGATATGATATGTTTGAAAAAGACATAATGCGCATTTGTGTCGTAGAGAGAAAGGTAGAAATAATGGGTGAAGCCGTAAATAGGATAAAGAAAGTTGCCCCAGATGTTATAATACCGAATGCAAGGGCAATTATTGATACGCGCAATCGTATAATTCATGCTTATGACAATGTACAACCTGAGTTTCTGTGGAGTCTTGTAATAAAACATATCCCTGAACTAAAAAAAGATGTAGAACGTATAATTGTCGAATGCGAAAACTCTTTATCAGAGTAAATCTAATGATAGTCATAAGACTTTAATGAGATATGTTTAACTTTTTCAGTAAGAAACGCGCTGCCGAGCCGCTGTGGTTCCACACCGACATCCACTGCCATGTGCTGCCGGGCATCGACGATGGCTCGCCCGACGTGGAGACATCGGTGGCGCTGGTCGAGCGCATGCAGCGCTGGGGTATCGACCGCATTATCGCCTCGCCTCATGTAACCTTTGGCACATTCCCCAATACTCGCGCGACTACCGATGCCGCGCAAGCCGACTTGCAAGCAGCCCTCACTGCCGCCGGTAATGATATAAAACTCTCTCACTCAGCCGAGTATCGCATCGACGACCTCTTCCTCGAGCAATTTGCCGCGGGAGACCTCATGACTCTCCCCGGCAATATCGTCTTGGTCGAAAATTCCTTCCTCCAGGAGCCGTGGAACCTCGACCAATTGCTCTTTGAGTTGCAAGTCAAGGGCTTCTCTCCGGTACTCGTCCACCCCGAGCGCTACTCCTATTACTACTCCAAGAAGAGCCGCTATGAGGAAATCCACGGCGCCGGCACCAAGTTTCAAATCAACTTGTTGAGCCTCGCCGGCTACTATGGCGGTGCCGAGAAGCGCTTTGCCGAGTACCTCATCAGCAAGGGTTTGGTCGACTATGTGGGCAGCGACTTACATCGCACCACCCATGCAGATGCCATTGATAAATATTTGTGTTCCAAGGATTATCTGCGCCATCGCGCCGCCCTCGAGGGGCGCGTCGGCAATGACCTCATAGGCTGATGATTACCGTCGAGCGATACACCCCGGCAATGGAGCGCGAGTGGAACGACTTTGTATCCACGAGCCGCAATGCGACCTTCCTCCACGACCGTCGCTACATGGATTACCATGCCGACCGCTTCGCCGACTACTCGCTGGTGGCGCGCGATGCGCATGGGGTGTTGCTCGCCGTGCTGCCGGCATGCCGCGCCGGTGTCGTGGTCACCTCGCATGCCGGACTGACCTACGGCGGCTGGCTGATGCCCGAGCGCCGCTGTGATGCCCTCGATATGCTCGAGATTTGGGACGCCATGACCGACCTGCTCCGCGCCGCGGGGGTATCCACGCTCATCTACAAGCCTGTACCGCACATCTATCATCGCCGCCCCGCCGAGGAGGATATATATGCCATGGCGCGCGCCGGCGGACAACTCGATTCTTGCCTGGTGTCGAGCGTCATTGACCTTGACGACCCGATTCCGACCGACCGCGGTGCCCGTCGCCATGTAAATCGCGTGATGAACGACCCCGGGGTGACCCTCGGCGAGAGCACCTCGTGGGAGGACTTTTATGGCGTTCTCAGCCGACTGCTTGCCGAGCGCTACGATGCTCGCCCGGTGCACACCCTCGACGAGTTGATGCTATTGCGCAACCGCTTTGAGCGCCATATACGCCTCTATGCAGCCACCGACACCGCCACGGGCGAGATGCTCGCCGGCACCGTGCTCTATGTCACCGACCGTGTCGCGCGCTGCCAATACATCGCAGCGAGTCCGCGCGGCAAGGACCTCTCGGTGATGCCGGCGCTCTTCCAATATGTAATTAATGAGTATCGCGGAGTGGTGCGCTACCTCGACATGGGCTCGTCGAATGAGGACGACTGGCACGAGGTAAATGCCGGATTGTTGCGCCAAAAATGCTCGTATGGCGGGCGAGCCATAGCGTTTCCTACTTTCAGACTCGACCTGTAACTACTTCATAAACACGAAGTAAACCGCGGCGATAAGGCATATCGCGGCGGCGAGGTGATTCCAGTGCAGAGCCTCACCGCGGAAGAATACCACGGTGAAGATGGTGAATACCGTGAGGGTGATGCACTCCTGTAATACCTTGAGTTGGGGCAGGGTGAACGGACCGCCATTGCCGGCGAAGCCGATGCGGTTGGCGGGCACCATAAAGCAGTACTCGGCAAAGGCTATTGCCCACGAGATGAGAATGACCACGATGAGGGGTGTTGCCGGTCCAATGACCTTCATTTCCTGAAATTTGAGGTGCCCATACCAGGCAAAGGTCATGAAAATGTTGGATACGACAAGCAGTAATATGGTAAGCCACAGAGACATAGCAATCAGAAGCCTGTGAGTTCGTCCAAACCGAAGAGGAGGTTGAGCAAATGCCCGGTCAATCCGCTGCCGCGCTTGACAGTGTCGTCAAAGGCGACAGACACCTCGATGGCATCGGCAGCCGGCGCCAGCGAGATGACAGCCTTGTTGGTGCCGCGCACCATGGCGGCGCACACCGGGGTGGAGGGGTCCTCGAGGAGCACCACATGGTGGTGGTCGTCGTAGAAGGTATGATATAGCGAGGCTATATCACTGAGTTCCAGTGGAGTAGCGATGGTAAATGTAGCCATAGCCACCGAGTCGGCAGAGGTGAAGGCACACACGTCGATGTTGCTGACGAAGGATGTCTGCAAGTGGCTGAGTACGTGCTCTTTAAGTTCGGCGAATTCCTTATCGGGGAGTATGCCCACAGCGGCGTTGGCGCGACGGCGGTCGGCAATGGGGAGGATAGCCGAGCCGGTGATGGCGCTGTTGAGCATGAGGTTCTTGGCGAGGGGCATCAAGGCGAGAGCACCGATGAGGGTCGAGGTCGACGGGATATAAGCACCGAGGGCACCGCGCACCAATGCCTTGCGCGAGTACTCGGGTACGCCGATGGCGATACCCTCCTGAGAAGCCGGAGGACAGGTGGTGAAGATGACCTTCAGTGACTCATCAGCAGCGATGTCGTCGCTCCACGGTCCGATATACAAGTCGATGGTGTCGAAGTCCGGCTCTAAGACAAAGGTGTCGTCAACCTCGCCGGTGAGTTCGGGATACAAAGCAGCCACGCGAGCCGAGTTGCCGTTGTTGTATATCCATTGCAACTCCACATCGGGGTGGGATTTGAGAAATTTTACCGTGTTGACCAAGTCGGGTACGGCAGCCGAGAGACCTACTTTAATCATTGAGGAGTGTTGGGAAAAAAGTCGTTGTAAATAATGTCGGAAGCGCCGATGTTACGGGCGATATAATCGCCGGCGATGGAGCCGGCATGGGAGCGGAATTGAGGGTCGCGGTGGAGGTGGTCGAGGGTGATGATGAAGTCGTCGGAGCCGGCGATTTCAAATCCGCCGCCGGCGTTGGCGAGGTCGCGAGCCTCCTTGAACTTGTGGTTATTGGGACCGTAAATGACGGGGATGCCATATACGGCGGCTTCGTTGATATTGTGGATGCCGGCGCCGAAACCGCCGCCGATGTAAGCCACCGAGGCGATGCGGTAGAGGCTGCTGAGCAAGCCGAAGCAGTCAACGATGATGGCGCGGCAGTCGGCGGGCAGGGGCTTGTCGACGATTTGCGACAGCAGGTAGGCTCCCTTGCCCAGGTCGTGGAGCATGCGCTCGAGGCGATGTGGACCGAATTCGTGGGGCGCCACGATGAGGCGGCAGTCGGGGTTGGCATGCCACCAGGGGAAGATGATATCTTCGTCGGGTTGCCACGAACTACCAACCACCAGGGTGAAGGGGCTGTCGGCAACCAACGCCTCGACTACTGCGGGCAGGGGCTTGGCATCACGGCGTATGTCGGTGACGCGGTCAAAGCGGGTGTCGCCGGCAACGGTCACGTTGGTGATGCCGATCGAGGCGAGGAGGTCGCGCGAGTTCTCGTCTTGCACATATAGGTGTGTGAAGCATCGCAGGGCACGGCGGAAGGGCTCGCCCCAGGAGCGGAAGAAGCGCTGTCCCGGGCGGAATATCGACGAAATGCTGTATGTGGGTATCTCGCGGCGCTGCAATTCGCCCAAGAGATTGTTCCAAAACTCATATTTGATGATGATGGCGCAGCGAGGCTGAGCGGCATCGAGGAAGGCGCGCACGGCAGCCGGAGTGTCGGCAGGGAGGTAGCACACGGCATCGACCTCGCTGTAGTTGCAGCGCACCTTGTAGCCCGAGGGCGAGAAGAACGAGAGCAAAATCGACACATCGGGGTGCTCGCGGCGGATGCGCTCGATGAGGTGGCGACCTTGCTCAAATTCGCCCAGCGAAGCGGCGTGGAACCAGTAGTCGAAGCCGGCGGGAGCCACCAGGCGGCGCGTCTCGGCGAGGGTGTCGAGGGTGTGTCGGCGCCCCTGTAGCATGGTGCGTATCTTGCTGTTGCCGATTGAGGCGACGGCGAGGACACCATTCATCAGGTGTATAGCGGCGTTATACAGTAGGCTCATCAGGCTTAATATTGTCGACAGCGGCGTGCAGACGTCTCAGGGTCTCGTCCTTGCCGATAATATCAGTGATCTCGAAGATGTGTGGACCCTTGCACTCGCCCACCAAGGCGAGGCGGAAGGCATTCATCACGTTGCCCATGTGGAGATCGTTGCTCTTGATCCATTCCATGACCACCGGCTCGGCAACCTCGGCGCTCAACTGAGGCAGACCCTCGAGGATCTCGCACAGGCGCAACATCAGCGCGGGTGTCTCGGCGCTCCAGCGCTTCTTGATATCCTTGGCGCTGTAGGTGGTGGGTGCTATGAAGTAGAAGCCGGCTTGGTCGACGAGTTCCTTGACAAAGTTGACACGGCTCTTGACCGATGCGATGGCGCGGCAGATATAAGCATCGTCGTAGCGCGACATATCGGCGCCGGCGGCTTGCATCAGCGGCTTGAACAGCGCGGCGAGTGTGGCGTCGTCGGTCTGCTCTATATATATGTGGTTGAACCACTTACCCTTCTCGAAGGCAAACTTGGCACCGGAGCGCGAGCAGTGGGCAAAGGAGAATTTGTCGATAAGATCCTGCATGCTCATCACCTCGGTGTCGTCGCCGGGGTTCCAGCCCAGTAGGGCGAGGAAATTGACCACAGCCTGGGGCAGGTAGCCGCTCTCGCGATAGCCCGAGGAGATGTCGCCCGATGAGGGGTCGTGCCACTCCAAGGGGAATACGGGGAAGCCGAGGCGGTCTCCGTCGCGCTTGGAGAGTTTGCCCTTGCCGTCGGGCTTGAGCAACAGGGGCAGGTGGACAAACTCGGGTGCGGTGTCGCTCCAGCCAAATGCCTCGTAGAGCAATACGTGCAGAGGTGCCGAGGGGAGCCATTCCTCACCACGGATGACGTGCGACACCTTCATCAGGTGGTCGTCGACTATATTGGCGAGGTGGTAGGTGGGCAGGTCGTCGCTGCTCTTGTACAGCACCTTGTCGTCGAGGATATCGCTCTTGATGACCACGCGACCGCGCAACAGGTCGTTGACCTCGACGTCGCGACCCGGCTCAATCTTGAAGCGCACCACCCAGGGGGTGCCGCCGTCGATGAGGGCTTTTACCTCGTCGGCGCTCATGGTCAGCGAGTTGCGCATCTGCCCGCGAGTCGATGCATCATACTGGAAGTTGGACACCTCGGCGCGCTTGGCATCTAACTCCTCGGGGGTGTCAAAGGCATAGTAGGCGCGCCCGGCGTCGATGAGCATCTGCACGTGCTCGCGATAAATATCGCGGCGCTCGCTCTGCTTGTAGGGTCCGTAGGGTCCGCCTTCGCGCACACCCTCGTCAATCTCGATGCCCAGCCAGTGCAGAGCCTCATTTATATATTCCTCGGCGCCCGGGACAAAGCGGCGCGAGTCGGTATCCTCGATTCTCAAAATCATTTTGCCCCCATTTTGGCGGGCAAAAAGGTAGTTATAGAGTGCTGTGCGCACACCACCGATGTGCAACGGCCCTGTGGGCGACGGTGCAAATCTTACTCTTACCTCACGTGACATATAAATATTTACTGTAGTTGCGGTTTAACTCTGCAAAATTAAGCATTTTTTTGTAAGCAAGCAAATTTACCGCAATTCCCGCCAATCGCCTGTATATGGCGCACTCGTTCAACGTCGCCGTATGCACCGGCATCGCCATTTGGCAATTCTACTCCAAAAAAATGACATTTATGTCAACTTTTTGGAGTAGAATTGCTTATTTTGCTATAAATCAGCGACTACCACTTCAGCAATTCGGGCTTTAGCAGGAAGTCAATCAATCCGATTGTTACTATGCCGTTCTCGTCTCTTTTGGGGTGTATGTAGTCTTTGACGATAATGATTTTTTTAAATGAATCGTCAATATTGAGTAGCGAAGCCGACTCTTGGCGCTCCTTGGCTGCTGAGGACATGATGAACGCTGATTGTATATAATATCGTTGGCTGCCTTGGTTGGCTACAAAATCCACCTCATACTGTTTGCGTATGGTCTTGCCGTCTTTGTCGCTCGTGCGGTGTTCCACTACGCCTACATCTACTTGGAAACCCCTGATTCGCAGCTCGTTGTAGATGATATTCTCCATAATGTGATTCTCCTCTTGTTGGCGAAAGTCGAGTATGGCGTTGCGTATGCCGATGTCCGTGAAGTAATACTTGGATAGCGTTCCGATATATTTTTTGCCCTTGATGTCATATCTTATTGCTCGCTCGGTCATAAATGAGTCGCACAGGTAAGAGAGATAAGTGTCAATAGTTTTGTTGGATAGCGACACATTTTTTAGGCTCTTGAATGTGTTAGCCAATTTATTGGGATTGGTTGGCGAGCCAATCGCTGATGCTATCACTTGTATCAACTCTTGTAACTCCTCTACACCCTTCACTCGGTTGCGCTCGACTATATCCCTGAGATATACCGTCGAATAAAGGCTTTTGAGGTACTCGGTCTTCTTCTTGTCAGTCTCCAAGGTCAATACGTGGGGCAGTCCACCGTAGGTATAGTAATCTCGCCAGGCTTCGATAGGGTGTCGACTATCTACCGACATATACTCGGCAAATGACAGTGGATACACATGTATTTGGTCGCCTCTGCCTCTGAATTCCGTGATTATGTCCTTCGACAAAAACTTCGAGTTACTACCTGTGACATACACGTCGGCATTGTCAATTTTGAGGTAACTGTTGAGTACATCTTCAAACTCTGCGACGTGTTGCACCTCGTCAAGAAGGATATAATACATGTCATCATCGTTCATCTGCGAGTCAATGTGTGCGAGCAATGTATCGGGGTCGCGCAATGCCACGTTGCGCCTATCCTCCAAGTCTATCCGTATGATGTGGTCATCGGCTACACCGCTATCAATTAGATGCTCTGTAAACAATTTGAACAGCAAGTATGACTTGCCCGAGCGTCTAAGTCCCGTAATGATCTTGATTAGCCCGTTGTGCTTGCCGGCGATCAACTGATTCAGATAATAGTCTCGTTTTATATTCATAATATCAAACTTTTGCTATCGCTTGCAAATTTAACAATTATTCGAGACACATACAAAGCTTCTACTCCAAAAAAATGACTTTTATGTCAACTTTTTGGAGTAGAAATACCTAATTTACTATAAATCAGCGTGTAATGTGGTTTAAATTACCACGGCAGGGTTGCAACTGCCAGCGTGGCGCTGAGGCTGTGACCAGGCTTTACTTGCGTCCGATGAGGTCGTCGTTGGTGATGGTGGTGTCGGTCTTGCGGACTTGGGCGCGGAGGTTGCCGAAGCGGTATGAGATGCCAACGCTGAGTTGCATGGGGTTGTGGCGCGAGGTGGTGGAGTATCCGGTGTAGTCGCCGTTGACGATGTGGCTGGTGGATACGTCGGTGTGGTTCTTGATGGGGTTGCGCAGTTGCAACATCACTTGGAGGCGGTTCTCCTTGAGGAAGGAGCGGCGCAACTCAATGCCGTACATGCCGCTGTAGAATGGGCGAGATATGTAGGAGTAGACGTCACCAGCCCAGCCGTTGCCGGTCCATGCGATGAGCCCGACCTCAAGGTCGGCGGGAAGGGTCTGAGAGATGCGGAAGAATGCGCTGTAGGTCCAACGATTGAGTTCCATGCCGGTCTGGGTGAAGCGGTTGTAGTCGGCATTGGCGTTAATCATGAAGTTGGTCTTGGGGGTGATGCTCCAGCGGGTGTAGAGGTTGAAGGAGAGGGAACGGGAGTGCCCGATGTTGTCGTAGGTGGAGTGGACGATGTGGTTGTCGTCGAGGAACTTGACGGCGGCGATGCCGTTGTTGCACATAGCGTAGTCGACCGAGAAATTCACGTTGTAGTTGCGCTTGATGAGCGAGTAGTTGAGTTTCATCGAGCGGCGAGCGGCGCTGCCGAGGTCGGGGTTACCGTAGGAGATATCTGAGGGGGACTCGATGGTTGCAGGATTGAGGTATGAGATACCGGGGCGCGAGATAGAAGTGGAGTAGTTGAACGACAGGGAGTTGGCATCGTCTACTTGCCATGAGATGGCAGCCGAGGGGACTACGTCGTTGAGGTTGGAGGAGTAGTCGTTGCCCGAGCCGTCGGGGTAAGAAGCCTCGAGGTGGGAGTATTCGTAGCGGAGACCGGCGCGGAGCATCACCTTGTTGAGGCGCACGGTGTATTGCCCGTAGACGGCGCCGATGGAGGTGTTGTGCTTGAACTCGAGGTCCTCGGGGCGGTAGCCGACGTAGTCGAAGTTGTTCTGCGAGTGGTTGTTGCGCAGGATGCCCTTGATGCCGAAGTTGAGGGTGTGGATGCCCAGTTGGCGCGAGTAGTCGCCCTGGATGGTGTGCTCAAAGAATTTGAGGTTGTAGTCGGCGATATTGGCGGTGTAAGGGAGGGAGAAGTTGACACAGTCGAGGTAATAAGTGTCGCTGGCGGTGTCTTGGTTGGTGTGCGAGAGCAGGTAGGAGAGGGTGAATTTCTCGCCGGGGCGGTGGGTATTGTGCTGATAGTTGAACGCGGCGTTGAAGTCGACGTAACTATTCTTGTTGTTGAGGATGTTGGTGCGGTATGACGAGGAGAGAGAGCCGTTGGAGGCGAAGAGTTGGTCAAAGCCGTTGCCCTCGCCGTCGATGCCGTAGGCATAGCCGCTGAGTTCGGCGGTGAAGAGGTTGAGGGTGTCAGGCTGATATGAGGCATCGAAGCCGAAGAAGCCGAGGTTGCCGTGGAACTTGCTGAAGGAGTCTTGGTCGCGCTCGCTGCCGTCGGGATAGAAGAAGCGGTTGGTGGTAGTGGTCTTGGTTGAGCGCTCGCTGATGCCTTGGAAGCCGCCGTAAACGTTGAAGGTGACCTTGTCGATCTCGGAGGTAATCCATGTGTTGAGACCGGGATAGTCGCACTGAGTGTCGTAGCGGAGGGCGACGTTGCCCAGGACACCCTTGATGGAGGCGTTGCTGTTGGTGATGATATTGAGGATGGCGGTGGTGCCCTCGGCGTCGTATTCGGCACCTGGCTCGGTGATGACCTCGATGCGCTTAATCATCGACGCGGGGAGTGCGGCGAAGAGGTCCTTGGCATTGCGGCTCATGGAGTTGTTGGGGCGACCGTTCTTGTAAATCTTGAAAGATGTGGAGCCGTTGACGCGGATTGTGCCGTCGGCATCGACGGTGACCATGGGGACCTTACGCATCACGTCCTGGAGGGTCGAGGTGGGAGTTGCGGGGTCGGCTTGTACGTCGTAGGCGATGCGGTCGATTTGGCGCACCACCAGGGGGCGCTGTGCGGTGACGGTGATGCCTTGGAGTTGCTCGGAGGCTTCGGAGAGGGTGATGGTGCCGAGGTCGGCAACAGGAGCGTCGGGGCTGACGGAGAACGCCTCGCGGCGGGTAGCCATACCTACATAAGAAAATTCGATGCGGTAGTCGCCGGCGGCTGCGATTTGGTGGTCGAGTGCGCCGAAGTCGTCGGTGACGTCAGAGGCGATTGCCTTGAGCGAGTCGGTGGCATTGTAGAGACGGTAGGTGACGTAGGGGAGACCCTCGCCGGTAGCATCGGCTACGACGGCTTTAACTTGATAAGCCTTGGCTGAAATGGCAGCCAAGGCTATGATTGCGGTGCATAATAGTTGCTTTTTCACTGCTGTAAATGCTTTTTTGCTTTGTTATCGTTTGTGTTGTCGTCTATATGACGCACAAACGAGGGCAAAAATTACAGCAGGTAGCAAAAAAAGTAAAAAAATCAGCCTTCGTTGATGTGCATCTGGCGGCGGAAGACTTGCTTGAACGAGATGAGAGTCTCGGTGCGAGCCATGCCGAGGGCTTGGATTTGCTGCAACAGGTGCAACAGGTGGTCGTTGTTGCGAGCGTATAATTTGATGAAAATATCGTACTGACCGGTGGTGTAGTGGCACTCGACGATTTCGGGAATTTCCTGCAGGGCGGCAACTACCGAGTTGTACTGAGCGGGGTCGCGAAGATACAAGCCGACATATGCACAGGTGTCGTATCCGACGGCGATGGGGTCGATGAGCGACTCGCTGCCACGGATGACACCAATCTGGGTGAGGCGCTGGATGCGCTGATGGATGGCGGCACCGGAGACGCCACATTCGCGAGCGATTTCGAGGTATGGCTTACGAGCGTTGGCAGAGAGGTTGCGCAGGATGTTGAGGTCGAGTTGGTCTAAAGATTGACGGGGCATAATGATTTGTATAAGAGATTAAGAATGTGTGTTTATTCCCATGTATACTGTTTACCACGGTTCAAGCGGGAATATACATACTGTATAGCGAGCCTGATGGGGCGGGTAGCCGCCAGCCAAGGCAAGGATAGAGACATGTGTCGAGCACCGATGGCACGGATTGGTCGAAGCCATATCAAGCCGATGGGATACCAGCAGAGGATGGCGACAGCCACAGCAATGCCCAGGTGGGTGGTGAATGGCGGGAGGGCGAGAGCCACCACCGGGAGGATGGCGCCGGCGGTATATAAGATGCCGCTGAGGCGCATCATGAGGCGACGGCGCGGATGAATGAAGCGCTCGGTGAAGCGTCGCACGGCGCGCTGTTGGCGCACAGCGCCACGCGAGTTTATGCCGGGGACCTTAACGACTGAGGCAGCCGACAACTCGACGGCAGTGGTGACGCCGCGAGCGATGCGGTTGATGAAGATATCGTCGTCGCCGTGGCGCAGGTTGAGGCTGTGTGAGAAGCCCTTGGCGGCGAAGAACAACTCGCGGCGGTAGGCTATATTGAAGGAAGTGCCTCGGCGAGGATGCCCGCCGATGGCAGCCGAGAGCCACTCGATGTCGCCGAGGGCGACGTCGAAGGCACGCGCCCGAGCGCCGAAGGTGTGGTCTTCGTCGGGATTGGCGGCGGCATAGCCGAAGACAATCTGTGTATCATCGGAGAAGTGGCGCATGATGCGCGCGAGCCATTGTGTGCTGTTGATGACCGCCTGCGCCTCGGTGAGGACTGCGACATCGTAGCGGGCGGCTTTGATGCCGAGGGTGATGGCGAGTTTCTTGCGGCTGAGGCTGCGAGCTCCATCGGGAGTGTGGGTGAGATAAAGGTTGTGATGGGTGGTCTGGAGGCTCTCGACGATGTCGCGCACCTGGCGACTGTCGCCCTCGTTGACCACGATGACTTCCATGGGTCCGGCATATTGTTGAGTGAGGAGTTGCGGGAGGAGTTCGGCGAGGCGGTCGGCTTCGTCGACCGAATAAACAATGATAGAGGCACCTACGGGAGCCGAGACTTCAACGGGCAATTCCTCGCAGAGTCGTCGTCGACGAATGATGCGCAAAATATGAGGCAACGCCAAGGGCATTGATAGCAGCGACAGGAGAAGCCCGCCGGCAATCAAATAGAGTTGGATTTGTGATATTTCGATGCCAAAAATCATTTTTAGTTACGATTTCCAATAATTAGGCGCAAAGTTAAGCAAAAAGTCTGTAAAAAGCGAAGATTTTAACTAAAAAGGTTGAAGTGGGTTAGGGTTTAGAGTTTAGAGTTTATTGTTTAGGTGGGGATATAAAAAAAGTGCCGCATTTCACAATGGGACACTTCCGGGATTTCCTTAACTTTAATTGGGGTTTTCCTAATGCTTTCTGTATCTTTTGCGATGCAAAGTTACGCATAATTTTTATCATTTGTCAAGTATTTTGTGGTTAAACTTTGTTAATGTGTGTGGGAGAGGAGGCGGAGGCGGCGCGGGGGGATGCGGCGGAGGGGGCTGTGGGCGAAGAGGCGGCGGTAGTCGCCGGAGGATATTGAGGCGAGCGCTTGCCGGTCGAGGGTCAGGAGCCGAGGGTCGGGAGCAAAGTCGCACAGGGGCTCGGGGGGCTCGTGGCGGTTGTGTGGGCACACGCGGGCGCAGATGTCGCAGCCGACGATTTGCGCTCCGGCAGGCATGGGCGTGGCGACAGCCTCGGGTGCCTCGATGGAGAGGTAGGAGCGGCACCGGCGGGCATCCAAGCCATCGGGCGAGAGAGCCTTGCCCGGGCAGGCGTCGAAGCAGCGCCGGCAGTCGCCGCACGACAGGGTGCAGGGCAGGTCGGGGTGCAAGGGGAGGGTGGTGATGACCTCGGCGAGGAACACCCCCGAGCCGATGCCGGGGACGATGAGTTGGCGATTGGAGCCTATGAAGCCGATGCCGGCGCGGACCGCCCAGTAGCGCTCGAGGACGGGCGCAGAGTCGACGCATATGCGGCTGAGAGCGCCATAGTCGGCGAGGAGGTGGTTGCAGAGGTCGCGCAGGCGGTTCTTGATGACGATGTGATAGTCGTTGCCGAGGGCATAGTCGGCGATGAGGGGGTGGTGGTAGCCGCCGGCAGGTCGATAGGGGAATGCGAGGGAGATGACCGTGGTGGCGCCGGGGAGGAGGAGCCGCGGGTCGAGCCGCAGGTCGACGTACCGCTCCATATACCCCAGTGAGGCATGGCAACCGCGAGCGAGCCAGCGACGGAAGTAGTCGGCTGTAGCGGCATTGACAGCCTCGGCACGAGCGAAGCCCACGGCGCAGGCACCGGCGGCAAGGCATCGGCGGCGGATGTCGCCGTCAGGACATAGGGATAGGCTCGAACTCATAGCCTTGAGAGAGGAGCCACTCGATGGCGGCGGGCAGGGCGACGCGCATGTTGGGGGCAGCCTTGAGGGAGTCGTGGAAGACGATGATGGAGCCGTTGCGTGCCCATCGCTTGACGTTGTCGAGGACACGCTCGGGTGTGAGTTTGCGCGAGTAGTCGCGGGTCACCAAGTCATACATTATTATATTATAGTGAGTCTTGATGATACGCGCTTGCTTCCATCGCATGATGCCGTGAGGCGGTCGGAAGAGGATGGAGTCGATGAGATTGTCAGCCTCGGTTATGTCGCGGAGATAACGGCGCGAGGTGGTCTTCATGCCCTGGAGGTGGTGCATGGTGTGGTTGCCGTAGGAGTGCCCGCGGCGGCGTATCTCGTCGAGCAACTCGGGGTGACGAGCGACGTTGTCGCCGACGAGGAAGAATGTAGCCTTGATGCCGTAGCGGTCGAGAATGTCGAGTACCCAGGGAGTCTGCTCGGGGATGGGACCGTCATCGAAGGTGAGGTAGACGACACGCCTGTGTCGGCGCTTCAAGCGCCAAATAGCCTCGGGGAAGAGGAGTCGGTAGAACAGAGGCGGACGTTCGATGAGCATGGCTTAGAGGAGATATTGCCAGGTTGCGCGGTCGATGCCGTATTGGGTGCAGATATCGTTGGTGCGCTTGAGGACGTCGAAGCCGGCACGAGATGCGGCATCGAGGGTGTAGAGGGCGCTTTGCACCAGGCGGGCATTTGTGCCCGACATCTTTGGCAGCCACTCGTTGAGGGTGTCGGCACCCGTGCCATCGACATATAACATCACCGATACCGAGGGGTGCAGGTCGTAGGAGTCACGCGGAGCCCAAGAGGCGAGGAACTCGGCTTGGGCGGGGTCCTTGCTCAGCGCATTGAGTATATCGATGCGGTTGAGGATGCCGATAGTCTCGGCGAGGAACTCGCAGTAGTCGATATCGTAGCCGATGTAGGTGCGTTGAGTAGCCGGGAGTTTGGCGGCATAGGCGGTGAACTGAGCGAAGCGGATGATGCCCGACTCGGCGAGGGAGCGAGCGGTGTCGAGGTCGGCTTGCTTGCCGGTGGCGACATAGAGGTCGTAGAAAGTCTCGGCGGTGTAGATGAGCAACTGACCGTCGAGAGGAGCGGCGTTAGCGGGCAACTTGGCGAGCATAAGATTGAGGAGGTTGCGCGCCATATCGTAGCGGTTGGCGGGCACTTCATAGCCATTGGCGAGGGCGTGCTGAATAGCCTGTTGTGAGGCGGGGAGGTCGCCCGAGTTAGCCAATTCGCGAGCGATGGAGTAGATCGCCGAGCGAGTGGAGGATACCATGCGGCGGACCGTCTCGTCGAGGTACAAGTCCTCGGGGTGCTCGCAGTCGAGTCCGCCCCAGCGGAAGCGCTCGACGATGTTGGCATATGCGGTATCGAGTAGCGGCGATACCTCGGCATCGTAGAACGGGGTGACCACCGAAGCCATACCGGTGGAGTACATATATGAGTCGAGATTCATATAGTAGCGGTTGGGCACGGTGGAGGCGAAGTAGACCGGACGTGCGAAGTTGCCGTCGGCAGAGTTGGCGATGAAGTCGAGGGCGAGTACATTGCCGAGGTTGATGCCGCGAGTGTTGTATCGTGAGGCATAGTCGCCGACATCGGTCATGATAGGACCGACAGTGGGAATCATGTAGCGGCGGTCGGCAACGCGAGTGGTATCGCAGCCGAAGGCGGCGAGGGCGGCGACTGAGTCAACCGGCATGGCAATCTTGGTCTTGAGGAGGATCGCCTGCCCGCCGAGTTGCGGGTCGGAGGGAGTGGAGTAAAGGTCGGCGAGCGCATCGCGAGCCGAGAAGACGCTGTCGGAGATGGGGTATACAAAGGAGTAAGCGAGTCGGTCGCCGGCATAGTCGGCAGGGGTGGCATACATGGGTATAGCCGCACCGTCGTATGAGGGGATGCGTTGCTGGTTGGCATACCAGTCGGTGGTGAGGTAGGAGAGGTTGACCACACGGATGTCAGTGCGGTAGCCCTCGACCTCCTGGGCATACCACAGGGGGAAGGTGTCGTTGTCGCCGTTGCAGAATATGATGCCGTTGGGGGCGACAGACGAGAGGTAATTCATGCCGAAGTCGCGGGCAGTGTAACGACCCGAGCGGTCGTGGTCGTCCCAAGTCTGCGACACCATCTGCAAGGGGATTGCGAGGGCGACGACGGCGGCGATGGCGGCGGTAGCCTTGTCGCCGAGCCACTTGCGCAGGGAGACGGCGATAGCGGGGATGCCCATGCCAATCCAGATGGCGAAGGCATAGAACGAGCCGGCGAAGGCATAGTCGCGCTCACGAGGCTGCCCCGGGGTCTGGTTGAGGTAAAGGACGATGGCGATGCCGGTCATCAGGAAGAAGAAGCATACCACCCAGAATTGCTCGATGCCGCGTCCGGGCGCGTCCTTCTTGACGAAGAATGCCTGCCACAGGAGACCGGCGATGCCCAGCAACAGGGGAAGCATGAAGAATACGTTGTGACCCTTGTTGCCCTTGCCATACTCGTCGGGGAGGAGTGATTGGTCGCCCAGACGCATATTGTCAATGAACGGGATGCCCGAAATCCAGTTGCCCAGATGGGGCTCGCCATTGCCTTGGAGGTCATTCTGGCGTCCGGCAAAGTTCCACATGAAGTATCGCCAGTACATGTGGTTGAACTGGTAGTTGAAGAAGTAGCGGATATTGTCGGCGAAGCCGGGTTCCCACACATAGTCATAGGCATATGGAGTGCCGTTGGGGGCGATGTGAGTGGCAATCTTGGTGCGGTCGATGAGGTATGTCGAGAGTTCGTTGAGCGGAGCATAACCTTGAGCCGCCCAGCGGTCGCGCACCTCGGTGGGTATACGGGCAAAGTCATTAATAGTATATTGCGACCAGCCCTTGTAGCCGCGCACATGGGCATCGTTGTTGCTGTAGATGCGCGGGAGGAACATCTTGAGATCGGGAATATCAGAGTATCCGGGGCTTGTCATGGTCTCGACATACTCGTCGGGCTGGTTGGGATTGACCTTGACCACCTTGCGGTAGGACATCTTGGGGTCGGAATAGGGGTTACCCTCGTCGTCGCGGAGCACGCCGTCGATGATTTGAGTTGAGGGACGTCCGTTTTCGTCAACGAGAGCCACATAATAGGGCTGATCCTCAGTGCCGACATTTTGAGTAACTAATTTCTCGGCAAAGACGGCGCCGTAGAACAGGGGAGTCTCGCCATATTGCTCGCGGTTGAGGTAAGAACTCAGTGCGAAGACGTTGTCGGGGGCATTCTGGTTCATCGGGGTATTGGCGTGCGAGCGAATGAGCAGCAACGCATATGACGAGTAGCCGACAAAGATGAGGAAAATGCTGAGGATGGCAACGTTGAAGATGCGCACCGGTATCTGATTGCAGAAGCCGAAGAGGTAAATGGCGAGGGCGGCAACGAGGATGAGCGTGAGCCATGTGGAGCCGATGAAGGGCATGCCCGAGAGGACCACACTAAGGAATACACCCGTCTTGATTGCGCCGGGCGAGCGCTGCACATAGAGGCTGCGGATAGTCCAGATGAATACGGCAACGAGGAGTATGGTGTAGAAGAGCACACCCATATTGTAGCCGAAGCCCAAGCCGTTGACAAAGAGGAGTTCAAACCACTGAGCGACCTTGACGAAGCCGGGGACGAGCCCGAAGAGGATGAGCGCTACGATGACAAACGACACGCCCAAGGCGATGAGCGAGCCCTTGGCGTTGACATTCTTGAACTTGCGATAGTAGAATACGAGGACGATTGCCGGGATACACAGCAAGTTGAGGAGGTGGACGGCGATAGACACGCCGATGATATAAGCGATGAGGATGAGATATCGGTCGCTATGAGGCTGGTCGGCGCGGTTTTCCCACTTGAAGATGAGCCAGACGACCAGGGCGGTGCAGAACGAGGAGAAGGCATAAACCTCTCCCTCGACGGCAGAGAACCAGAAAGTGTCGCTCCATGTGTAGGCGAGGGCGCCGCAGATGCCGCCGGCAAAAATGACAACCATCTGCCACAGGGATACGTCGGTGGCATCGTCGGGCACCACCATGCGGCGCACCAAGTGGGTTATCGTCCAGAACAGCAACAAGATAGTGGCGGCGCTGAGCAGTGCCGACATACAGTTGACCGCCACGGCGGCACCGGTAATGCTACAGCCGAATAGGGTGACAAAGAAGCGGGCGGCGAGCATGAAGATAGGGTTGCCCGGCGGGTGACCGACTTCCAATTTGGCTCCTTGGGAGATGAATTCCGGGCAGTCCCAGAAACTTGCGGTAGGCTCGATAGTGAGCAGATAGGTGACGGCGGCGATGACAAAGCAGAGCCAGCCGAGGACATTATTATACAGGTTGTATCTCTTCATACTGTCGATGAGGTGAAAATCAGAGGACAAAGGTACAAAAAAGGGGTGAGACGAGCGACCATTTAACACTAATTAAGTGCATCAGACTCGCGATACAGGCGTTCGGGCGGTATCACGGCGAGCACTTCGGGGTTGAAACGGCTGCCGAGAGACAGGGATAGCCCCAAGTCGATGAGTTGCCGGGCGAGGGCGGGCTTGCCGCGGAAGCCGTGGACAATCCACATGCCCGCAGTGGGGCGATGGCGGCGCACCGCGGCGGCGAGGACGTCGTAAGCCTTGACGCAGTGGATGATGAGTGGCAGCCCGTGGCGAGCGGCGAGGCGAGCCTGGAAGTCGAATACAGCCACCTGGCGCTCCATGTCGGCGCCGCGCAGGCGGTCGAAGCCACACTCGCCGATGGCGACAACCCGCGAGTCGGCGGCGGCAGCGACGAGTCGGCGCAAAGTGGTGAGAGTGACGGGCTTATCGGTATCCCAGGGGTGAATACCCACGCTGTAGGTGCCACCGGCGAGCATCGGCGTGTCGGGCGCTATCGACACGACGACATCGCCGCGACAGGCGAGGTCGAGGCGGTGGGTGTGGATATCGGCATAGGCGTCGAGGGGTCGAGTCATGGCACGGGGTCGTATCCGCTGCCGCCCCAGGGATGACAGCGACAAATGCGCTTGATAGCGAGCCATGTACCCTTGATAGCGCCGTGCTTGCGCAATGCCTCGAGGGCATACTCGCTGCAGGTGGGCGTGAAGCGGCACGCCGGGGGTAGCATGGGCGAGATGCAGCGGCGATAGAAGATTACGGGCAACTGCAACACAGCCGAGAGGGCGCGGTCAAGCATCTTGAGCGGGTTCATCGGCGGCTGGAATTGGGGTGTCGGCAAGGCGGTCGAGCAGGCGAGACATAGCAGTTGCAACAGATTGATAATCAACCAATTTGTCGGCTACATATATAAAAGCGACATCGAGCCGTGCACCCTCGGGCATGGGGTGCTCGAGGCGAGCGAGACGATAAGCCTCGCGGATGCGGCGGCGCATGGCGACGCGGTCGACGGCATGTCGCAGACGCTTCTTGGGTACGCTGATGAGGAAGGCGACAGGCGCGTCGCTGTGTCGGCGGGGGTTGTGGCGCCACACGGCGCGCAGAGGCCACGCCAGGGCTGCAGAAGTGCCTGAGCCACGACGAAATAGGGTCTCAATCGCGGTTGTGGAGCAGAGTTTTTCCTTCTTGTATAGGCGCAGACCTTTCACCGCCCGAGGGGATTTACATCAAGCCGGCGGGTTGAGCGACTTGAGGAAGTTGTCGATAGCGGCGGGCATGGACGGGGCGGCGGGGCTTGGAGCCTCGATATCGATGCGTAAGCCGGCATCGCGAGCCGCTGCAGCGGTTGCAGCGCCGAAGGTGGCGATGGCGGTGTCGCCCTGTTGGTAGTTGGGGAAGTTCTTGACCAGCGACTCGATGCCCTGGGGGCTGAAGAATACCAGCATCTGGTAGTCAAAAGGCTCGTCGGGGGTGAAGTCGTTGCTGACGGTGCGATATACGGCGGCGCGGTCGTAGTTGATTTTGCTCTTGTCGAGCAATTCGGCTTCGGCTCCGGTATTGACATCGCTCACAGCGAGGAAATATTTCTCGGTCTTGTGCTTGACTATCTGTGGGATAAGGTCAACAAACTTGCCGGTCTTGGAGAAGAAAACCTTGCGCTTGCGGTATACGATATATTTCTGCAAGTAATTGGCAATGCTCTCCGAGGTGCAGAAGTACTTCTGGTCGTCGGGCATGGTGATGCGCATTGTCTCGCAGAGTTTAAAGAAGTGGTCAATAGCGGTTTTGGCGGTAAAGATAATTGCTGTGTGCTCGGGAATAGCGACTTTCTGTGCGCGAAATTCGCGCGGAGTCATTGCTTCCACCTTAATGAATGGGCGGAAGACGATTTCGACACCGTGTTTTTGTTCCAAATCAAAGTATGGTGACTTCTCGGATGTCGGGCGTGGTTGCGATACTAAGATTTTTTGTACTCTCACTTCTTGCTTTTTTAGGCTCCGCAGGGGATAGTTAAGCGATAGTTTCCGCGGAGAATTTATAAACAAAAATTAACGGAATAATTTCAAGGGTGCAAAGGTACAAAATAAAATAGACTAAAGAGGTATAATCGGTGTAAAAAATTCTAAAACCCTTAATAATTAGCGCCAAACGGACCAAAATAAACGCCAAAAATGCCACAACGACGAGCGCCGGGGCGGCGTTGGGGTAGAAGATGGCGAGGATAGCCGGCAGGACAATAATCTCGCCGGTGAGTGCCATCGAGGCATTGAACGAGCGTATCCAGTCGCGGTGACCTTGCTCGTCGGCAAAGGCGTAGCCCACGAGATGCTGGGCGATGAAAATGGTGACAAAATAAGTGGCGGCGATGAGCGTACACAGCCACAAGCAGCGCCCGGTGAGGAGTGCCGCGTTGCCGTGCCCTACCGAGGCGGCTGCTGCCGACAGTAATATGCCGCCGCAGATGACCGCCTGGATGATGAGCATGATGAGGATGCGCATATCGCCGGCGGGATGCTCGTCAAAGACGTTTTCGCGCCCGTGTCGTTGCTTGGTCAGTTCCTCGACGTAGGTATTGGTGAGGCGACGCAAGTGTTTGAAATTGAAGGTCATGAGCATTATCATCAGCGCCACAATCAGCAGCATTACCGAGTTGTGCCCCGGCTGCATCACGCGCAGGGCGGGCTCCAACCCGGCGGTCCAGGTGTCGGCGGTGAGGATAAATGCAGAGGTCATCGCGTCGTGAAAATATTGTTGAGATACCAAGCGACGGTGGCTTCCAATCCGCTGTCAAAGGTGTAGCGGGGCTTCCAGCCGAGGTCGTCGCGCAGATGTGTGGGGTCGATGGCATAGCGCAGGTCGTGTCCGGCGCGGTCCTGCACATAGGTGATGAGCGAGCGGCTTGCCCCATCGGGGCGTCCCAGCAGGCGGTCGGTGATGGCGATGAGCCGCTCTACAAGGTCGATATTGCGCCACTGGTTGCAGCCGCCGATGTTGTAGGTGGAGCCGTCGGCGGCGCGGTGGAAGATGAGGTCGAGCGCCTCGACGTGGTCGCCCACATAGAGCCAGTCGCGCACGTTGATGCCCTTGCCGTAGACCGGCAGAGGCTTGCCCTCGACTATGTTCTTGATAAACAGAGGAATGAGTTTCTCGGGATATTGCTTGGGACCGTAATTGTTTGAGCAGTTGGTGACTACGGTGGGTAGGTGGTAGGTGTCGTGGTAAGCGCGGACAAAGTGGTCGCTTGATGCCTTGGATGCCGAGTAGGGGCTGTGGGGATTGTAGGGGGTCGTCTCGCTGAACATGTCGTCGCCCTCGGCGGCGAGGGCACCATAGACCTCGTCGGTGGAGATGTGGTGGAAGCGCTTGCCCTCGTATCCGGTGCGCGACCACTGCCGGCGTGCCGCCTCGAGCAGGGTGAGGGTGCCCATCACATTGGTGCGTGCAAAGACCAGCGGGTCGGCGATGGAGCGGTCGACGTGGCTCTCGGCGGCGAGGTGGAATACCCCGTCGATGTCGTAGCGCTCGAAGATACCCTCGATGGCGGCGGCATCGGTGATGTCGGCGTGCTCAAAGCGGTAGTTGGGCGCCTCGGACACCTCGGCGACATTGTCGAGATTGCCGGCATAGGTGAGGGCGTCGACGTTGACGATGAGGTAGTCGGGATATTTGTTGACCAGATGCACCACCAGGTTGGAGCCGATAAATCCGGCGCCTCCGGTGACTATTATTTTGCGTGTGTAGTTCATTGCCAATGAGTTAAAATGGGGTGACAAACTCGGCGAAGGGGGTGAAATTCATATCCTTGGGCGAGAGAATGACCTCGGAGGTGTCGATGTGCCAGTCGATGCCGATTGCCGGGTCGTTCCAGGGCAAGCCGTCCTCCACCTCGGGGTGGTAGTAATTGTCGCACAGATATATAAATGTGGCGGTGTCGCTCAACACGGCAAAGCCGTGAGCCATGCCGCGAGGAATGAAGAGTTGGCGATGGTTGTCGGCAGACAGTTCCACGGCGTGCCACTTGCCGTAGGTGGGGGAGCCGCTGCGCAGGTCGACGGCAACATCAAGTACCGTTCCCTCGACCACGCGCACCAATTTGGCTTGGGCATAGGGCGGGCGCTGAAAGTGTAGTCCGCGCACCACGCCGCGGTGCGAGCGGCTCTGATTTTCTTGCACGAAGTCGACTGCGCCGACCGCTGCCTCGAAGTCGCGGCGCGTCCACACCTCCTTGAAGTAGCCGCGAGCGTCGCCATAGACCTGCGGCTCGATGATTACCAAGCCCTCAATGGGTGTCTTTGTGACTTTCATCTACCTCTGCGATTACCTTAAATAGATATTTACCATATTGATTTGCAGCCATTTGCTCGGCGGCGGCGAGGATGGTGTTGCGGTCGATCCACCCGCGGCGATATGCCATGCCCTCGAGGCAGGCGATTTTGCGCCCTTGACGCTTCTCGAGCACCTCGACGTATATTGATGCCTCCGACAGCGAGTCGTGAGTGCCGGTGTCGAGCCATGCCATGCCCTCGGGGAGGGTGTCGAGGTGGAGCCGTCCCTGTTGCAAGTACAGGTTGTTGAGCGAGGTGATTTCCAATTCGCCGCGTGCCGAGGGGCGGATGGTGCATGCCTGCTCATACACCCCGGCTGGATAGAAATAGATGCCGGTGACGGCATACTGCGACTTGGGGTGCTCGGGCTTTTCCTCGATGGAGAGGCAGCGCCCCGTGGCGTCAAATTCGGCGACGCCGTAGCGCTGCGGGTTGTCGACACGGTAGCCGAAGACCGTAGCCTCGCCACCCTCGGCGCGTGTAACAGCCCGTGCAAGCATCTCGCCCAACCCGGCGCCGTGGAAGATATTGTCGCCGAGGATGAGGCAGGCGGGCTCGTCGCCGATGAAGTCGCGCCCGATGATGAATGCCTGTGCCAAGCCGTCGGGTGACGGCTGCTCGGCATAGTCGATGTGGATGCCGAAGGTGCTCCCGTCGCCCAGGAGGCGGCGGAACATCGGCAGGTCAATAGGCGTGGAGATGAGCAACACCTCGCGGATACCCGCCTGCATCAGTGTCGCCAGCGGATAGTACACCATGGGCTTGTCGTAGATGGGTAGCAATTGCTTGCTCACGCCCTTGGTGATGGGGTATAGACGGCTGCCGGTTCCTCCGGCAAGGATAATTCCTTTCATGGCTCTCATATTTTCGGCAAAGGTACGCAAAAAAATTGATTTTTTTATGTACCTTTGCACAGAGATGAACGAACAAGAGCACATAAGCCTCGCCGAGGCACAGCAAGCCGTCGACCGCTGGATACGCTCCACCGGCAAGGGCTACTTCTCGCCCCTCACCAACGCCGTCATTCTTGCCGAGGAGACCG
Source organism: uncultured Bacteroidales bacterium (assembly GCA_945829225.1). Classification (GTDB taxonomy): domain Bacteria; phylum Bacteroidota; class Bacteroidia; order Bacteroidales; family Muribaculaceae; genus CAG-873. Next base: position 16,922 of record CALZTY010000006.1, on the reverse strand, counting down.
GCGAGGTGGCTTCGGTGATGGCGCGCCTGTATGGTGACCAAACAGCCAAGGCGGGCGACAGTCTCAATCTCGCCGATGAACTCGCCGACGTGCTATGGGTACTTATGGCTATCGCCAATCAGACCGGCATCGACCTCACCGAGGCTTTCCAAGCCAATCTCAACAAAAAATGCACCCGCGACGCTCATCGACATGATATTGACAATTAGTAATAATTAACACATAAATAATCTGCTACTATGACAGACAAATACCAAGAAGCCATCAGCCGCAGCACCGTCACCGAGGACGATGCCGCCGTCACCGCCGCCGTGGAGAAAATCCTCGCCGAGCACATGCAGGAAAACTGCAATCAAGATGTGTACAAACTGCTGTTCAACACCATAGACCTCACCACCCTCAACGGCACCGATTCGCCCCAGTCGGTGGCTCGCTTCACCGAGCGCGTCAACGACTTCGACCGCGAATATCCCATGCTCCCCAATGTGGCTGCCATCTGCGTTTATCCCAACTTCGCTCAGGTGGTACGCGCCGTCCTTGAGGAGAGCGATGTGCGCATCGCCTGCGTCTCGGGTGGATTCCCCGCCAGCCAGACTTTCAACGAGGTGAAAATCGCCGAGACCGCCCTCGCTGTTGACGGAGGCGCCGACGAGATCGACATCGTGCTCAATATCGGCAACTTCCTCGATGGCGACTACGAGGCTGTGTGCGACGAAATTATCGAGCAAAAAGCCGCTTGCCGCGACAGCCATCTCAAGGTCATCCTCGAGACCGGCGCCCTCCGCACCGCCGCCGCTATCAAGCGCGCTTCTATCCTATCGCTCTACTCCGGCGCCGACTTCCTCAAGACTTCAACCGGCAAGGGTTACGAGGGCGCTACTCCCCAAGCCGCCTATGTAATGTGCCAGTGTATCAAGGAATACTACGAGGCTACCGGCACTCGCGTGGGCTTCAAGGCTTCGGGCGGCGTGTCAACTACTGCCGATGCCGTCAAGTATTACACCATCGTCAAGGAAGTCCTCGGTGAGGAATGGCTTAACAATGACTTGTTGCGCCTCGGTGCCTCGCGCCTCGCCAACAACCTTCTCGGCGATATTTTAGGTCAGGAAATCAAATTCTTCTAAGATGAAAATTTGGATACATCGCAATGGTGTGCAGGAGGGTCCTTATGACTTGCCCGACCTGCTCAACCTCGGTATCAATGCCACCACCCCGGTGTGGTATCAAGGCTTGGCACAGTGGATGCCCGCCGGTGTGGCTCCGATGACGGCGCCTTTCTTCCCGCCGGGTGCCACTCCTCAGCCACAACCACAACCACAGCCACAGCCACAACAGGTGTTTGTGCAGCAGATGCGTCGCCCGTCGACCTATATGGCATGGTCGATTTTGCTCACAATCCTCTGCTGCTCGCCCTTTGCCATCGCTGCTATCATCACCGGCGCCGTCAGCGCCTCGCGCTACAATACCGGTGACTACACCGGCGCCCAGACCATGAGCGACATCACCGCGTGGTTGCTCATCATCACCATAGTGCTCTCGCCGTTCACTATGTTCTTCCTCGGCGGCTTATGGTTTTAGCCGACGCGCATCGCTTGCTGAGAATTCTTACTGTGGTAGCCGCCGTGGGCATCATTGCTGTGGTGGTTTACCTCGCTACCCACAACCCCGAGAGCGCTCCGGCGCTACGCTGCCCCTTCAAGGCGCTCACCGGCTACGACTGCCCGGGCTGTGGCACTCAGCGAGCAGTGCACGCTTTATTCCATGCCGACTTTGCCGCCGCGTGGCGCTATAATGCCGCTCTGGTGCCCGCCTTGGTGCTCGCGCTCGCTTATATTGTAGTGCCGCCACGCCATGCCTCCCTGCTTTATCGCCCGGGTTTCAACGCCGGCGTAGCCATTGCCATTGTGGCTTGGTGGATTTTACGTAACTTGTTGTCTATATGACTATTGATGAATATATAGCCGCGCACAGCGACCCACAGCCTCCTCGGCTCGAGCGCCTGTATCGCCACACTCAACTCACGCGCTTGTATCCGCGCATGTGTTGCGAGCCGGTGCAAGGGCGCTTGTTGTGCATGCTCACCTCCATGATTCAGCCCCTCCGCATCCTCGAGTTGGGCACTTTCAGCGGTTATTCTACCCTGTGCTTCGCCGAGGCGATGCCTCCCGAGGCTCAACTGCACACCATCGAAATCGACGACGAGGCTGCTCCCGAGTTACAGGCGTTATTCGACGAGTCGCCTCGCGCCGCCGACATACACCTCCATGTGGGCGACGCGCTCGACATTATTCCCGATATTAGCCGCGAGCCCTGGGACCTGGTGTACATCGACGCAAATAAGCGCCAATATAGCGACTACTACCACCTCCTCAAGCCCTTAGTGCGCCACGGCGGCTATATCCTCGCCGACAACACTCTGTGGAGCGGCAAGGTCGCCGACCCCGACGCTCACGATGCCCAGACTCGGGGCGTCGACCTCTTCAACCGCCTCGTCGCCGCCGACCCCGATGTCAGCAAGGTTATCCTCCCTCTGCGCGACGGACTCACCATAATACGCAAACTATGAAGAAAAAAACCATATGGGATATGGGGCGCCTCTCGCCCGAGGAATTTGCCGCCGCCGGGCGCATACCGCTCACCGTGGTCCTCGACAACGTGCGCTCCCTCAACAATATAGGCTCGATTTTCCGCTCCTGCGATGCCTTTGCCGTCGAGCGACTGGTGCTCTGTGGCATCTCGCAGACGCCCCCGTCTGCCGAAATCCACAAGACCGCCCTCGGTGCCGAGGAGACGGTCGCTTGGGCTTATTATCCCGACACCCTCGCCGCCGTAGCCGACCTACATGCCGCCGGTTACACGGTGTGCTGCCTCGAGCAGGTACACCACTCGGTCTCGCTTGAGCAATTCGCCCCGCAGCCGGGCTCTCGCTATGCCCTCATCGCCGGGCACGAAGTCGACGGCGTCGATCAGCGCGTTGTCGATGCCTGCGACATCTGCCTCGAGATTCCGCAGAGCGGCACCAAGCACTCGCTCAACGTCGCCGTATCCACCGGCATCGCCATTTGGCACTTCTACTCTCATCTGCCCTCACCCTCTAATTCTATATAATATTATGAACCTCCGCAAACTCATCACCTGTGGCATCTTGTGCCCCGCAATTCTCATTCTCAGCATGATTAATTGTAGCAGTACCCCATCAGATAAACCTGTGACCCCATCTGAGGAGCCACAGGAAGTGATTATCCCTGCACCTCTGCGTCCCGGCGACAAGGTTGCTATCGTCACCCCCGCCGGTCCCATCGACGGCAAAATCATCAATGCCGCCGCCGACTTGCTACGCTCGCGTGGCTATGAGCCGGTGATTTATCCTCACGCCTATGGTCGCCTCGGCTACTACAGCGGCACTGCCGACGAGCGCTTCGCCGACCTCAGCGCCGCCCTCACCGACCCCTCCATCAAGGCTATCCTCTGCAGTCGCGGCGGATATGGCGCCGTTCATCTCCTCGAGCGCCTCAACACCCTCCCCTTGCGCGATAATCCCAAGTGGCTCATCGGCTTCAGCGACATCTCAGCCCTTCATGCCCTGCTCTCGGCTCACGGCATCGCCTCGATTCACGGCCCCATGGCTAAGGGTATCTCCGAGAACCCCAACGGCGAGGATACTCGAGCACTCTTTGACATCCTCGAGGGCAAAATGCCCTCCTACACCTTCGCGCCCGCTACATATAATCAATGTGGCACCGCCACCGGACGACTTGTCGGCGGCAATGTTGCTGTCCTTGCCGGGCTGCTCGACACCCCCTACGATATCTTCGACCGCGGCACTATCATCTTCCTCGAGGACGTCTCCGAACCCATCTATAAGATTGAACGCATTCTCTATCAACTGCAACTCGCCGGCATCCTCGACCGTGCTGCCGGTATCCTCATCGGCGAATTTACCGACTACAAGCCCGACTCGGTCCACCCCTCGATGGAAGAGATGATTCACAGCATCCTCTCGCGATACGACATCCCCGTGGCATACAACCTCCCCTTCGGTCACGGCACCCGCATCACCCCCTTTGTCGAAGGTGCAACCGTCACCCTCACCGTCACCCCCACCACCGTCACCCTCGCTCCGGCACAATAATTGGTTTATTGTTTATTGTTTATTGTTTATTGTTTATGGCTATTTAGACCAATTAGACTAATAGATTATCAACCCTAAACAATAAAAATAACCCCTAAACTCTAAACTCTAAACCATTATCACAGAGGTGCTTGCCAGAACCAGGCGTCGTTGGTGGTGGTTATCAGTTTGCGGGCGTAGTCGGGGATGTCGCCTGTCGGCGGGATGAGTGCGATGAATTGTACGGTTCCGTTTTTGAGTTTATCGGAGTTTTCGGCGCCATAGACGTTGTGCACGTTAGCCTCGATGGCATAGAGGTTCTTGGTCATGTAGTAATCCAAGTACCAGGATTTTTCGGTCACGCCGTCGTCGTAGTGCGAAGCCTCGGGATTGAGGACCAGCGGGAGCCCTTGGCGGAGGCGTTGGCGCACCTCGCGAATGCCGAGGAGATTGCCCTGCTCGTCGCTAATCCACGCGTTGAACGAGGGGTCCATCCACAACCAACGTCCGAGTTGCGACGACCACACGGCGTTGATGACGTGGCAGTCGTTGAGGAGAACTTTAGGCATGCAGGTGACGTACATTGAGGGAATGCCCATCGACAAGAGACACTCGTTGAGGAAGATAGCCATGCCGCGGCAGTTGAGGGTGTTGCGTCCATTGGCACACGAGTCAATCATCGCCAGGGAGTTGCGGTCGCAGGGGATGCCCTTCATGCCGTTGTGGTGTATGTAGTTGTGTACGAAGGTGGTAATGCGCTGTATGCGAGATATTTCGTCGCCATCACCGGCAACGCTGTCGAGATTGAGGCGAGTGCGCAGTTGTTGGAGATGCGGGTCAGCGGGGTCGGAAAAAATGCGGTCGGGGCAATTCTCGGGGATGGCATCGTTGTAGTCGGGGCAGTTGCTGAGGATGTATTTGAAGTCGCGATTGCGCACCTTGAGGGCGATGCCGGCAAAGCGTGGCGAGTCGCGCAGGTTGTCGAGGTCGTGGTCAACGAGCAGGTGGTCGTAGTTGTTCCAACCCTTGCAGGCGGCATTGTAGAGCGAGAGGAGCGCTTCGTCGACCAATCCGCAGCGCGATTGGTGGCATGCGAGTTCGTAGTATTGATTAGCCCACATTTGGTCCATATTGTCGACGATAGAGTCGGGGAGCGAGGCGAGTTCTGCCATCAGTTGGGTGGAGAAGGCGAGTGCCTTGACGTGGTCGCCGACCTCGGCAGCGGCTTGGCGCTGCCCTTCGAGGGCTATGACGTTGTCGAAGATTCCGGGTTGTTGGGCGCCCATGGCGAGGGTCGATGCCATGGCGCATGCTGTGATAAATGCTTTAATGTTTTTCATTTTTCAGTCTTTTTAATCATCTTACATTCATAAGACGACTAACCCCACCCAAAAGTTACAACGTGGCGCATTTTTTTTGTCAAGGTCAGCGCTTGGGCTCGAATAGGCTGTCGAGAGTTACGACGCTGTTGATGATTGAGGAATTGGCATTACGATGCAATCCGCGAGGCGTAATCATTGTTAAGTGGAGCGAATTGCCGGTGTGCGTGGTGTTGCGGAACGTTGAGCGACGTTGCAGCAAGTCTTTGCTGTAAGCCAGTGTTATTGAATATTCATCTTGAGAGAATTTCATTTCGCATAGATTGATAACCTTATCATGCCGAGCGATGAGGAGGTCGATTTGGCATCCGGGGTAGTTGTCATCGCCGGCAAAGCGCCATGAGCATGCCTCGGTGAGCACTCCGGCAATACCGAGCGCTTGTTTGATTTGGGGTAGGTGGATTAGGCATACTTGTTCAAAGGCGATGCCGGTCCAGGCACGTCGCGCAGGTGAGTCGATGGTGTTGGTCCAGAAGTGCTCATCCTTGTTGTTATACCCTTCGACAAAGCGTTTATAGAATAGGATCGAGAGGTCGGTGAGTTGGTACATTGTATCGCGCCGACTCTTGCCCCAGGCGTTGTAACTGCGGATGAAGTCGCAGGATATCAAGTTGTTGAGAGCCTTGGTGAGGGTGCCGTTGTTGGCTATCTTGGCTTTTTCAACTATCTGCGAGCGGGTGATGCCTATGTTCTTGGAGGCAATGGCATTAATGATGTCGGTATAGTAGTCTGAGGACTTGAAGAGTGATTGGAATAGGAATTCATACTCGCTACGTAGTGGCGCATGGTCGGCGAAGAAGAGGGCATCAACGTTGCCATATAGGCTGAGATTGTTGCGAAGCATACTCAAATAGAGTGGAACGCCTCCGAAGGTCATATAAGCCTCCAAGATAGTCATGCGGTCCCAGTCGATATCCTTGGAGCGTAGCAATTGTTCTGTCTCATAGAGGTTGAATGGTGCTAAGTATATGCGCTCGGTGGTGCGGTTGTATAGCCCGCCTTTCCCACCGATAAAGGTGTCGGTCATCCATGTAGTGGCAGAGCCGCACACTATCAATTTGAGTTTGTCGCAGGTGGAGCCCCAGCTGTTCCAAAACCACTCAAAAGCCTTGAGGAATTGCCCTTTAGGGTAGTCAAACCATGGTAATTCATCGAGAAACACCACGACGCGGTCTTGCTGTAACCCATCGAGATAGTCGCGTAGTGCCATGAATGCCTCCATCCACGAGCTCGGGCGCTTGATGGGAGTGCCGATGTGGCGCTGTAGCTCGTCGTGGAAGATTGCCAATTGGTTGCTCTTCTTACCCTCGTAAATGCTTGTGGCATAGAAGTCAAACTTGCCCTCAAAGTATTCTTTGATGAGGAAAGTCTTGCCGACACGTCGTCTGCCATAGACGGCTACCAGCTCGGCGCGGTTGGATTTCATGATATGGTCGAGTTGTGCTATTTCGCCTTCACGTCCTATTATTCGATTGCTCATGGTGGTGAAATTTTTTGCAAATATACAGTGAAAAAGAGGAAAAAGCAAGAAAATTGAGCTATAAGTCGATTTTTTCAGGACTTATAGCTCAATTTTATGGTTTATTGTTTTGTCTAATTAGTCTAATAAGTCCAATAACCTCAACCATAAACCATAAAAAAGTGCGCTCCCGGGAGGGGCGCACTTTTTTGTGGGTAATATTTTGTGGAATATTAGCCGTTGATCTTCACCATGGTGGCGATGAGGTCGAGCACCTTGTTGGAGTAGCCGATCTCGTTGTCGTACCAAGAAACGACCTTAACGAAGGTGGGGGTCAAGTAAACGCCGGCGTTGGCGTCGAAGATAGATGTGCGGGTGTCGCCGAGGAAGTCGCTTGAAACGACAGCGTCTTCGGTGTAGCCGAGCACGCCCTTGAGCTCGCCTTCAGCAGCAGCCTTCATGGCAGCGCAGATGTCTTCCTTGGAAGCGGGGTTAGCGAGGTTAACGGTGAGGTCAACAACAGATACGTCGAGGGTGGGGACACGCATCGAGATACCGGTGAGCTTGCCGTTGAGTTCGGGGATAACTTTACCTACAGCCTTAGCAGCGCCGGTGCTTGAGGGGATGATGTTGCCCGAAGCGGCACGGCCACCACGCCAGTCCTTCATAGAGGGACCGTCGACGGTCTTCTGGGTAGCGGTAGTAGAGTGAACGGTGGTCATGAGGCCGTTAACGATGCCAAACTTGTCGTTGAGGACCTTGGCGATAGGAGCGAGACAGTTGGTGGTGCAAGAAGCGTTGGAAACGAACTGAGTGCCCTTAACATAGGTGTCGGCATTTACGCCGCAAACAAACATGGGGGTGTCGTCCTTGGAGGGAGCAGACATAACTACGTACTTGGCACCTGCGTCGATGTGACCCTGAGCCTTCTCCTTGGTGAGGAAGAGACCGGTAGACTCAACAACATATTCAGCGCCTACATTGCCCCAAGCGATTTCTTTGGGGTCGCGGCATGCGGTAACGCGGATGTGCTTGCCGTTAACGATGAGTTCGCTTTTCTCGAGGTCGAAGTCAACGGTGCCTTCGAACTGGCCGTGCATTGTGTCATACTTGAGCATGTAAGCCATGTAGTCAACGGGGAGGAGGTCGTTGATGGCAACTACTTCGATGTCATCACGCTTGGTTGAGGCACGGAACACGAAACGTCCGATGCGGCCAAAACCATTAATACCGATTTTTGTCATAATTGTAATTTAATTTTTTATTTGGTTGAATATCAATCTGTTGGTTGTGCCGGAGTGGGCGGTGGGGCGTCACCCCGATTTTTCGACTGCAAAATTACGAAAAATTTCCGTAATTACGTTGTATAAGAGTCGTGGAGAATATAAATTTTTTGTTAATTAGTTATAAATGAGCCGTCACTTGAAGGGACGCATTGCTCGGAAGAAGCAGATAATCTTGAGGACTGCTCCGGCGAGGGTGAAGGCGATCCAGTCGCGGACGGTGGTGTATGGGGTGAAGAGCATGGCTGCGCCGGCGGCAAAGATGATTGCGGTCCAGGTATCGATGCGGTTCCACCGGCGCTGTGCGAGGGGCGCGTCGCCGGGGAGGGCGGGGCGGAATAGGGTGGCTATGAGGTAAATAGCCGCGCCTGCAACGGCGAGCCACTTGTGGAGGTCGTCCTCGAAGAAGCCCCCGACGATGATGGGGGTGGCGATGGCTGCGGCGATGAGTAGCAAGCCGATGTTGGCTGCGATGGAGGTGATTTGGCGTTTATTCATCGGTGATGAGGAATACGTCCTCGTTGGGACGGTTCATATTGTATTGCTCGCGCACCACCTGCTCCATGAGCTCGGGGTCGGTGGAGAGGCGGTTGTTGAGGTCGCGGTAGTATTGCAGCGAGTCCTCCTCGGCGGCGAGGAGAGCCGAGATGCTGTCGATAGAGTGCTCGTACTCAAGTCGTTGCGCTATCGAATTGTCACCGAAGAAGGTGAGGTAGACGATGACGCAGATGACGATGACAGCCGGGATGGAGACGTAGCGACGTAGCCACGATTTGTGCGCGGGAGCGGGAGTCTCGGGGTCTTTCATTGGATGTGAATCATCAACTCGTCGAAGTCGCGGAGCGCCTTAGCCATGACGGGAGCCATGTCGTAGTACTTGTACTCGGCGAGACGGCCGCCGAAGGTGACGTCGGGCTCGCGGTTGGCGAGGTCGTGATAGCGGGCGTAGATGGCGGTGTTGCGCACATCGTTGACGGGATACAGGGCTTCCATACCCTCGGTGTATTCCACTGAATACTCGCGAGTTACCACGGTAGTGGGGAGGTCGCGCGCCTCAGAGTCGAAGTGCTTGTGCTCGGTGATACGCACATAGTCGTTGTCGAGGGTGTTGTCGGTGATAACGGCAACGGGTTGGGCGAACGACTTGTCGACAACTTCGTGCTCGAAACGGAGGGTGCGGTAGTCGAGGCGACCGAAGCGGTAGTCAAAGAATTCGTCGATTTTGCCGGTGAAGATGGTGTGGCGGGCGAGTGCCGAGAGCCCCTCGCGGTCGTTGAAGAAGTCAACGCCGAGGCGCACCTCGGAGCCCTCGAGGAGTTTGTCGATGAGTTTGTTATAGCCGCCGACGGGCACACCGGTGTATGTGTCGTCGAAGTAGTTGTTGTCGTAGGTGAAGCGCAGGGGGATACGCTTGATGAGGAATGAGGGGAGGTTGGCACAGGGGCGTCCCCATAGTTTTTCGTTGTAACGCTTGACCATGAGTTCGTAGAGGTCTCTGCCGACCATGGCGATAGCCTGGTCCTCGAGGTTTAGGGGGTTCTCGGGGGCGTCGGCGCGTTGTTTCTCGAGCATCTCGCGGGCAGCCTCGGGGGTTTCAACGCCCCAGAGTTCGCGGAAGGTGTGCATGTTGAAGGGGAGGTTGCGGTAGACGCCGTCGGCGCCGAGCGACATCGCCTTGTGGATGTAGCGGTCCATGGGGACGAGATCGCACACCATGTCCCAGATAGCCTTGTCGGAGGTGCGGAAGATGTGAGGACCATAAGCGTGGATGTTCACGCCGGCAATTTTCTCGCAGTAAACGTTGCCACCGGCTACGGGACGGCGGTCGATGACCAAGCATTTGAGCCCATTGCGTGTGGCTCGGTGGGCGAAGGTTGCGCCGTAGAGGCCCGAGCCGACAATGAGGAAATCATAGGGTTTTTGTGACATAAGCGCTATTGTCGTTAGGTGTATTCTATAATCTTTGTGGCAAAATTACTAAAAAAAACGATAAGAAAGTAATAATTAGCGAATTATTTTTTATTCCTTGGACTTATCGCGGAAGTAGAGGCGAATGGGAGTGCCGGAGAATTGCCAGTGCTCGCGTATCTTGTTCTCGAGATAACGGCGGTAGGGCTCCTTGACCCACTGGGGGAGGTTGCAGAAGAAGATAAATGTGGGGACAAATGAGCCCTTGAGCATGGTTATATACTTGATTTTGATATACTTGCCCTTGTTGGATGGTGGGGGATATGCGGCGATATCCTCGCCGAGCACCTTGTTGAGCGTGGATGTGGAGATGGTGCGGCAGCGGTTGGCGTACACCTCGGTAGCGGTCTCGATAATCTTGAAGATGCGTTGCTTGGTGAGCGCCGAGCAGAAGATGATGGGGAAGTCGGTGAATGGGGCGAAGCGCTCGCGGATAGCGTCCTCGAAGTGCTTGATGGCGGCTGTGGACTTGTCCTGCACCAAGTCCCACTTGTTGACGGCGACCACCAGACCCTTGTTGTTGCGCTGGATGAGGGAGAAGATGGCGACGTCCTGAGCCTCGATGCCGCGGGTAGCGTCGATGACGAGGATGCACACATCAGATGCCTCGATGGAGCGAATGGAGCGGATGACCGAGTAGTACTCGATGTCCTCGTTGACCTTGTTCTTCTTGCGGATGCCGGCGGTGTCGACGAGGTAGAAGTCGAAGCCGAACTTGTTGTAACGGGCGAATACCGAGTCGCGGGTGGTGCCGGCGATGTCGGTGACGATGTGTCGGTCCTCGCCGGCAAAGGCATTGATTAGCGAGGACTTACCGGCATTGGGTCGTCCGACGATGGTGAACTTGGGGAGGTCGTCGACAGTCTCGGTGGCATCGGCATCAGGGGTGGGGAGGTCCTTGACGATGCGGTCGAGGAGGTCTCCGGTGCCGTATCCGTTGGTGGCAGAGAGGGGGAAGGGGTCGCCGAGTCCCAGGGCATAGAACTCGGGGACGTTGTAGAGCCACTCGTTGGAGTCGACCTTGTTGGCAACCAACAGCACGGGCTTGTTGCTGCGGCGGAGGATGCGAGCGACGTGCTCGTCGAGGTCGGTGATGCCGCCGGTGGAGTCGACGCAGAAGAGGATGAGGTCGGCTTGCTCGATGGCGAGGTTGACCTGGCGGTTGATTTCGGCTTCGAAGATATCTTCGCTATTGACGACCCAGCCGCCGGTGTCAACGATAGAAAATTCGGTGCCACACCAGTCGACCTTGCCATATTGACGGTCGCGAGTGGTGCCTGCAGTGGGGTCGACGATGGCGGTGCGGGATTGAGTGAGTCGGTTGAAGAGGGTAGATTTGCCCACATTGGGGCGTCCTACGATGGCTACTAACATTGTTATATATATTTAGGTGGTCATTGGCTCTGCCCGGGGGCAGAGTTAATCATTAATTATTCTATATAACCGAAGGCGCGGAGTTTGTTCTCGCGGTTGCGCCAGTCGGGTTCTACCTTGACAAATAATTCGAGGAAAACTTTTTTGTCAAAGAAGGTCTCGATATCCTTGCGTGCCTCGATGCCCACGTGTTTGAGGCGCGAGCCGCCGCGCCCGATGAGGATGGCTTTCTGCGAGTCGCGCTCGACATAGATAACAGCCATGATGTGGATAGAGTTGTCCTTCTCGTCAAATTTCTCGACAATCACCTCGGCAGAGTAGGGTACTTCCTTGTCGTAGTTGAGGAGGATTTTCTCGCGGACGATTTCGGTGACGAAGAAGCGTGCGGGCTTGTCGGTGAGAGCGTCCTTGCCGAAGTAAGGCTCGCCGACGGGAAGGAGGTCGACGATGCGCTTCATGAGGGCGGCGACGTTGAAGCCGTGCTTGGCAGAGGCTGGGATAATCTCGGCATTGGGGAGGAGGGCATGCCAGCGGTCGACGATTTGCTCGAGGTCGTGCTGTCCCTTGAGGAGGTCTATCTTGTTGATAATGAGTAATACGGGGACCTTCTCGCGAGCGACGCGCTCGAGGAAGTCGGCATTCTTGGTGGGGTCCTCGACTACGTCGGTGACATAGAGGAGGATGTCGGCATCGGTGAGCGCCTCCTCGCTGAAGGAGAGCATGCTCTCCTGGAGTTTGTATTTAGGCTTGAGCACGCCCGGGGTGTCGGAGAAGACGATTTGATACTCGGGGGTATTGACGATGCCGGTGATGCGGTGGCGAGTGGTCTGCGCCTTGGAGGTGATGATAGAGAGGCGCTCGCCCACGAGGTCGTTCATGAGGGTTGACTTGCCCACATTGGGGTTGCCCACGATGTTGACAAAGCCTGATTTATGAGTTTGCTCCATATTGTTGGTTGAAAATCAGCGGAATAAGGTGTTTGAGATAAATAGCGGCGTCGGAGCCGAGGTTGAAGAGGAGGTCGAGGATAGAGAGGTTGGCGATGAAGCCGAGGGATGCTTGGCGCACCTGGAAGTGAGGCGGCATCGCCGGGCAGGAGAAGTCGGCGGCGCGCTGGTCGACGGCATCGGCGGGGGCATCGCCGTGGATGAGCCCACAGTCGAGGTGGAGGCAGCCGAGGACGGCAGTGTCGGCGCGGGCAATCAACTCGGTGACCGGGAGGTCGTCGCCGGGGTCGGCGAGGACGCTGTCGAAGCGGTCGATGAGAAATTCAAAGAACGGAGTGCGACCGTAGGCGCTCTCCCAGGCGGTGCGATGGAGGCGCCACCAGTCGCCGTGACGCGACACCGCGACATCGCGCCAGCGAGCGCTACCCGAGGCGTGGACGATGGGCACGGTGAGTGCCATGGAGCCACGCACGTCGGCGATGTCGTAGCGATGGACGCTCTTGGCGCGCTTGTTGAAGCGAAGCGCCGTGTCGACCACGGGGTGCTCGTAGGCGAGCATCGTGGCATAGTAGGCGGCGGTGCCCAACAGGCGTGGCGGCAGGATGACCGCTTGCCCCGGGAAGAGAGTCAGGGGCGTGGTCATTTGTCGGGATTGGCGTCGCGGAAGATGCGGTTCCATCGGAAGCCGCCGTCGAAGAGGCTGCGCTCGCGGTCGAATGAGACGAGGACAAACATCGGCGAGCCTACGATGTGGTCCTCGGGGACGAAGCCCCAGAAGCGGGAGTCCTGCGAGTTGTCGCGATTGTCGCCCATCATGAAGTAGTAGTCCATAGCGAAGGTGTAGGTCGAGGCTGGTTTGCCGTCGATGTACACGGTGCCGTCGGCGTCGATGTAGGCATCATGGTGTCCCTCATAGTTGCGGATGCAGCGGTTGTAGATAGTCCAGTTGTCGGGAGTGAGGTCGATAGACTCGCCGCGGCGGGGTATCCACACACCGTCGGTGCCGCCATAGTTGCTGAGGGTCCACGAGTCGCTGAGCCCTTGGGGGAAGAGGAAGAGGTCGGCACCGCTATAGTTGAGGGCGTCGGATGCCTTGACATAGCCGTTGATGTATCCGCGCTCGATGAGGGTGTTGCGGGTGGCGTCGGTGAGCGGTATTATATATATATAAGGAGAGGTGTGGACTTGCGGGACGAAGTGGGCGAAGTATTCGCGGTCGTCGGGGGAGAGGGATAGTTGAGCGACGTCGCTACGCGAGATGGTGAGTTCCTTGAGGAGGTCGTCCTCGAAGGTGCGCGACGAAGCGACTATGTAGTTGAATTGCACATGCTTGGGGAATGGCTGAGGCTCGCCGTCGATGTAGATGGTGTCGCCGCTGATGCGCAGGCACTGCCCGGGGAGACCCACGGCGCGCTTGACAAAGTTCTGGCGTCGGTCGACGGGGCGATACTTGAGGGTGCCGAAGCGCTCGGGGTTGTTGAGCAGGAAGTCGCGTCCGTATTTGGCGACAGCATAATAGTAGTATTCGGCGGTCTCCTCCATCTTGGTGAGGACGGTGTCGCCGGCGGGGAAGTTGAAGACGACGATGTCGCCCGCCTCGACGTTGCGAATGCCCTTGAGACGGTGGTAAGTGTTGGAGGGGCAGTCGGTGTAACTGTCACAGCCGAGGATGGGGAGGGTGTTGTGCACCAGAGGGAAGTGTATCGGAGTCATGGGCACACGAGGACCGTAGAGCATCTTGTTGACCCACAAATAGTCGCCTGTGAGGAGGGTCTTCTCCAGCGATGCCGAGGGGATTTGATAATTTTGCCCCACGAATGCGAAGACAAAGTAGACGAGGATGAGCGCATAGACGATTGCGTCGACCCATCCCATGACACCGCGCACCAGGGCGCTCTTGCTACGCTTCCACCAGGTGAAGGGGATAAATCCGGTGATATAAATATCAATGAGGAGGAGCCACCACAGGGCGAGCCAGGGGTTGCCCATCCATATGACCCAGAGGAAGAAAATGAGCGAAACGATGCCGAAGCGTATCCAGCGGGTGAGTTTGTTGGCACGGGCTCGTGTGAGGGCGGCAGACCAAAATTTCTTGAGTAAATTCATCGTGTAGTGGAGATTAGAGGATTAGAGGGCACGGCGCCAAGCGCGGCGACGACGGTGTTGACGGCGCTCGAAGTATTCCCACTGGCGCTGGACGCTCTCGTTGCCCTCGAGTTCGAGGTTTGACTCGGCAAATTTGTAACCGTTGGCGATGTAGCCGGGGAGGAGGTCGGTGAAAAGCATGGCGTTGACTCCCTTGCTCTGATACTCGGGCTTGACGGCGACCAAGAGAAGGTCGACGACGTCGACGTGACCGCGGATGGCGCGTAGCAAGGGATACCAGCCCCAGGGGAACAGTTTGCCACCGCAGGAGCGCAGTGCCTTGGATAGCGAGGGCATGGAGATGCCCACGGCGACGAGGTTATCGTCGGCATCGACTACGGCACAGACGTCCTGCAGGCGCAGGATGGCGAGGTAGGTGTCGACATAGTGGTTGATCTCGGCGGGGGTCAGTGGCGAGTAGCCGTATAGCCCGGCATAAGCCTCGTTGATGAGGTCGAAGAGGGCTTGACCATACTGCTCCTTGACGTGGCGGCGCGAGGTGAACTTGATGACGCGGAGGTTGTACTTGCGGGCGACAATCTCGGCGATGCGGCGATACTTGTCGGGCACGGCATCGGGCACGGTGATGCGGTATTCAATCCAATCGACGTCCTTGGCGAAGCCCATGCGCTCCATGTGGTCCTTGTAGTAGGGGTAGTTGTATATGGTAGCCATGGTGCCCATCTCGTCGAAGCCCTCGATGAGCATGCCCTCGTGGTCCATGTCGGAGAAGCCCATAGGGCCGACGATGTCGACACAGTGTCGCTCGCGTGCCCAGTCGCCGACAGCCTTGAACAGGGCGTCGACCACCTCGGCATCGTCGATGAAGTCAACGAAGCCGAAGCGGACGGTCTGCCGACCTTCCTTCTCGTTGACCAGGCGGTTGATGATAGCGGTGATGCGTCCCACGGGCTTGCCGTCGCGCAGTGCCATGAACATCTGCGCCTCGCAGTGCTCGAAGGCGGGATTCTTGGTAGGCGATAGGGTAGCCATCTCATCGATGATGAGTGGGGGCACATAGCAGGCATTTCCCTTGTAGAGGGCGATGCCGAATTTTACATATTTCTTGAGGTTTGAGCTCGTGGGAGCGAGAGCTTGTACTGTTACAGCCATAGTGGATAGAGAATTAAGCGTGAGGTGTTGGCGCCCACGGAGATGACAGCCACAGCAGAAGGAGAATCATGGCGGCAAGGAAGGCAATGATGGCGATGTATAGGCGGTTGCTGTGACGCCCGGCGAGGTCCATGCGCAGTTGCTCGATGTCGCGGTATCGGCGATGTGGGTCGGGGTCGAGACAGCGATCGGCGACGCGACGCAGGGTGGGGTCCTCGAGGTCGCAGGAGTCGAGGACTTCCTTGATTACCAAGCCATAATTGT
Source organism: uncultured Bacteroidales bacterium (assembly GCA_945829225.1). GTDB lineage: Bacteria > Bacteroidota > Bacteroidia > Bacteroidales > Muribaculaceae > CAG-873. Next base: position 879 of record CALZTY010000006.1, on the reverse strand, counting down.
AGATATCCTGGGATGTGTCGACGGGAGTGAGAGCCTTGCGTTGCTCAAAGCCCACGTCGATGAGCTTGAGGTTGCCGATATTTTCGGTAAAAATGATGTTCTCGGGTCGCAGGGGGTGGTGAGCGAGGTGGTTGGTCTGGATATAATCCATAGCATCGACCAGTTGGCGGCGCAACTGGGCGATGTGAGCCGGGGTGACCTTGCGCTCGCGGATAAGTTTGCGCAGGGAGTCGCCGTAGACATCATCAGTGATGATGCTGATGCCCACGCCGGGCACCTCCTCGAGGTCGTTAATCATAATGATATTGGGATGTGCGAGGTTGTAGCGGGTGTCAAATTCCTTCTCCAACATGGCGCACATAGCCGGGTCGTCCTTATATTGAGGTTTCAAGGTCTTGAGCATCACCCATTTGCCAAATTTCTTGGCGGTGTAAACGTCGTAAAATTCTTCGTCCCACTCGGGGAGATGCTCTATTTCACTCCAGCGTAGTCGGTCTGTCATCTTCAGTCAATGATAAAATATTTGAAATTAGCGACAAAGGTACGAAAAAATCGTGATAAATGAAAGCGTAAAGTGCCGAGCAGTAATATGCAGAGTCAAGTAGCAAATGCAAAATTAGTAAAAGTGACTGAAGAAACAACATTTAGGGGTGTCAAAGTTTGATTCTTTGCGGGAGCGAGCATTGAAATTCTTTTGGGTTCTTCAGAATTTGCAAAGTCCGGTGCAGTTTTGGGTATCAATTATGCGGAGATTATGCCTACTCATTGACTGACAAAGAAATAGTCAACCATCAATAGTTATTGTTGAGCAAATTTTTATTTAATTCATAATAAAACTGCACAGGGCAACCTGTGCAGTTTTATCTTGGAAATTATCAA